>NZ_JARGEO010000010.1:0-175529 GCF_029210525.1 Mycoplana sp. MJR14
GGGCGGCGCTGGCGGCCGCCCTCGAGCGCTGCGGGCCCGCGGGCGATGTCGAGGACGTCCGGCGGGCGGACATTCCCGGACGCGAGGCGGTGGAAAGCCTCAAGGCCGCGGTTCGCCGGCATGCCGAGAGCGTGGAGCGGATGGAGGAGCAGGCGCGCGACCTCATGCGCGAGCTTTCCGGCCAGCGCGCAGGCCTGGAGCGCATGCGCCGGGACGAGGTGCTGGTCAGCGACGAGGAGGCCAGGGCGCTGCGCCGCGCGCGCGACCAGGCCTGGCAGGCGCATCGCGCCGCCCGCGACGAAGAGACTGCCGAGCGCTTCGAGGTCCTGCTGCGCAAGGACGATCACGCCGCCGACCAGCGCCTTGCCCAGGCGGGGCAGCTGTCCGAGCTGCGCCTGACCGAGCGGGCGCTGGCTGCAAACGAGGCGCGGCTGGAGACGCTGGAGGCCGATCTGGAGCGCGCGGGCGAAGACCGCGGCCTTCTGGACGACAGGATCGGGCGCCTGGCGTCCGGGCTCGGGATCCGGGCGGCGGCAAACGGAGACGGCCGGACGACGGCCGTTCGGGCAGGACGCGGGCGGGGAGCCGCATCCGGTCCTGCCGCGGCCTCGCTCGGCGCCGCCGCTTCCGTTGCGCAGGCCGAGGCCTGGCGGGAACCGGAGGCCGAGCCCGTCGCAGCCTGGCTGGCAGGGGCGCTGGCCGAGTTGGAGGCGATCGACCGCGCCATCGAGCACCTGCGGGCGGCGCGGACCGCCGCCGATCATCTGGCCGAACGCAGTGCCGCCGTCTCGGCGACGATGCGCGAGGCGCAGGAGATGGCCGGGCGGCTGTCGCAGGCGTTGGCAAGCCCGGTGCCGGTGGAGATGTCCGCCGGCGTTCTCGACGAACTGCTGCTGCGCGCCGACGATCGCGCCGCAGCACTTGCGGAGGTCATCGCCGTGGGGCGCAACGCGCGCGCGGCCCTCGTGTCGGCGGAGGCAAAGCAGCGCGAGCGGCAGGCGGGCCGGGCGGCGGCCGAGGCCGCGGTGGCGGCATGGCAGGCGGACTGGGACGCCGCCTGCGACGGCACCTGGCTCGCCGCGACCGGACTTGCGGCTGATGCGGCGCGTGCCGGCGCGCTGCTTCCCCTCATCCGCGACATAGCCGGGCTGGTCGATGCGCGGCGCGAACTCGACCGGCGGATCGAGGGCATGCGGCGCGACGAAGCCGATTTCCGCCGCCTCACCGCCGACCTGGCGGCCCGGCTCGGGGAGCAGGCGGACGATCCGCTCGCCCTGCTGCGTCAACTGGCCGACAGGCTCGGCCGCGCCCGCGAGGTATCCGCCCGCAGCGCCAGCCTCCGGGCGGAGCTCGAGCGGCTGGAGGCGGAGGGCCGCGACGTGGACGACCGGCTTGCGGTTCACCGGCGCCAGGCGGGCGACATGTGCGCTGCCCTCGGCTGCGAGACGCTGGCGGATGCCGCCCGGGCCCTGGAGCGGTTGCGCGAGCGCGAGGAACTGCGCCAGCGCGCCGACGAGACCGCGTTCGACCTTGCGCGCGCCATGTTGACCGCGACCGCCGAGGAGGCCGAGGCCGCGCTTGCGGCCACCGACGAGGCGGACCTGCTGCGCGAGCGCGACCGGCTGCGGGCGCTGCACGAGGATCAGGACGGAGAGGTGCGCGCGGCGCATGCGGCGCGGATCAAGGCTGCCGATGCGCTGGCCGCCGTCGCGGCGGACGGCAGGGTCGCCGCGATCGAGGAGCGGCGGCGCACGCTGATCATCGACCTTGCCGAGCGGGCGCGGGGCTATGTCGCCGGCCGCGCCGGCATCCAGGCGGTGGAGGCGGCCCTGCGGCTCTACCGGGAACGGCACCGCAGCGCGATGATGCGCCAGGCCTCGGACGCCTTTCGCACGATCAGCGGCGGCGAATATGCGGGGCTCGCCACCGTGCTCGAGAAGGACCAGGAAATCCTCGTCGCGGCCGCGGCGTCGGGCGGCACGAAGCTCGCGCGCGAACTGTCCAAGGGAACGCGCTTCCAGCTCTATCTGGCGCTTCGGGTTGCCGGCTATCACGAGGTGGCGGCGAACCGGGAGATCCTGCCCTTCGTCGCCGACGACATCATGGAGACCTTCGACGACGGCCGCGCCTTCAACGCCTTCCGACTGATGGCCGACATGGCGAGGGTAGGGCAGGTCGTCTACCTGACGCACCATGAGCACCTCTGCGCCATCGCCCGGCGGGCCTGCCCGAGCGTCACCGTCCACGAATTGTGAGGCGGGCCGCGCCGCCGCGGTCCGTGCTAGAGCACGAGATGCTGGACGACCAGCATGAAGGCAAGCACGGCCGCGGCCAGCGCCCCGCCGACCACGGCCAGGGCGACGACGGCACAGACGAGGCCCGCGATCACCCACACGCCGTCGCGCTCCAGGATGCCGAAGGCGGTGAGCGACACCGCGAGCGCCGGCAGGATGTTGCCGAGCGGCATCGGCAGGAACAGCACCACCGCAAGCACGAGACAGACCGCGCCCATGACGTTTTCCGCTGGCGGCGTCGTCAGGAACGACAGCCGTGGCCGCAGCAGGCGTTCGGCGCGCAGCAGCAACGGCATCAGCCGGCCGACGACGGCCGCGAAATCCCGCGTCGTCATCGACCTTCCGGCGATGATCTGCGGCAGCCACGGCCTCAGCCCCAGCGTCATTTGGGCGGCGAGCACGACGAGCGGGGCGCCGAGGACCGCCGAGGTTCCGGGCGGCGTCGGCAGGATGTTCGGCAGCGCGAAGATCAGCATCAGCGCCCCGAAGGCGCGGTCGCCCATGGCTGCGAGGATGTCGCCGACGCTGATGCGCTCGCGCCCCTGATCGTCCGCAAGCCCGGCGAGGATGGCGGAGAACCGGCGGCGGGTAGCGGCATGGTCGAATGCGGCGCTGCCGGGGTGGCCCTCGTCCTGGCGCTCGTCGATCATGCGGACCTGCCTTTGGGGAATCGTTGGCCGTGACCGGACGCTACGTCGCCAAGGTGACCCGCGTGTAACAGTCAGGTGCGCGCGGCCTGAAGGGAACCGAGCGCCGGTGCGCTTGCATTTGCCGGGCAGGGGGAGGATCCTGAGGGCAGGCGGGCGCCCATGAACCGGCGGAAGTCGCCGGGCAGCGCCAGCGTACCGGCTCGCTGGCGGGCCCCCGGTTGCCGGCCATGCCGGGGCGGCGGGCAGCGCTTGCGCGTAGCGGCCGGGAATGCCCGCCCCGCACGCAATCTCGGCCGTCGGGGTTGACTTGGGGCGGCACCGATGGTTCTTGGCACGGTGCTTCGGCCCGGTGCCGGAGCGTCTACGGGCGAGTGCCATGACGGTTGGACAATTGAGCGGTGGCAAGGATCGGCAGCGGGGTTTCCTCGGGGCGTTCCTGCTCATGCTCGCGCTCGTCGTCGGCCAGTTCGTCACCCTCGAACGCAAGATTTCCTTCCGCGCCGCCGCCGATCCGGCGGTTTCGCGCGCGGCGGCGGACAAGGCGACCGGCAGCACCCGCCCGCTTTCGGCGGGCGGCGGATCGAACGGCAGCGACAGCTGGCACCTGACCGCGAGCGCCACCGAACGGCGTGCCGCCAAGGCGAAGGCGACCGGTGGCGGCGATCCGTGGCCGGAACTCGGTCTGCCGCTTTCCAGCCGGCCGGCGCCCCTGGCCGGGCTTGCTGACCTTGCACGTCTGCCGCTGCCGGACGCGGCGGTCCATTCCGCAGCACCCCGGCACCATTTTGACGGGCGGGCGCCCCCGCAAGGCGTCCTCTGACGGCCCTCGAGGGCCGCCACCGGCGCCACGGCGCGCCGAATTTCCGACGATACCGGAGCCTCGCGGCCCAGGGCCCGACGCTCTCTCGCACCTGAAGCGGACACTTCCATGCGCACATCCAAATGGGCCCTCGCGGCCTATCTCGTCATCATCATCTTCGGCGTCCTCACCGCCGTTCCGAACATCCTGACGCCGTCGCAGCTCGAGCGCTTCGGCAGGTTCCTGCCGGCCAAGCCCGTGACGCTCGGCCTCGACCTGAAGGGCGGTTCGCATCTCGTCCTCGAGGTCGATTCCGCCGCCCTGACCAAGGCGCGCATGGACGTGCTGCTCAACGACGTCCGCGGCATCCTGCGGACCGCCGGCGAACGGGCCTCGGCCGCCCGGCTGAACGGCACCACCATCGTCGTGACCCCGTCGTCGCCGGAAGCGCGCGACAAGGTCCTGCCGGAGATCCGCAACCTCGCAGCCCCCGCCGGCGCGCTCGGCTTCGGGGCGAGCGCCTCCGACATCGACGTCCAGCAGCAGGGCGACACGATCAGCGTGACCTTGACCGAGGCGGGCGTCGCCGACCGCATGACCGCGGCCGTCGACCAGAGCCTCGAGATCATCCGCCGCCGCGTCGACCAGGTCGGCGTCGCCGAGCCGTTGATCCAGCGCGTGGGCGGCGACCGCATCCTCGTCCAGCTGCCCGGCCTGCAGGACCCGACCCGGCTTCGCCAGCTGCTCGGCTCGACCGCGCAGATGAGCTTCCACATGCTGGATGCCTCCGTCGATCCGAACAGCGTGCCGCCCCGCGGCGTGACGATCCTGCCGGGCGCCAACGACGGCCAGAAATACGCCGTCGAGGATCGCGTGACGATCTCGGGCGACCGTCTGGCCGATGCCAAGGCCGGCTTCGACCAGCGCACCAACGAGCCGATCGTCTCGTTCACCTTCGACACGACCGGCGCGCGCCAGTTCGGTGAAGTCACCAAGGCCAATGTCGGCCGTCCCTTCGCCATCGTCCTCGACGGCAAGGTGCTGACCGCACCCGTCATCCGCGAGCCCATCCTCGGCGGCCAGGGGCAGATCAGCGGCAACTTCACCCCGCAGGAGGCGACGGTTCTCTCCGCGCTGCTGCGTTCGGGCGCCCTGCCGGCCCCGCTCACCATCATCGAGGAGCGCACCGTCGGCCCGAACCTCGGCAGCGACTCCATCCGCATGGGCCTCTATACCGGCCTCGCCGGCCTCGCCTTCGTCGTCGCCCTGATGGTCGGCCTCTACAGCGCCTGGGGCCTGATCGCCGTCGTCGGCCTGATCCTGCACACGATCATGACGATCGGCATCCTCGGCCTGCTCGGCTCGACGCTGACCTTGCCCGGCATCGCCGGCATCATCCTCGGCATCGGCATGGCGGTGGACGCCAACATCCTCATCAACGCCCGTATCCGCGAGGAGACCGCCTCCGGCTCGGGCGCGATGAAGGCGCTCGACGTCGGCTTCAACAAGGCCTATGCGACGATCGTCGACGGCAACATGACGACGATGGTCGGCATGCTGCTGCTGTTCATGTTCGGCAGCGGCCCGGTCCGCGGCTTTGCGATCACCATGATCATCGGTATCGCGATTTCGATGTTCACCTCGATCACGGTCGTCCGCCTGCTGATGCGCGAGGCCGTCGTTCGCCGCAAGATGAAGAAGATCGAGATCCATTCGATCCTCGGCGCGGTGCGCAGCATTCCGAGCTTCTCCTTCATGCGCGGCCGCTTCGTGGCGATCGGCGTCTCGGCGTTCCTGTCGATCAGCTCGATCATCCTGTTCTTCACCCCCGGCCTGAACTACGGCATCGACTTCGTCGGCGGCATCCAGGTCGAGGCCACCTCGAAGACGCCGATCGATCTCGGCACGTTGCGCGAGGAGCTGGAGGGCCTGAACCTCGGCGAAGTGGCGCTGCAGGAGTTCGGCCACGGCACCTCGGTGCTGATCCGCGTCCAGCGGCAGCCCGGCAGCGAGGAGGCGCAGACGGCAGCGTTGAACCAGATCCGCCAGGGCGTGTCGGAGGTCATTCCGGACGCGAGCTTCGAACGCACCGAAGTCGTCGGCCCGACCGTGAGCACCGAGCTCGCCCGCTCCGGCTTCATCGCCGTCGGTCTCGGCATGCTGGCGATCCTGATCTACATCTGGTGGCGCTTCGAATGGCACTTCGCCGTCGGCGCGATCGCGACGCTGATCCTGGACATCACCAAGATGATCGGCTTCTTCGCGCTGATGCAGATCGACTTCAACCTGACGGCGATCGCCGCCGTGTTGACGCTGATCGGCTACTCGGTCAACGACAAGGTCGTCGTCTACGACCGCATGCGCGAGAACCTGCGCAAGTATAAGTCGATGCCGTTCTCCGACCTGATCGACCTGTCGATCAACCAGGTGATCATGCGATGCATCTTCACCTCGGTCGCGGTGGCCGTTTCGCTGCTGCCGATGGCGATCTGGGGCGGCGACACCGTCAAGCCGTTCGCCTGGCCGATGGTCTTCGGCGTCATCGTCGCGACGTCCTCGTCGATCTACATCGGCGGCCCGATCCTCCTGTTCCTGTCGCGCTGGTGGAAGGACCGCGAGGGCAACCGCCTGCCGACGGCAGGCGGCCCGGAAGGACAGGTCATCGAGCAGAAATAGGAAAAAGGGGCGCTTCGGCGCCCCTTGAACGTTTGGCCTGCGCTGACGTGGGCAAAAGAAAACGCCGCGCGTCTGGCGGGACGCGCGGCGTTGTTCTTGGGCGGTGCCGGGAAACTCCGGCCGAACCTGCGGCCGCGAGGGGAGCCGGGAGCGGCCTGACTATGCGGCCTTCCGGACGCGATGGGCGCCGGCGTGCTGACGGTCGTCGCCGCCGAGGCGGAACTGGCCCACGAGCTGCGACAGCTGGTCGGCCTCCTGGGCGAGCGTGTGGCTGGAGGCGCTCGTCTGCTCGACCATGGCCGCGTTCTGCTGGGTCATCTGGTCCATCTGGTTCACGGCGGTGTTGATCTCGTGCAGGCCGGTTGACTGTTCCTGCGTCGAGGCGGCGATCTCGCCGACGAGGCCGGAGATTTCGGTGATCTGCTGCAGGATGTCGGTCAGCGCCGAGCCGGCCTGGCCCACCAGCGTCACGCCCTCGGCCACCTGCTGCGAGGAGGTCGCCACCAGGGTCTTGATGTCCTTGGCGGCATTCGCCGACCGCTGCGCCAGTTCGCGCACTTCCTGGGCGACGACCGCGAACCCCTTGCCGGCTTCGCCTGCGCGGGCCGCCTCGACGCCGGCGTTCAGCGCCAGGAGGTTCGTCTGGAAGGCGATCTCGTCGATCACGCCGATGATCTGGCCGATCTGGCTGGAGGACTGCTCGATCTGCGCCATCGCCGCGACGGCGTTCTCGACGACCACGCCGGACTTCTGCGCCTCGGAGCGGGCGACGGCGGTGACGCTCGCCACCTGGCGGGCGCCGTCGGCGGACTTCTTCACCGTGGAGGTGATCTGTTCCAGCGAGGCGGCCGTCTCCTCGAGCGATGCCGCCTGCTGCTCGGTGCGGCGCGACAGGTCGTCGGAGGCGTGGCTGATCTCGCGCGAGCCGGAGACCATGCTCCGGATCGCGCTGGTGACCCCGCCCAGCATCTCCTGCAGCTTGTCGGCCGCGAGGTTGAAGTTCTTCTTCAGCGCAGCGGCCTTCGGCACGAAGTCCTCGGTGATGCGGTAGGTCATGTCGCCGGCGGCAAGCGCGGACAGGCCGGCAGCCAGGCCGTCGATGACGACGCGATCCTCCTCGGCGGCCGTCGCTGCGGCCTGCTGGGTCAGCATCTGCTCATGGATGTCGGTGAGCGAGCCGCAGGCGCGGATCGTCTTGCCGTCCGCCTGGTGCGCGCAGCCGCCGGTGGCGCGGAACCAGCGATAGGAGCCGTCGCGCATCTTCAGCCGGTAGGCGATGTTGTAGCGCGAGCGCCCGGACTTGTCCTCGAGGTGCTTGGCGAAGGCGGCGAAGGTGCCGGCGACGTCGTCGGGGTGCAGACGGCCCGACCAGGAATGCACGACGTTCGGAAATTCCTGCTCGCTCTCGTAGCCGATCATCCGGCGGAACTCGGCCGACCACGTCCACTTGCTCTCAGGATGCATGGCGTCGCCGTTCTTGAGCACCGCTTCCCAGAGGCCGACGCCGCAGGCTTCGTCCAGCAGCGCCGACCGCTCGCTCAGCGCCTGGTAGCGCGCTTTCAATTCCTTCAATTCGGTGGCGGTTTTCGAACCCAGAAGCCCCATTGTCGCGATCCTTGCAGCCCATAATGATTAACAGATCGCAATTGAATTAAGTTAAATTAGTTTTGAATTGTTTAATCAGGTTCGATGTACGGGCGGCTCGATGCCGCTATCGCCGGAAGCGTCGCGGCGAGAACAGGGCCGGGTCGACCGCGTTCGCCTCGAAGGCTTCGGGCAGCGCCGTCCCGGTGATCAGCGCCGCCGCAAGCGCGCCGATGGCGGGGGAGGTGAGGATGCCGTAGCCGCCCTGGCCGGCGAGCCAGAAGAAGGCGGGGTTGTCCGCCGCCGGCCCGATGACCGGCAGGCGGTCTGCGGAAAAGCTGCGCAGGCCGGCCCAGCTGCTGGCGATGCGTCTGACCTTCAGCGTGGTGGCCTCTTCGAGATAGTGGACGGCATAGGCGATATCGAGCTCCTCGGGCTGCGCATCCGAGGCCTCGCACAGCGTCTCGTCCGCCGGCGAGACGAGCAGGCGGCCGGCATCCGGCTTGAAGTAGTAGGTCTCGTCGATCTCGTTGACCTCCGGCAGCGCGCCGGCGTCGATCTCCGCCGGCAGGTCGACGGTGATGGCGGTGCGACGATGCGGGACGATGCCGGCCGGAGCGACGCCGCAAAGGCCGGCGACGGTGTCCGCCCAGCCGCCCGCGGCATCGACGAGGACTGTGGCGGAGAACGTGCCCGCCGACGTCTCGATGCTCCAGCGACGGCCGTCGTGGCGCGCCCGCAACAGTTCGGCGCCCGCGATCAGCTCCGCCCCCGCCCGCCGTGCCGTGCGGGCATAGCCCTGCAGCAGCTGGTCCACGTCGATATCCCAGTAGTCCGGGTCGAAATAGGCGGCGGCGACATGGCCGGGATCGAGGAAGGGCACGCGGCGGACGGCGTCCTCGACGGTGAGGGCAACGACCGCGACGCCGTCGGCTTTCGCCGCAAGCCGCGCGCGTTCCACGGCATCCTCCCGCCCGGCGGGACCGATCCAGAGGCTGCCGCGGGCGGTCAGGAGGGGAACGGCGGCAAAGCCTTCGGGTGGTCGCGCCAAGAAGGCGTGGCTGATCCGGGCGAGCGCATTCACCGCCGGCGCATTGTCGCGCAGGGTGAACTCGGCCGCCGAGCGTCCGGTGCTGTGGTAGCCGTTGGCCGCCTCCCGCTCGAGCACGGCGACCGAGCGATGCGGCGCCAGGAAATGCGCCAGCGACAGGCCGGCGATTCCACCGCCGATGATGGCTACGTCATGATGCTGCATGGTTTCGGCCCCGTTGGAGATGCGCCGCCGCGCTGCGGCTTTGCCATCGATCTAGGCGACCTGGGACCCGCGTTCAAATTTATAGGGATGAAGGTGAATATCGACGCAATTTATGAGGCGGGATGCCGGAACAGCGGCACCTCTCCCACATGCGCCAGGAAGGCGCGCTCGGCGGGGTTGAGGGCCGCTCCCGGATTGGTGATGCGGAAGGTCTCCGTCTGCGGCAGGTCGTCATAGGGCGGCAGCTGCCACAGTTCGCCCGCCGACAGGGCCGGGCGGGCGAGATGCACCGGCAGCATGCCGATGCCGGCATTGGCGATGACGAGCCGCAGCACCTCCTCGACGTTGAAGGCGATCGCCCGCACCTGCTGGCCGAACGAGCCGACCGCCCTGACCGCCGTGACGGGGCCCATATGCGGGCCGCCGAGGACGTCGGAGATGAAGCTGACATAGGGCTCGCCCCGCAGTTCCTCGACGCGGACGTCCTCGCTGCCGAACAGCCGGTGGCCGCGGCCGCAGTAGAGCGCGTAGGTCTCGATGCAGAACGGCGTGCAGACGAGACCCGCCGGGATGATGCCGTCCGAGATGCCGAGTGTCGCGATGCCGCGCTCCACCGCGCGGATCACGTCCGCCGTGGTCTCCACCCTGACGCCGGCCGTGACGCGCGGATGCAGGCGGAAGAAGGCGGCGAGCGCGCGGTCCCAGTCCGGGTTCAGCGCATGGCTGACGGTGTGGATGGTGATATGGCCGGTGACGTCCTGGCCGGTCGGCTCCATGGCTTCCGGCAACCGCACGACGGCGGTGAAGATGTCGCGGCAAAGCGCATGCAGCCGCTCGCCGGCTTCCGTCAGTTCGAACCGCCCCGGCCGGCGGTCGATCAGCTTGTGGCCGACAGTCTGCTCCAGCCGCTTCAAGGCCATGCTGACGGCCGGTTGCTGCAGCAAGAGCCGGTTGGCCGCCCGCGTGATGCTGCCTTCCTCCACCACCACGACGAAGGTGCGAAGCAGGTTCCAGTCGAGATTGTGGGCAAAGCGTTCGAGGCGGTTGGTCGGCATGGGATCCGAAAGCGAGCCGGAGCGTTGCGGGCGCAAGGCGGCCATCCTTCCCGCGTCGCGGGAGGGTGGCCGCCCGGAGCCGGCTCTACTTCATCGTATAGACGTCGATTGCGAAGTACTTGTCGTTGATCTTCTGGTAGGTGCCGTCGGCGCGGATGTCCTTCAGCGCCTGGTTGATCCGCTCGCGCAGGGCATTGTCCTCCTGGCGCACGGCGATGCCGACGCCCTCGCCGACGAACTTCTTGTCGGTGATCGGCTCGCCGATCAGTTCGCAGCAGCCCTTGCCGTCCTCGTTCTTCGTCACCCAGTCGAGCAGCGGGATCATGTCGCCCACCTGCAGGTCCAGGCGGCCGTTCGCCATGTCCAGGTTGACCTCGTCCTGGGTCGGATAGAGCTTGATGTCGGCGTCGGGATAGACGGCGGCGATATAGTCCGCCTGGGTCGTGCCCGACTGGGCGCCGATCACCTTGCCCTTCATGCCCTCGTTGGTGAAGTCGGTGATGCCGGCACCCTTCGGCGCGGCATGGGTCATGGCGGCGAGATAGTAGGGGTCGGTGAAGGACACCTGCTTCTTGCGCTCGTCGGTGATGAACATCGAGGCGATGATCATGTCGTATTTCTTCGCCTGCAGCCCGGGAATGATGCCGTCCCAGTCCTGCGCGACGACCTCGCACTCGACCTTCATCTTCTCGCAGAGCGCAAGGCCGATGTCGACGTCGAAGCCGGCGAGCTTGCCGGACGGTTCCTGGTAGTTGAAGGGCGGATAGGCGCCCTCCGTGCCGATCTTCAACGTCTCGGCCGAAGCCGTTGCGGCAATAAGGCTGGCGGCGACAAGCGCCAGCAAGGCAATGCTCTTTTTCATGATCGTTCCCCTTTTTCCCGGTGCCCTTCAAACGGGTAGGGCGAGCCTAGCGCTGCGCAAAGTATAAACGAAATAGATAGGCATGATAGCGAATATCATTCACGTCAATGCGCAGCGGGATGGCGGCGGGCGCCATCCCGGCGGGGCAGAAGCCGATCTTGGGGGGCGGGGGCGCCTACCAGCGCTGGTGAACGTAGGGCGCCACCAGCCGGTCGTAGATGCCGGCCGTTGCGGCCATCACCTCGGCGGACAGCGGCGCGAGGTCGGCCGCCTTCGCGTTCGCCTCGGCCTGCGCGGCGTTGCGGGCGCCCGGGATGACGACGCTGACCGCCTCGTTCATCAGGATCCATTTCAGCGCGAACGCGGCCATGCCGGCGCCCGCCGGCACCAGCTTGCGCACCTCCTCGACCGCCTGTAGCCCGACTTCGAGCGGAACGCCGGCGAAGGTCTCGCCGACGTCGAAGGCCTCGCCGTGGCGATTGTAGCTGCGGTGATCGTCGGCGGCGAAGGCGGTGTCGCGGGTGATCTTGCCGGACAGCAGCCCGCTTGCGAGCGGCACGCGGGCGATCACCGCGACATTCCGGCGCTTTGCCTCCTTGAGGAACAGATGCGCCGGGCGCTGCCGGAAGATGTTGAAGATGATCTGGATGCTGACGACGCCCGGATATTCGATCGCCTTCAGGCCTTCCTCGACCGTTGAGACGCTGACGCCGTAGTCGGCGATCTTGCCGGACGCCTTGATCTCCTCCAGCCCCTCGAACACCGCGGGCCGGTAGAACACCTCGGTCGGCGGGCAGTGAAGCTGGACGAGGTCCAGCCGGTCCACCTGCAGGTTCTGTCGGCTGCGGTCGATGAAGCCTTCGAGGTTGGCCTTGGTGTAGCCGTCGGCGGTATGCGGCGACAGCCGGCGACCGGCCTTGGTCGCCACCATCGGCCGGGTGCCGCCGCGCGCCTTCAGTACCTCGGCGATGATCTTTTCCGACCGGCCGTCGCCATAGACGTCGGCGGTGTCGATGAAGGTCATGCCGGCGTCAAGCGCCGCGTTCAGGGCCGCGCGCCCGTCCGCCTCGCTGACGTCGCCCCAGGAGCCGCCGATCTGCCAGGCACCGAAGCCGATATCGGTGGTGGTGAAGGCGGTGCGTCCGAACTGCCGGTGTCTCATCTCACGTCTCCCATCTGTGGATGTGCCGGTGTAGCGCCGGCGCACCCTCCCGACAAGTCCGCGCGAGCGGCTATGCGTGGATGCCGTCGATGCCGATCAGGCAGGCGTCGCCCGGCGCCTGGCCGAGGGGGACGCGGAGGTCGCATCTTCCCTCGACGAGCAGCACGTCGAGGGGTGCAAGCGCGAACGGCGTGTCGCCGGACACGACCGCGAGGTCTGCCAGCGCCAGCAGCAGGGTCCAGTCGTGCGACGCCGCAATCCGCTGCCCTGCGCCGAGCGAGATGCGCTCCAGCGTGTGGGTGAACAGGCCGCGCCGCGTCATCACGTTCAGGTCTGTGATCGGCCCGCCGGTCAGCCGGGCGAAGGTCGGCGCATCGGCGGGAAAGGCGAGGGGAGCCCCGTGGGGTCCGAGGACCTGCCGCCCCATGCCGTCGATCTCCAGTTCCATGCCGGCGCCGGACAGGACGGCAAGCGTCCGGTCGACGCCCGGAAAGCTCGAGAACGGCCCGTCGCTTGCGACCGTCGCCATGCTCACCCGCCAGCCGAAGTCGGCCAGGTCGCTGCCCTCCGGATAGACGGCCACCTCCACCGTCTCGCCGCCGCCGTTCTTCCACGGCATGCGGCGATGGCGGCTGCTGGCGAGGATTTTCGGTTCCGGCTGACGCATGCGCTGATCCTTGACACGGTGTCGGTTTAAACTAAGTTTAGTGGACTAAGTCCGAACGAGGCATCCATGGATACCATCAACATCCACGAGGCGAAGACCCATCTGTCGCGCCTGATCGAAAAGGCGGCGAAGGGAGAGGCCTTCATTATCGCCAAGGCCGGCAAGCCGATGGTCAAGGTCGTGCCGCTCGATGAGGCGGACGTCGCGGACAGGCGCCGGATCGGCTTCATGAAGGACATGATCGTCGTCCCCGAGGATTTCGACACGATGATGGCCGAGGAGATCGCCGGCATGTTCAACGACAGCGGCCTTCGCTCCCGATGAGGTTGTTGCTCGATACGCACGTCCTGCTCTGGGCTGCCGGCGCCAACGCCATGCTGCCCGCTGCCTTCCGGGCCGCGATCGAGGATGCCGGGAACGACGTGCTGTTCAGCTCCGCGAGCATCTGGGAAATCGCGATCAAGCAGGGGCAGGGTCGTCCCGATTTTCACGTCGATCCGCACGTGCTGCGCCAGCGCCTCCTGGAAAACGGTTACGGCGAGCTTCCCATCAATGGCGAACATGCGCTGGCGGTCGCTCGGCTACCACTTCTGCACAAGGACCCGTTCGACCGGATCCTCGTCGCCCAGGCGATTGTCGAGGGCGTTCGCCTGCTCTCCGTCGACCAGATGGTGCTGCAGTATCCGGGCCTCATGACGATCTGAGGCCCGGCACGCTCTCGTTTCCCCGTTCAGTTCCCGAGGATGCCCGGCAGGCGCAGGCCCTTGTCGCGGGCGCAGTCGAGCGCGATGTCGTAGCCCGCGTCGGCATGGCGCATGACGCCGGTGGCCGGGTCGTTCCACAGGACCCGTTCCAGCCTGCGGTCGGCATCGTCCGAGCCGTCGCAGCAGATGACCATGCCGGAGTGCTGCGAGAAGCCCATGCCGACGCCGCCGCCATGGTGCAGCGACACCCAGGTGGCGCCCGAGGCGGTGTTGAGCAGCGCGTTCAGGAGCGGCCAGTCGGAGACGGCGTCCGAGCCGTCCTTCATCGCTTCCGTCTCGCGGTTCGGCGAGGCGACCGAACCACTGTCGAGATGGTCGCGGCCGATGACGATCGGGGCGGAGAGCTCGCCGTTGCGCACCATCTCGTTGAAGGCGAGGCCGAGCTTGTGGCGGTCGCCGAGACCGACCCAGCAGATGCGCGCCGGCAGGCCCTGGAAGGCGATGCGGTCCTTCGCCATGTCCAGCCAGTTGTGAAGGTGCTTGTTGTCGGGCAGCAGTTCCTTGACCTTGGCGTCGGTCCTGTAGATGTCCTCCGGATTGCCGGACAGGGCCGCCCAGCGGAACGGACCGATGCCGCGGCAGAACAGCGGCCGGATATAGGCCGGCACGAAGCCGGGGAAGGCAAAGGCGTTGTCGAGGCCCTCGTCCTTGGCGACCTGGCGGATGTTGTTGCCGTAGTCGAGGGTGGGCACGCCGGCGTCCCAGAAGGCGACCATCGCCTCGACATGGGTCTTCATCGACGCGCGGGCCGCAGCCTCGACCGCCTTCGGATCGCTTTCGCGCCTGGCTTTCGCCTCCGCCACGCTCCAGCCGATCGGCAGGTAGCCGTTCAGGGGATCATGCGCGGACGTCTGGTCGGTGACGATGTCCGGGCGCGGGCCGCCGGCCTTCATGCGGCGCACCAGTTCCGGGAAGATCTCCGCGGCGTTGCCGAGCAGGCCGACGGATTTGGCTTCACCGGCCTTCGTCCAGCGGTCGATCATCGCCAGCGCCTCGTCGAGCGTTGTGGCCTTTTCGTCGACGTAGCGGGTGCGCAGGCGGAAATCGATGCGGGTCTCGTCGCATTCGACGGCGAGGCAGCAGGCGCCGGCCATGACGGCGGCGAGCGGCTGGGCGCCGCCCATGCCGCCGAGGCCGCCGGTCAGTATCCACTTGCCCTTGAGATTGCCGCCATAGTGCTGCCGGCCGGCCTCGACGAAGGTCTCGTAGGTGCCCTGCACGATGCCCTGGGTGCCGATATAGATCCACGAGCCGGCCGTCATCTGGCCGTACATGGCAAGGCCCTTCTTATCCAGCTCGTTGAAATGGTCCCAGGTCGCCCAGTGCGGCACGAGGTTGGAATTGGCGATCAGCACGCGCGGTGCATCCTTGTGGGTGCGGAAGACGCCGACCGGCTTGCCGGACTGGACGAGCAGGGTCTCGTCCTCGTTCAGGTCCTTCAGTGTGGCGACGATCCGGTCGAAATCGTCCCAGGTGCGCGCCGCCCGGCCGATGCCGCCGTAGACGACCAGTTCGTGCGGGTTTTCCGCCACGTTCGGGTCGAGGTTGTTCATCAGCATGCGCAGCGGCGCCTCGGTCATCCAGCTCTTGGCGTTGAGTTCGTTGCGCTGCGGGGCGCGCACGTCGCGAATGTTGTGGCGGGGATTGGTCATGGGGTCCTCCGGCTTAGTGTTTGAGTTCGGGCGCGATCCGTTCGATCCGCCTGAGAATGGTTTCGAGATGGCCGCGAAGCCGTTCCGCCTTGGTCGTGTCGTAGGCGAAGGGCGGCGTTTCCGTCGCAAGATGGGTCGACTGGGCCAGCTCCATCTGGATCGCATGGACGCCCGTCTCCGGCTTCCCGTAGTGCCTTGTCGTCCAGCCGCCCTTGAAGCGGCCGTTGAGGACGCTGCTGTAATTGTCCGCACGGGCTGCGATTTCGACCACTGCCGCCTCGATCGCCGGCGCGCAGGTCCGGCCCATGTCGGTGCCGATGTTGAAGTCCGGCAGCCGGCCCTCGAACAGGAAGGGGATGTGTGACCGGATCGAATGGCAATCGTAGAGCACGGCGATGCCGTGGATGGCCTTCACCCGCGCGATCTCCGCGGCAAGGGCCGCATGATAGGGGGCATGGAAGTCCCGCAGCCGCGCCGCGATGTCCCCGCCCGTCGGGCCTTCGCCGTCCCTCCAGATCGCCTGGCCGTCGAAGTCGGTCTCCGGCACCAGCCCGGTCGTGTTCTGGCCGGGATAGAGGCTCGTTCCCGCCGGATCGCGGTTCGCGTCGATGACGTAACGGTGGAAGGTCGCCCGCACGGTCGTGGCGTCGGCCAGCAGGCCGTCATAGAGGCGATGGATGTGCCAGTCCGTATCGGCGAGCCTGCGGCCGTTGTCGTTGAGCCGCTCCCAGATCGCAGCCGGGACATCGGTGCCGGTGTGGGGAAAGGCCAGGATGACCGGCGAGGCGCCCCGGCGGATTTCGAAGGCGGAGGTCGTCATGCCGAGAGCCCCCCCGGGTAGCCACATCCTCACCATCTCACCCCTCCAGCGCCGGCAGGATGCCGGCGGAAACCGATGCGTTCAGTGCCCCGGTCTTCACCAGCTCACCCGCGGCCGCCAGGTCGGTCGCCATGTAGCGATCCTCGTCCAGCGTCGGCACCGCGGTCCGCAGCGTGTCGATCGCCTTCTGCAATTCCCGGCTCGTGGCGAGCGGTGCGCGGAACTCCACGCCCTGCGCTGCCGTGATCGCCTCGATGCCGATGATCGCAAACAGGTTCTCCGTCATCTGCAGCAGGCGGCGGGCGCCGTGGCAGGCCATGGAGACGTGGTCTTCCTGGTTCGCCGAGGTGGGCGTGGAATCGACCGAGGCGGGATGCGAGAGCTGCTTGTTCTCGCTCATCAGCGCCGCCGACGTCACCTCGGCGATCATCAGGCCGGAATTCAGCCCGGGCTTCTTCGCCAGGAACGCCGGCAGGCCGTAGGAGAGGGCGGGGTCGACGAGAAGCGCGATGCGGCGCTGGGAGATCGCGCCGATCTCGCAGACGGCGAGCGCGATCTGGTCGGCGGCGAACGCGACCGGCTCGGCGTGGAAGTTGCCGCCGGAGACGACGGAATTGTCCGACAGCACCAGCGGGTTGTCGGTCACCGCATTGGCCTCGATCTCCAGCGTGCGGGCGACCGAGCGCAGGAGGTCGAGGCAGGCGCCGTCGACCTGCGGCTGGCAGCGGATGCAGTAGGGGTCCTGCACGCGCTCGTCATTGTCGATGTGGCTCTGGCGGATCGGCGAGCCCTCCAGCAGCGCGCGCAGGGCAGCGGCGGTATCGATCTGGCCGCGATGGCCGCGCAGGGTATGGATGTCGGGGTGGAACGGCGCGGACGAGCCCATCGCCGCGTCCGTCGACATCGCGCCGGTGATCAGCGCCGCCTGCGAGGCGCGGTGGGCGCGGAAAAGGCCGGCGAGCGCCAGCGCCGTGGACGCCTGGGTGCCGTTGATCAGCGCCAGTCCCTCCTTGGCCGCAAGCCTGACAGGCACGAGGCCTGCAGCTGAAAGCGCATCTGCGCCGGCCATGCGCCGGCCGTCGAAATAGGCCTCGCCGTGGCCCATCATCACCGCCGCCATGTGCGCCAGCGGCGCCAGATCGCCGGAGGCGCCGACGGATCCCTTTTCCGGAATGAGCGGGATCACGCCCTTTTCCTGCATCGCCTCGATCAGGCGGACGATTTCCAGGCGTACGCCCGAGGCGCCGCGGCCGAGCGAGACGAGCTTCAGCGCCATGATCAGGCGGACGATGTTTTCCGGCAGCGGCGCGCCGACGCCGCAGCAATGCGACAGGATCAGGTTCCGCTGCAGCGTCGCGACGTCGGCGGCGTCGATCTTGATCGAGGCGAGTTTGCCGAAGCCGGTGTTGATGCCGTAGACCGGCGCGTTGCCGGCGGCGATCTCGGCGATCCGCGCGGCGGCCTTCTCGATTCCCGCGTCGAAGGCGGGATCGAGGCGGGCGGGCTCGCCCGTCCAGTAGATGGTCTCGAGATCCTTGAGCGGCACGGAGCCCGGATGCAGGATGATGGTCATTGCGTTTTCTCCGATGTGGCGGCGGGCCGCCATTCGATGTCAGCGGCCGCGGTAGACGCGCCGGTGCAGCGGCTTGAAGCCCATGCGGTAGACGAGTTCGGCCGGCTGGCCGATGTCCCAGAGCGCGAAGTCGGCCCGCTTGCCGGCCTCCAGCGTCCCGATCTCGTCAAGCAGCCCCAGCGCACGCGCGGCCTCGCGCGTCGTCCCGGCCAGGCATTCCTCCACCGTCATGCCGAACAGCGTCGCCGCCATGTTCATGGTCAGAAGCAGCGAGGTCAGCGGCGAGGTGCCGGGATTATTGTCGGTGGCGACCGCCATCCGGACGCCGTGTTCGCGGAAGAGCGCGACCGGCGGCTTCTTCGTCTCGCGGATGAAGTAATAGGCGCCGGGCAGGATCACCGCGACCGTGCCCGCCTGCGCCATGGCCCTTGCGCCGTCGGCGTCGGTGTATTCCAGGTGGTCGGCCGACAGTGCCCCGTAGGACGCGGCGAGCGCTGCGCCGGCGAGATTGGAGAGCTGGTCCGCATGCAGCTTGACCGGCAGGCCGAGGCGCCTGGCCGCGTCGAACACGCGCGCGATCTCGGCCGGCGAAAAGGCGATGCCTTCGCAGAAGCCGTCGACGGCATCCGCGAGCCCGGCCGCGGCGACGGCCGGCAGCATGTCGGCGACGACCTTCTCGATATAGCCGGCCTTGTCGCCGTTCATCTCCGGCGGCAGCGCGTGCGCGCCGAGGAAGGTCGTGCGCACGGTGACGTCACGCAGCTCGCCCAGGCGTCGGGCTGCGCGCAGCGCCTTCATCTCGTTGTCGCGATCGAGACCGTAGCCCGACTTGATCTCGACCGTGGTGACGCCTTCGCCGATGAGCGCATCGAGCCGCGGCAGCGTCTCCGCCACCAGATCGTCTTCGCTGGCCGCCCGCAGCGCCCGCACGGAGGAGACGATGCCGCCGCCGGCGCGCGCGATCTCCTCGTAGCTCGCGCCTTGAAGGCGCATCTCGAACTCGTTGGCGCGGGTGCCGGCATGGACGAGATGGGTGTGGCAGTCGATCAGGCCGGGCGTGATCCAGCGCCCCTCGCAATCGATCGTCTCGGTCTTGCCGAGGGCGGCCGGCAGCTCCGATTCCGGACCGGCATAGGCGATCAAACCGTCGCGCACGGCAATGGCCGCATCCTCGATGACGCCGATGCCCGGAAGGGCCGGCGAGAAGGATGCCAGCCGCGCGTTGCGCCACAGCCTTGCCGTGTCGTCGCCGCTGCCTGAGGTCATCTGTGATATGGCCGTGGACATCGTTTCGCTCTTCCCTTGTTGATGGATAATGTATATACATATTGAAGCTCACGCAAGACCGATTTTGTGCCCCACGAGGAGGATCACGCCATGACAGCAATCTTTGCCGGCCAGGCGCTGTTGCCCGAAGGCTGGGCCAGCGACGTTCGCATGACGCTGAAGGATGGCCGCATCGCCACAGTCGAGACCGGCGTGGCGGCGGCCCCCGGCGACGAGCGTCACGGCGCGATCGTGCCGGGCATGGCCAACCTCCACAGCCACGCCTTCCAGCGCGGGATGGCCGGGCTCGCCGAGCTGCGCGGACCCGGCAGCGACAGCTTCTGGAGCTGGCGCACGGTGATGTACCGCTTCGCGCTGTCGATGAACCCGGAGCAGGTGGAGGCGGTCGCAGCCCAGCTCTATGTCGAGATGCTGGAAGCCGGCTTCACCCGCGTCGGCGAGTTCCACTACCTCCATCACGACGCCGACGGCCGGCCCTATGCCGACATCGGCGAGCTGGCGGCGCGCATCGCCGCGGCCGCGCGCACGACCGGCATCGGCCTGACCCTGCTGCCGGTCTTCTATGCCCATGCCGGCTTCGGCGGCAGCGCACCCGGGGAGGGGCAGCGCCGGTTCATCAACGACCGCGACGGCTATGCGCGTCTCCTGGCCCGCTGCCGGGAGCTGACTGCGGCGCTGCCGGGCGGCGTCACCGGCGTGGCGCCGCACAGCCTGCGGGCCGTCACCCCGGAAGAGCTGGCGGCGGTCGTGGCGCTCGCAGGCGACGCGCCGATCCACATCCACATCGCCGAGCAGGTGAAGGAGGTGGAGGACTGCATCGCCTGGTCGGGCCGCCGTCCGGTCGAATGGCTGCTGGAGAACGCGCCGGTCGACGGTCGCTGGTGCCTCATCCATGCGACCCACATGACCGATGCCGAGACCGACGCGATGGCGGCTTCGGGCGCGGTCGCGGGCCTGTGCCCGATCACCGAGGCCAATCTCGGCGACGGCACGTTCGCCGCGATCCGGTTCCTCGCCGGCGGCGGCCGCTTCGGCATCGGCTCGGATTCGAACGTGCTGATCGGCCTCGGCGACGAACTGCGCCAGCTCGAATACTCCCAGCGGCTGCTGCATCGCGGCCGCAACATGATCGCGGCCCCCGGCGGCTCCACCGGCCGCGCCCTGTTCGACGGGGCGATGGCGGGCGGCGCGGCGGCGCTCGGGGTGGAGACGGGGATCGCAGCCGGTGCGCCGGCCGATTTTGTCAGTCTCCGCCCGCGGCACGATATCCCCGTCTCCGGCGACCGACTGCTGGATGCCTGGGTGTTTTCGGCCGGTGTCGCGCCCGATACGGTCTGGGTCGCCGGGCGCAAACTGGTCGAGAACGGGCGCCATGCCGCACGCGAGGCGACGGCGGCGCGGTTCGCAGAAGCCATGCGGGCGCTTGCGGCCTGACGCGACGGCAGCCCGCCGGCAGCGGCGACAACGTCGGCCGTGGTTGCAGGAAAGCCCAGAATCGTGATGCTTCAGAAGATGGTCTCGCGCACGGTGCCGATCTTCCAAGACGCTGCGCGCAGACAACAGGCGGATGGAACAGGGGCATGGACAACACCACCGATCCCGCGCTGGCGGCCAAGGAGCCGTCGCTGCATCGGCGCATCCTGGAGGACGTCGAGGGCCGGATCATGTCCGGCGAATGGCCGCCGGGATACCGAATCCCCTTCGAGCACGAGCTGACGGCGCAATACGGCTGCTCGCGGATGACCGTCAACAAGGCCCTGACCGAACTCGTCAAGCGCGGCCTGATCGAGCGCCGGCGCAAGTCGGGCAGCTTCGTCACCCGCCCGCATGCGCAGTCGGCGGTGCTGGAGATCCATGACATCGAGGCTGAGGTGCGCTCGCTGGGGTTGCCTTACCGGTATCAGCGTCTGGCCCGGTCGGAGCGCGCCGCGCGGGCGGCCGAGCGCAAGCTGCTGGACCTTGCCGCCGGCGCGAAGCTTGTCGACCTCGTCGCCGTCCATCACGCCGGCGCGCGCCCCTTCTGCCTGGAGGAACGCTTGATCAGCCTCCAGGCGGTGCCGGAGGCGGCTGCCGAGGGGTTCGAACAGGTCCCGCCCGGCCAGTGGCTGCTGAGCCAGGTGCCGTGGAGCGCTGCCGAGCACCGCATCCGCGCCGTTTCGGCCGACCGGCGCGTCGCGGACCTCTTGCTGATTCCGGCGGGTGCCGCCTGCCTCGTCATCGAACGGCGCACCTGGAGCGGCGGCGCCTATGTCACCCATGTCCGGCTGACCTATCCGGGCGAAAGCCACGAGCTCGTCGCCGAGTTCGCGCCGAACCATCCCAAGGCCTGAGCCGGTGCGGCGCGCCCTTGTCTTCGCGCCCGCACCACAATTCGCCGAGCCGGGCTGGCTGGCCGGCCACCTACTCGACCACGACGATCGAGGACTCCTTCTTCCAGCGGGCCGTCGAGGAATTGAAGCCGTAGGCGCCCGGGCGGGTGAGCGTGATGAAGTCGGTGCCCTTGCCGGTCTCGCCCTCGGTGCCGGTGTCGGTGATCGTCAGCGACGCGCCGTCGCCGACGAGGGCCGCGATCCTCCGGCGGGCGTCGTCGGGAATGTCGATGCGGTCGAGCGCCGCCTTGACGGGATCGGCCGGACTTGCCGTGAAGGCGCCAGGTTCGGCGATGCCGAGACGCCGGCGCGTCGGGTCGGAAAGCGCGTTGTCCATCGTCACGGCGAACCACGCCAGCGCGCTGCCGCTGTCCGCGGTGCGCGCGAGCAGGAAATGCGTGCCGAGTTCGACGGTCTCGTCGCGGATCGTCACCGGCGCCTCCAGCACCGTCTCGAAGTCCTTGCGCACGGAGAGCCTCCCGTTGGCAGGCAGCGCGCGTCCGGCCTTGCGGAAAGCAGCCTCGACCAGCGCCGGCGTCACGGCCCCGTCGGCCGGCATCCCCTCGGCGCTCTGGAAGGCCTTGATCGCCAGCGTGGTCTGCGCGCCGGCCACGCCATCGGCAACGCCGGCGTCAAAACCGAGTTCGCCGAGCACCGTCTGCAGGTCCCTCAACCGGTCGCGCGCCGTCGCCCGGGTGACCAGGATGCGGACCGGATCGCCCGCCGGCCGCTGGATGGCGGGTCTTGCGACAGGCGGTTGCGGGATGCTCATGGCGACCTCGACTGCGCCGTCCGACGGATGCGGAATGGCCGGGCGCAGGGCGGCTTCGGAGAGAAGCTGGGCGTCCGGTTCGGCGCCTTCCGGCTGGAAGAGGGCGGGGTGCTCCACGACGTGCGGTGCCACGTCGCCGCCGGTGATCAGCACGTGGCCGCCGCGACGGGTCAGGCGGTAGAGCATCCGGGCGAAGTCGTCCGGCATGCGCACGCAGCCGTGCGAGGCGGGATAGGCCGGCACGTGGCTGGAGGCATGCAGGGCGATCCCGGACCAGGTCAGCCGCTGCATGAACGGCATCGGCGCCTCGTCGTAGATGTTGGAGTGGTGCATGCGCTTCTTCTCCAGGATCGAGAAGATGCCGGTCGGCGTCGTGTGGCCCTCCTTGCCGCTGGAGACGTTGGAGCTCGCGACCACGGTGTCGCCGTCATAGACCTTCAGCGTCTGCTGGTCCCTGGAGACGATGATCTGGAGCGGCCCCTCGATCGTTCCGGCGAGCGCCGTGGTCGAGGCGAGGGCGAGGATGCCGAACCCGGCTGCGAGGCGCAAAAGCATGTTTCCCTTCCTTGACGCAATACTCGGGAAGCTGTGGAGGATACGCCCTCGATTTTAAGGAACCTTTTATGGCGGGCCGCCGGCCGGCAATGGCGCGTACCCGTCCGGGTCCCGCGCCCGCATCCTCGCGCAGGCAACGGCGCATCGGGCGGCTACCGGCGGTCCTTGCCGAAAGTGTAGCCGGTCTCGACGCTCTTCTTGCCGAACTTGTCGCGCAGCGTGTTGATCGCGGCCTCGGCTGCGGCGCGGCGGCTGGCCTGCGGGTCGACGAGATCGGGCGGGTCGGCGCGCTGCGGGTCGCACAGGTCTGTGACTCCGATGCCGATCAGGCGGAACTTCGTCCCGTCCGCTTCCTTCTTCAGAAGCTCCATGCCGATCCGGAAGATCCGGTCGGCCAGCATGGTCGGGTCCTCAAGCTTGCGGTTGCGGGTGCGGCTCTTGAAATCGGCGGTCTTGAGCTTCAGCACCACCGTCTGCCCGGCGATCTCCGCCTTGCGCAGCCTTGCGGCCACCTGCTCGCTGAGCCGGCGCAAATGCGTGACGAGGTCGTCATAGGCGGCGATGTCGTCGAAGAAGGTCGTCTCGGAGGAGACGCTCTTGGCCGCGTCGTTCAGGTGGACTTCCCGGTCGTCCTGCCCGCGCGACAGATTGTAGAGCCGCTTGCCCATGACGCCGTAGCGCCGCATCAGCTCGGTCTCCTCCATCGTCTGCAACTGGCCGATCTCGCGGATGCCGTCGCGCTCCAGCGTCTCTGCGAAGGCCTTGCCGACGCCCCAGATCAGCCGCACGGGTTTCGTCCGCAGGAACTCCAGCGCTTCCGCCTGGCCGATGACGGAGAAGCCGCGCGGCTTCTGGAGGTCGGAGGCGACCTTGGCGAGGAACTTGCAATAGGAGAGGCCGACCGAAATGGTGATGCCGATCTCCTGTTCGATGCGCCGTGCAAACCGGGCGAGCACGCGCGCCGGCGGATCGTGATGGAGGCGCTCGGTCCCCTTGAGCTCGAGAAAGGCCTCGTCGATCGACAGCGGCTGAACGAGCGGCGTCAGCTCCTGCATCATCGTGCGGATCTGGCGGCCGACGCGGACGTACTTTTCCATGTCCGGCTTGATGACGATGGCCTGCGGACAGGCCTCCAGCGCCTTGAACATCGGCATGGCCGAGCGCACCCCATGGATGCGGGCGATATAGCAGGCGGTGGAGACGACGCCGCGCTTGCCGCCGCCGATGATGACGGGCTTGTCGGCGAGCTCGGGGTTGTCGCGCTTTTCGACCGAGGCGTAGAAGGCGTCGCAATCGATATGGGCGAGCGTCAGCCGGTAGAGCTCGTCATGGTAGAGGAGGCGCGGGCTGCCGCAATGCTTGCAGCGGCGATTGCCCGACGGCTGCCCCGTCAGGCAATCGCGGCAGAAACCCGGATGGCGCGCTTCGTCTGGCTGCATCTTGAGAACAAATATTGAACATTCGCACATTAGCCCGTAAGCTTGCGACTCTCAAGCCAGGCCAGTGAGGAGCGCATGGGAACCCGCGCCGCAATCGATGCTGTTGCAGATCCGGCCCGCCGGCATGGCGCAGGCCCGTCATCGGCCGGCACAGGCGGCAAAATGGGCGCGGATCCGGCGTTCGGCATCGCGCCAGTCGCTCGCCGTCACGATGAATCCCCCCGGATCCGGCGCCAGCGCCAGAAAGGCCTGGTTGGCCATCAGCCGCACGAGCAGCGCCTCGGGCACGCTTTCGCGCACCGAATGGTGGTTGGAGTGGATGTCGTCGATGAAGGCGAGCGGCAGCGAACGCCCGCGATGCAGCGCCTGCACGACGGGGCCCTTCGCCGCCTCCGTCGCCACCATCGGAAAATCGAGCCCGTGCCGGTCGAGCAGCCGGCGCCGGACCTCGGCATGACGCGGCGGCATCGCCGTCAGGAAGACGACGTCGGCGTCCCTGCCGAGCGCGCCAAGCGTCTCCACCGCCAGCGCCGCGGGCGTCTGCCACTGGTCCTGCGTGGCGAAGAACTCCTCCTGCAGCGCCTTGACCGCCGCCTCCAGCACCGCCTCTCCGGTGACGCGGTCGATGATGTTGCCGGTCAGGCGGAAGGAGCGGGGCAGCAGTTCGTGGCCGCGCGAGCGCAGGAAGGCGTCGAGCGGGGTCAGATACTCGAGCACCACCTCGTCGACGTCGCAGACGACGAGCGGCCGGTCCGACAGGTGCACGTGATCGAGCGGGACGATGTCGGCCCCGGTCTTCACGGCCAGTCGGCCCCGCTGCCGGCACCCGACATCAGCGCGTGCGCGCGCACCACCTGCTCGGGCTTGCGGTTCGTCGCCTCGCAGAAGGCGATCAGCGTCGGCTCGTGGCCCATCAGGAAGTCGAGCAGGCCGGCGAGGAAGCCGCGGTTGCCGGCTGCCTCGCGCAGCCCGGCCGGGTCGACGCCGGTGAGCGACAGAAAACGGGACAACAGTTCCGGCTCGCCCGCAAGCCAGGCAAGCACGGCGATTGCCGTGGTTTCGGCCTCCTGGGCCGATGTATCTTTTTGGCTTTGCATGGCAATTTCCCGGAAAAGTTACCTTTTAGTCAACCAAATGCCGCTACTGTCGCGAAGATCGCGCTGGGTGAAGTCGGTACTGCGGCAACTTATATATCTCCCGAGGTGTTGCAAGGCTGGAGCGAGGGGCAGGGACACGTGATGCCGAAGCAGGTGATGATAGTCGAGGACAACGAGCTGAACATGAAGCTCTTCCGTGACCTCATCGAGGCCTCGGGCTACAGCACGATCCAGACCCGCAACGGCATGGAGGCGCTGGATCTTGCGCGTCGCTACCGCCCGGACCTCATCCTGATGGACATTCAGCTGCCGGAAGTCTCGGGGCTGGAGGTGACGAAGTGGCTGAAGGAGGACGACGAACTGCACGTCATCCCGGTCATCGCCGTCACCGCCTTTGCGATGAAGGGCGACGAGGAACGTATCCGCCAGGGCGGCTGCGAGGCCTATGTGTCCAAGCCGATCTCGGTTCCGAAATTCATCGAGACCATCAAGACCTACCTGGGCGACGCATGAGGTTGAAATCCGATCGATGACCGCGCGCATCCTCGTCGTTGACGATATCCCCGCGAACGTGAAGCTCCTGGAAGCGCGTCTTCTGGCGGAGTACTTCGACGTTCTGACGGCGGACAACGGCTACGATGCGCTGGCGATCTGCGAGCGGACGCAGGTGGACCTGATCCTCCTCGACGTCATGATGCCGGGGATAGACGGTTTCGAGGTCTGCGAGCGGCTGAAGGAAAATCCGCGCACCGCACATATTCCGGTCGTGATGGTCACCGCACTCGACCAGCCGTCCGACCGGGTGAGGGGGCTGAAGGCCGGCGCCGACGATTTCCTCACCAAGCCGGTCAACGACCTGCAGCTGATGTCGCGCGTCAAGAGCCTTGTTCGGTTGAAGACCTTGACCGACGAGTTGCGCGTGCGCGCCGCGACGGCCGAGGCGATCGGGATGGAGACGGGGCTTGCCGGCGCGATCGGCGACGAGCCGGGCTCCGTCCTGCTCGTCGATGGCCGCGCCAGCTCGCAGGAGCGGATCGTCCGCGCGCTGAAGCCGATCGCGGAGGTCTCCTGCATGTCGGATCCGCAGGCGGCGCTGTTCGACGCCGCCGAGAACCCGTTCGAGCTTGTCATCGTCAATGCGAATTTCAGCGATTACGATCCGCTTCGGCTGTGCTCGCAGCTCCGTTCGCTGGAGCGCACGCGGTTCCTGCCGATCCTGCTGATCGCCGAGCAGGGCGACGACGACATGATCGTGCGTGCGCTCGATCTCGGCGTGACCGACTATCTCATGCGGCCGGTCGACGCCAACGAGCTTCTCGCGCGAAGCCTCACCCAGATCCGGCGCAAGCGCTACAACGACCGCCTGCGCGCCAGCGTCCGGCAGACGATCGAGCTCGCCGTCACCGACGGCCTGACGGGGCTCCACAACCGGCGCTATCTCGACAGCCATCTCAAGCTTCTGATCGATCGTTCCCTGGCCCGGGGGCGGCAGATGTCGATCTGCATGACCGACATCGACCGCTTCAAGCTGATCAACGATACCTATGGCCACGACGTCGGCGACGTGGTCCTGCGCGAATTCGCCAGCCGGCTTCGCACCGCGGTGCGCGGCGCCGATCTCGCCTGCCGCTATGGCGGTGAGGAATTCGTTCTCGTGATGCCCGACACGTCGGCGGAAACGGCTGCTGCGGTTGCCGAGCGACTGCGGATGACGATCGAGCAGGAACCTTTCCGGCTGTCCGACGGCGGCGTGCCGCTGCAGGTCACGGCTTCGATCGGCATCGCCTCGCTGCTGCCGCAGGGAGACGCCCCCGAGACGCTTCTGAAGCGGGCGGACAACGCCCTCTACGAGGCCAAGCGCGCCGGCCGCAACCGCGTCGTCGCAGCCGCAGCCTGAAGCGGGCTGCCCGATCCGCGATATCGACGGGTTCGGCGCTTGCGGCCGCCTGATCGGCGGCGACGCACCTCACCGCCCCATCACTTTTGTCTTGCCTTTCATCGCTGCCTTCCGCTCGCCTCGAGCGGAGGCGCGTCCTACTATCCCTGTCGGACCGGCGCCGGCGCCGTACGGGATCGAGACGTTCCGCGAGCGCCGGAATTTTTCCGTCCCGACGCGGGACGAATCGTGGCGGTGGCGACACAGTTGGTCTGCCGAATGCATTTATCCACAGATTTTGTACCCCTCATTTGAGTGAAAAATGACACAGCGTCAATTTCTGCAACGGCTGAGGAATGGCAAGTCGTGGCGGTTTGAAGGGCTCGGAGAAGCGTAAAAATAGTGGCGGATAGGCTACTTTTGACGATTTATATTACAGTTTGGGTTTGATAATGTATTCAATGTCTTCTGATGATGTGGTGATTGGGGCTCACCTAACGTCAGGTCTTACTCGGAAGACGACGTGCACCTGAGGGTTGGTGATGGGGGCGCACGATAACCGATGCTGCAAATAGCGTTTTCTTCGCCTGATGACCTCAGGTGGGGATGAACGAATTAACCTTCGCGGCTCGCACAGTAGCGGCAGCGCGCAAGATTTCATTGATTTTTTTCCAATTCCGCGCGATCTTTAAAGAAAGGCGAGCGAGAATTCGCCGCAAGTTACCCCATGATGCTAGGTCCGCCGCATCTCCTGGGTCGTGGGGTTGGCCGGCTGGTGACGACGTAAACGGAATCCTCGTGCCGTGGTCTTCCCCAGCCGGCCCCCGATCAACGCCGCTTCCGAAATACGGAGCGGCGTTTCGCGTTTCAGGGTTCTCCGTGCATCCGATGATTCGTCCGCCGCAAGCTCCCACGCCGGGCCTGCAGAATCACGGCACATAAAAAAGGCGCGCCGCCGGAGCGATGCGCCCTTCAGAGAGGCCGAAGTGTCAAGGATTACTTGATCTTCGTTTCCTTGAACTCGACGTGCTTGCGCGCGACCGGGTCGTACTTCGTCTTGGTCATCTTTTCCGTCATCGTACGGCTGTTCTTCGTCGTGACGTAGAAGAAGCCGGTGTCGGCCGTCGACAGCAGCTTGATCTTGATGGTGGTAGCCTTGGCCATGGTCGTCCTGCCTTTACAAAAACGAAGCCGTGGACGACCTGTCCGGTTCCACGGCATTGGAACTTCAATTGTGCGCGGAAACTACAAATCGCGCCTGAAAAGTCAAGCCCGTTTTGGCCGGAACACCATGCGGGCGAGGGAAAGGGCGACATAGAGCCCGAAGAAGAAGGCGATCGACCAGGCAAAGCCGTCGTCGCCGGCAACGTCGATGGCGACGCCCACGACCTGCGGGCCCGCGACCGTGCCGACCGCATAGCAGAAGATGAAGGCGGCGTTGGCGGCTGCAAGGTCCGCCCCGGTCAGCCGGGATCCGAGATGGCTGAGCCCGACCGTGTAGAGCCCGGAGACGCAGCCGCCCCAGAAGAGCAGCACCACCGCCATCAGGAGCCAGTTCTGCGACAGAAGCGGCAGGGAGGCGGCGCCGACCATGCCGATCAGCGCCATGATCGACAGCAGCCTGCGCCGGTCCCTCATGTGGTCGGACAGGAGCCCGAGCGGGATCTGGAACAGGAAGTTGCCGACGCCCATCACGGTGAGCAGCAGCGCTGCCTGCGATTCGCTGAAGCCGGCGCGGGTGGCATAGACGGGAAACAGCGACAGCCCGCCGACCTGGACCGCGCCGAAGACGAAGACGGCCGCCGTCGCCGTTGGCACGAGCAGGATGTAGCGCATGAAATGCATTTCCGGCTTTTCGTCGATGTCCGGGCTCTCGTTGCGGGCGATCAGGATCGGCACGGCCGCGAGCAGGATGACGAAGGCGCCGACCGCGAAAGGAACCGGACCCTCGCTGCCGAGCAGCGAGAACAGCAGCGGCCCGTTGGCGAAGCCGAGCGCCAGCACCGTCGCATAGATGCCGAGCACGAGCCCCCGCCGTCGCGGCGGGGCGGCGGCATTGATCCAGAACTCGGAGAGGATGAACACCATCGTCGTCGCCCCGTGGAAGACGATGCGCAGGGGAAACCAGAGCCAGAAGTTCTGGATGTAGTAGAAGCCGAGCGAACTGGCCGCGGCGAGCACGATGGCGGCGACCATGACGGTCGAGGTGCTGTATTTGTGCGCCAGCCGCGCCGTGAACGGGGCACAGACCATGGCGGCGACGCCGGCCATCGCCGAATTCAGGCCGATCAGCGTGGTCGGGATGCCGCGCTTCTCCATGATGATGCTGAGCAGCGGCAGGCCGAGACCGATGGCGATGCCGACGGCGGCGATCGAGGCCATGGCGGCGATCAGCGAGCGCCAGTGGATGCTGTCGGGCGTGGAAGAGGTCCCGGACTTGGGATCTGACATGCGTGATTCCATCGCTCTACAATAGGTCCCGGACGAATGTGCCACGACGGTGCATGAAGAAGGCCGCCTGCCCGCCGAACGGCAGGGACGGATCTTGCTGGAGGGAAGTCTTCAGTTCTTCAAGAACGGAGATCGTGATCGCGGGCATATCGACTTTCAATGTCTGGAAGATGTCAATCCACCGCAGGTCCGAAAGCTCGGGGCTGTCGTGCACCGTTTGCGGGTCGATCTCCGCATCGTCGGTAAATAGGGCGAAAAAGCGGGTGTCGAAGCGACGGACCTGTCCGGGCGGGGTGATCGCGCGGGCGACGAAGCGCAGCCGGGAGAGGTCGGGATGAAAGAGATGGCTGCCGGCAGGCGCGCCGTCCACCGCGCTTCCGACGGTGACGCCGGCCTCTTCGCGCAGTTCCCGCAGGGCCGCGACGCCGAGGCCGCGCAGCGTTGCCGGAACCGTGCGCACCGGCGTTCGCTGCTTGAGCCGCTCGAAGGCTGCGGGATGGAACGGGGCATGGACCGGCATGCGCGAATCTAGCGGATCGCGCCGCCCGCCGGGGAAGACGTAGACGTCGGGCATGAACACATGCCGGCTGCTGCGCTTGCCGACGAGGACGCGGAAACGGTCGTCCGACCGGTCGATGAGGATCACCGACGCCGCATCCACCGGCCGCAGCGGGCTCGGCCCGCTCATGCGCCGGCGTCGCGCTGCGGCAGCTCGTCCTCCGGCGCCTCCGCCTGTCCGCCGAAACCGTGCATCCGCAGCGCCCATTGCAGTCCGATGACGCCGCCCTTGACCGGCTGCATCAGCGCCAGCGCGCCGATCAGCGTCAGCGGCACCCAGATCGCCAGGTGCATCCAGGTGCTGAACGGCAGGATGAGGTCCGTCATCATGTAGCCGCCGAGCACCAGGTGACCGACGATGGTGATGACCAGGTAGGGCGGCAGGTCGTCGGCGCGATGATGGTGCATTTCCTCGCCGCAGACCGAACAGGCATCGACCGGCTTGAGGAAGGACGCAAACAGCCGGCCTTCGCCGCAGGCGGGGCAGCGGCCGAGAAGGCCGCGGCGGATGGAGCGGGCCGCCGGCCGGTCCTCCGGATGGGCTGGGGCCGCTCCCTTGCGCTTCTGTTCGAATGTCGCCTGCATCGTCACAACTCTTGCTTCACGGCCAGCCGTCCGGTCCTAGCGCCGGCCTCGGGGCGGCCGCGTTCCCGGCTGCCGCCGCGATCCCGCCCGGTCGCGCCGGCCGGCCTTGTGGAAGGAGCGCACGCCCGTCGGCATCTTGCGCCCCTCGCTCAGCATCTCGAAGCGCAGGGCGCCTGCCAGCGGCACGGCCTCGGCGAGCCTCACCTGCACCTCGTCGCCGAGCCGGTAGCCGAGCCCGGTCTTCTCGCCCGAGAGCGCCTGGTGCGCCTCGTCGTAGATATAGTAGTCGCGTCCGAGCGTGGAGATGGGGACGAAGCCGTCGGCGCCATAGGCGGGCAATACGATGAAGAGGCCGGCCTTGGTGACGCCCGAGACGCGTCCCAGGAACTCCTCGCCGATCCGGCCGGCGAGATGATGGGCGATCAGCCGGTCCACCGTGTCGCGCTCGGCCGCCATGGCGCGGCGCTCGAAGGTGGAGATCTCGGCGGCGATGTCGTCGAGGGCTGCCTCCTCGTCCATGGTGATGCCGCCTTCGCCGAGCTTCAGCGAGGCCACCAGCGCCCGGTGCACGATCAGGTCGGCATAGCGGCGGATCGGCGAGGTGAAGTGGGCGTACTTCATCAGGTTCAGGCCGAAGTGGCCGATGTTCTCCGGGCTGTAGATCGCCTGGCTCTGCGAGCGCAGCACCATCTCGTTGACCATCTGCTGGAACGGCTTGTCCTCGGCCTTCTTCAGGATGCCGTTGAAATGGTTGGCGCGCATGTTGCCGCCGCGTACCAGCGCGATGTCGAGCGTGCCGAGAAACTCGCGCAGCGTCTCCTGCTTGGCGAGCGAGGGGGCGTCGTGCACACGGTAGATCAGCGACTGCTGCCGCTTCTCCAGCGTCTCGGCGGCGGCGACGTTCGCCTGGATCATCATCTCCTCGATCAGCTTGTGCGCATCGAGCCGCGGCGGCACGACGACCCGGTCGACGGTGCCGTCCTCCTTCAGCAGGATCTTGCGCTCGGGCATGTCGAGTTCGAGCGGCTGGCGGCGGTCGCGGCCGACCGTCAGCACGCGGTAGGCATGCCACAGCGGCTTCAGGATCGTCTCTAAGATGGGGCCGGTCTTGTCGTCCGGTGCGCCGTCGATGGCGGCCTGCGCCTGCTGGTAGGAGAGCTTGGCCGCACTCTTCATCATGATGCGGTGGAAGGTGTGGCTCGCCTTGCGGCCTTCCTTCGAGAATACCATGCGCACGGCGAGCGCCGGCCGGTCGACGCCTTCCTTCAGCGAGCAGAGGTCGTTGGAGATCCGCTCCGGCAGCATCGGCACGACGCGGTCGGGGAAATAGACCGAGTTGCCGCGCTTCAGCGCCTCGCGGTCGAGCGCGGAACCGGGCCGGACATAGTAGCTGACGTCGGCGATCGCCACGGTGACGATCACGCCGCCGGGGTTTTCCGGCGCGGTGTCCGCCTCCGCATAGACCGCGTCGTCGTGGTCCTTGGCATCGGCCGGGTCGATGGTGATCAGCGGCAGGTCGCGCCAGTCCTCGCGGTGCGCCATCGTCGCCGGGCCTGCGGCCGCGGCCTCCTTCAGGACGCTGTCGGGAAAGATGTAGGGAATGCCGTGCGCGTGGATCGCGATCATCGAGATCGCTTTTTCCGAAGCGACCGAACCGATCACCGCCTTGATCTGCGCGCGCGGCAGGCCGTAGCGGCCGATCCGCAGCACGTCGATCTCCACCAGGTCGCCGTCCTTGGCGTTCGCGGTGAAGTCGCTGTCGACGGCGAGTTCCTCGCCGCGCTTGTCGATCGGCATGATCCGCCCGCCGCCGTCCGGCAGGGCGCGGAACACGCCCATGCCGGCATTCTTGCGCTTGTCGAGGATCTTGATGACGCGGGCCGTATAGGCCGGGCCGCCACGGTCCTTGGCCGGGAAGATCTTCGCCAGCACCCGGTCGCCGAGGCCCGCGACCGGCGCCTTGCCGGCCGACTTGCCGACACTCGGCTGACGGATCGTCACGGCCGGCGCCACACCGAGATCGTCCAGCCATTCGGCCGGCCGGCCGATGAGATCGCCGGTGACGTCGCGGGTGGTGATGTCGAGGACGGCGACGGGGGGCAGGGCGCCCGGACGCACGAGCGACTTGCGCCGCTTCTCCAGCAGGCCCTCTTCCTCGAAGCTCTTCAGGATCTGCTTCAGCTCGACCCGCTTTTCGCCCTTCAGCCCGAACTCCTTGGAGATCTCGCGCTTGGACGCCTTGTCGGGATGTTCGGCGATGAAGCGCAGCAGCACCTCGCGCGGCGGGATCTCGCCGTGGATCAGCGGAATCTCCGCGCCCGGCGGCAGGTCGCGGCCCGCCCGTCCGGGACGCTTGCTCTGCCTCGACCGGTCGCGCGGGTCATGCGTCATTCGCTTGCTTTCTTGCTCTTTGCGGCCGATTTCGCGGCGGGCTTGGCCTTGGTTCCGGTCGCCTTCTTCGGTGCCTTGGCCTTGGCGGTCTTTTCGCCGTCCGCCTTGGCGACCGCGGTCTTCGTCGTCCTGGCGGCCTTCGCCTTGCCCTTCGTGCCGCCGCCCTTGCCGGCCTTCTCAGCGATCAGCACCAGCGCCTCCTCGAGCGTGACGGCCTGCGCGTCCTTGCCCTTCGGCAGCGTCGCGTTGACCTTGCCCCAGTTGACATAGGGGCCGTAGCGGCCGTCGCGGACGGTGATCGGCCCGCCGTCGGGATGGTCGCCGAGCGTCTTCAGCGCCGCAGGCGTGCCGCCGCGGGCGCGGCCGCCGCCCTTCGTCTGCTTGTCGGCGAGCACCGAGACGGCGCGGTTGAGGCCGATCGAGAACACGTCCTCGATGCTCTCCAGATTGGCATAGGTGCCGTCATGCAGCACGAACGGCCCGTAGCGGCCGAGGCCGGACGAGATCATCTTCCCCGTCTCGGGATGCGCGCCGATATCGCGCGGCAAGGACAGCAGCGCCACCGCCTTCTCGTGGTCGATGCCGGCCGGCGCCCAGCCCTTGGGCAGGCTGGAGCGCTTGGCGTCCTTGCCGTCGCCGCGCTGGACGTAGGGGCCGAAGCGGCCCGAGCGCAGGGTGATCTCCTCGCCGGTGTGCGGGTCCTTGCCGAGCGCCTGCGGCTCGCTGGAGACCTGGCCCTCGCCATTGGCCGCCTCCGCGCCGAACGGCCGGGTGTAGCGGCATTCGGGATAGTTGGAGCAGCCGATGAAGGCGCCGCTGCCGCGGCCGAGCTTCAGGGACAGCTTGCCGGTGCCGCAGGAGGGGCAGGCGCGCGGATCGCCGCCGTCCTCGCGCTTCGGAAAGGCGAGGGGGGCGAGGATCTCGTTCAGCGCATCGAGCACGTTGGTGACGCGCAGTTCCTTGGTGTCGTCGATCTGGGCGATGAAGTCCTTCCAGAAGTCGCGCAGCACGTCCTTCCAGTTGAGTTCGCCGGCCGAGATCTGGTCGAGCTTTTCTTCCAGCGAAGCGGTGAAGTCGTATTCGACGTAGCGGGTGAAGAAGCTCTCCAGGAAGGCCGTCACCAGCCGGCCCTTGGCCTCGGGCATCAGCTTGCGCTTGTCGATGACGATGTATTCGCGGTCCTCCAGCGTCTTCAGCGTCGCAGCATAGGTGGAGGGGCGGCCGATGCCGAGCTCTTCCATCTTCTTGATCAGCGAGGCTTCCGAGTAGCGCGGCGGCGGCTCGGTGAAGTGCTGGCTGGCGTTGATCTTCTGCTTGGCGAGGGCCTCGCGCGCGTTGATCTCCGGCAGGCGGCCGTCCTCGTCGCCGTCGTCGGACGGCTCGCCGTCCTCCTTCTGGTCGGTGTAGGCGGCGATGAAACCGTCGAAGCGGATGACCGAGCCCGTGGCGCGCAGGCCGGCATGCTTGCCGCCATTGTCGGCGTCGATCTCGACGGTGGTGCGTTCGATCTCGGCGGATGCCATCTGGCTGGCGATCGCCCGCTTCCAGATCAGGTCGTAGAGGCGGGCCTGGTCGGGATCGAGGGCCCGGCGGACCTGGTCGGGCACGCGGTTGAAGTCGGTCGGGCGGATCGCCTCGTGCGCCTCCTGGGCGTTCTTGGCCTTGGTGGAATAGAAGCGCGCCTTCTCCGGCAGGTAGCGGTCGCCGAACTGGCTACCGATCGCCCGGCGGGCGGCGTCGATCGCCTCGGGCGCCATCTGCACGCCGTCGGTACGCATGTAGGTGATGAGGCCGACGGTCTCGCCGCCGATGTCGATGCCCTCGTAGAGCCGCTGCGCCACCTGCATGGTGCGCGACGCCGAGAAGCCGAGCTTGGAGGAGGCGGCCTGCTGCAGCGTCGAGGTGGTGAAGGGCGGGGCCGGGTTGCGCTTGGTGGGCTTGGCCTCGACGCTTTCCACGCGATAGGCCGCACCTTCCAGCAGGTCCTTGAGGCGGTTCGCCTCCTCGGCGTTGCCGACCGAGCGCGCCTGCAGGCGCTTGCCGTCCGCCGAGACGAGCTTGGCCTCGAATTCGTCGCCGCGCGGCGTCTTCAGCAGCGCCGAGAGGTTCCAGTATTCTTCCGAGACGAAGCGCTCGATCTCGGCCTCGCGGTCGCAGACGAGCCTGAGCGCCACTGACTGCACGCGGCCGGCCGAGCGTGCGCCCGGCAGCTTGCGCCAGAGCACCGGCGACAGGTTGAAGCCGACGAGATAGTCGAGCGCGCGGCGGGCGAGATAGGCGTCGACCAGCGCGATATCGATGTCGCGCGGCGCCTTCATCGCATCCAGCACCGCAGACTTGGTGATGGCGTTGAAGACGACGCGCTTGACCGGCTTGTCGCCGAGCACCTTCTTCTTCTTCAGAAGGTCCAGCACGTGCCAGGAGATCGCCTCGCCCTCGCGATCCGGGTCGGTCGCCAGAATCAGGCCGTCGGAGGATTTCACCGCATCCGCAATGTCCTTCATCCGCTTGGCCGAGGCGCCGTCGACCTCCCAAGACATCTCGAAGTCCTGGTCGGGAAGCACCGAGCCGTCCTTGGCAGGCAGGTCGCGCACATGGCCGAACGAGGCAAGCACCTTGTAGCCCGAACCCAGATACTTGTTGATTGTCTTGGCCTTGGCAGGCGATTCCACCACTACAACATTCATCGTCGTTCTCTGTGCCGGGGGCCGGTCCCGGCGGGATGGCCCTTCTGTTCTGCGATACGCGCCGGCGTTGTCTTGGCCCTCGAAATGAACAGGGAAAACGTCCCGGTCAAGAGGAGGGCGCAAAATAACTGGCGTTCGATGGGTACAACCTAAGAGGGTTCTAGCTTGTGTTGCAATTTAAAATAAAGGTTGTATCGTCTTCCGGGAGTGAAGGCTGCGGCGATGACGTCTGTCTGCGCAGCGGTATTCGGACAGGATGTGCAAATGAATACCAAACCGATCATTCCGGCCCCTCCCACCGGACGGACGCAGGAGAACGTGGCCTATATCCGCCAGATGCTCGGCGAGCTGCGCGCCGTCGCCAACATGGAGGGCGCGGAGATGCTGCGCTATCTGATCGAGATGGCCTATGTCGAGGCGGGCGACATCCAGGCCGGACTGCGGCCGCTCTCAATCGGCGGCGATCGAGACAAGGCCGCCGGGGTGACGGTGAAGACGGCCGGCAAGATCCAGTTCTAGAAGCACGAGGTAGACGGTCGCAGCCGGCAGCTCGGTGTGGCGGATGATCTCGTCGATCTCCACCGGGGTGGGGCCGAGCGCGGAGGCGATGCGGCCGCGATCGCCGTCGCTCGGCGGCAGGGCGATCGCCTCCCGCTGCGGCTCGTCGGCGCCGGACGGGCCGGCAAACAGGTCCGGCTCGCGCATCGGCGCCAGCGCCTCCAGGATATCGGCGACCCCGGTGGTGACGATCGCCCCGTCCTTCAGGAGACCGTTCGTCCCGTGCGCGCGGGGATCCAGCGGCGAGCCCGGAACGGCGAAGACGAGGCGGCCGAAATCGGCGGCATTGCGCGCGGTGATCAGCGAGCCGGAACGGCTGGCGGCCTCGACGACCACGAGCCCGAGCCCGATGCCGGCGATCAGCCGGTTGCGCCGCGGAAAGTCGCGCGCCCTGGGCTCCCAGCCGAACGGCATCTCGCTGACGGCGAGGCCGTTGCCGGCGGTGATCTCGTCCAGGAGGCCGATGTTCTCGGGCGGATAGGGCTGGTCGAGGCCGCCTGCCATCGCGGCGATCGTTCCGGTGGCAAGGCTCGCGCGATGGGCGGCCGTATCGATCCCGCGGGCGAGGCCCGAGACCACGGCATAGCCGGCCGCGCCGAGATCCCTTGCCAGCATGCCGGCGAATTTCGCCCCCGCGATCGACGCGTTGCGGGAGCCGACGATGCCGACGGCGACGTCCCCGGCAATCTTCCGGTTGCCCTTGATCGCAACAAGCGGCGGGGCGCCGTCGATCTGGCGGAGCAGCGCCGGATAGTCCGGCTCGCCGATGCCGACGAAGGCCGCGCCGTGCCGTTCCGCCAGGTCGAGCTCGCGCTCGGCATCGGCGCGGCTGGCGATCCGGATCGTCCGGACGGCGCCGCCGCGGCGGGAGAGTTCCGGCAGCATCTCGAGCGCCGCCTCGGCCGTGCCGAAATGATTGATCAGGTCGCGGAAGGTGACGGGGCCGACATTGTCGCTGCGGATCAGCCTGAGCCAGGCGATCCGCTGTTTCTCCGAAAGCGCAATTCCCTGCCTGCCTGCGCCCTCGGACATGCGCCCTCTCGTCCTAGCCCTTGCTGCCGATCCTGCTTTCGGTGCCGTTGATCAGGCGCGCGATGTTGGCGCGGTGCTTCCACCACGAGATCGCGCTCATGACGGCGAACAGCAGTGCAACCTCTTCGTTCCCCAGAAACCATAATACAACCGGAACGACGAGCATTGCAACCAGGGCGGCAAGCGAGGAGTAGCGGCTGATGAAGGCGACGGCGAGCCAGATGGCGGCGAACACGGCCAGCACGATCGGCACGAGCCCGAGGAGCACGCCGAGATAGGTGGCGACGCCCTTGCCGCCCTTGAAGCCGAGCCAGACCGGAAAGAGGTGGCCGAGGAAGGCGGCAAAGCCTGCGGCGATGCCGGCTTCCAGCCCCCATCGCGACGCGATCGCCGCCGCCGCCGTCCCCTTCAGCGCATCCAGGAGCAAGGTGGCCGCCGCCAGCTTCTTGTTGCCGGTGCGCAGCACGTTGGTGGCGCCGATATTGCCGGAGCCGATCTGTCGCACGTCGCCGAGCCCCGCCATCCGGGTCAGGATCAGGCCGAAGGGGATCGAGCCGAGAAGGTAGCCGAAGGCAAGGCTCAGAAGCGTCGGCAGCGGTCCCAGCTGCCAGGTCAGGATGTCAGGCACTTTTGAATCTCCCCCGAGATTGCCGAATGAACGTGCTTCCCTGCGATGACGGCATGCCCCTCATCCGGCTGCCGCCCCCTTCTCCCCGCAGGCGGGGAGAAGGCCCCTTGGCTCACGGCGCGCCACCGCGCCGAAGCAGCATGTCCCTTCTCCCCGCTCACGGGGAGAAGGTGGCCGCAGGCCGGATGAGGGGCCAGGCCCTATCAGTCCCGCAGGGCGGACGAGCAGCCGTTGCCCGCCGTCCGCGCCCGGCGCTACCGCCCCGAATAGACGCGCTTGCCCGCAACATAGGTTTGAACCGCGCGCCCGGTAAAGCGGGCATCCTCGAACGGCGTGTTCTTGGAGCGCGACAAGAAGCAGTCCTTGGTCGCAAGCCACGGCTCGTCGATGTCGATCAGCACGATGTCGGCAACCGCACCCGCCCTGAGCGAACCGGCGTCGAGCCCGAAGATCTTGGCGGGACGCGTCGACATCGCATCGATGAGGCGCGTCAGCCCGACCTCGCCGCTGTGGTGCAGGCGAAGGGCTGCAGCCAGCATCGTCTCCAGCCCGATCGCGCCGTCGGCGGCCTCCCCGAAGGGCAGCCGCTTGGTGTCGACGTCCTGCGGGTCGTGCGAGGACACGATGATGTCGATCGTGCCGTCGGCGAGCGCCTGCACCATCGCCTTGCGGTCGTCCTCGCCGCGCAGGGGCGGCGAGAGCTTGAAGAAGGTGCGGTATTCGCCGATGTCGTTCTCGTTGAGCGTCAGGTGGTTGATCGAGATGCCGCAGGTGACGTTGGCGCCGCGGCCGCGGGCGACCCGGATCGCTTCCGCCGATTCCGGGACAGAGATCTGCGCGGCATGATAGGCGGCGCGCGTCAGCGTGGCGAGTCGCAGGTCGCGCTCCAGCGGGATCACCTCCGCCTCGCGCGGCGTGCCCGATAGGCCGAGCCAGCTTGCCAGCAGCCCCTCGTTCATCACCCCGCCGGCACCCAGGTGCTCGTCGCGCGTCTCGAGCGCGATCACCGCGCCGAATTCGCGGGCATAGGTCATTGCCCGGCGCAGCACCTGCGCGTCGTGGATCGCATGGCGGCCGTTGGTGAAGGCGACGGCGCCGGCTTCCCGCAGCAGCCCGAACTCCGTCATCTCGCTGCCGGCCAGTCCCTTGGTCAGGGCGGCGGCCGGATGGACGTGAACCAGTGCCTTGTCGCGCGCCGTCTTCAGCACGTATTCGACGAGCGCGATGTCGTCGATCACCGGATCGGTGTCGGGCATCATGATGAAGGTGGTGATGCCGCCGCTGGCGGCCGCCCGCGAGGCGGATTCGAGCGTCTCGCGGTGCTCGGCGCCCGGTTCCCCGACGAACACCCGGGCATCGACGAGCCCGGGCGCGGCGACGAGGCCCGCGCCGTCGACGATCTCCGCCCCGTCCGGCGCGCCCTGGTTCTGCGCTGCCTTGCCGGCGGCCGCGATCCGGCCGTCCTTGACGACGATCGTGCCGGTCTCGTCCATATCCCGGGAGGGATCGATGATGCGGACATTCTTGATGACGGTCGGCCGGGTCATGCGCGCGGTCCTTGGTTCTGCGAGACGAGGAGGGATTCCATCACCGCCATGCGGACGGCGACGCCCATTTCCACCTGCTGCTCGATCACGCTCTGCGGGCCGTCGGCGATCTCCGACGCGATCTCGACGCCGCGGTTCATCGGTCCGGGATGCATGACGAGCGCATCCTCCTTGGCCGCCTTCAGTTTCTCAGCGTCGAGCCCGAAGTAGCGGAAATATTCGCGCACCGACGGAACGAAGGCGCCCGACATGCGCTCGCGCTGGAGCCTGAGCATCATCACCACGTCCGCGTCCTTCAGGCCTTCCTCCATGGAATGGTAGACCTCCGCCCCCATCTGGGCGATGCCGTTCGGCAGCAGCGTCGCAGGCGCCACGACGCGGACGCGCGCGCCCATGGCGTTCAAGAGCAGGATGTTGGAGCGGGCGACGCGCGAATGCAGAACGTCGCCGCAGATGGCGACGATGATGCGCGAGAGCTTGCCTTTGGCGCGGCGGATCGTCAGCGCGTCGAGAAGCGCCTGGGTCGGGTGCTCGTGCTGCCCGTCGCCGGCATTGACGACCGAGCAGGAGACCTTCTGCGCCAAGAGCGCGGCGGCGCCGGCGGAGGAGTGGCGGACCACCAGCACGTCCGGGTGCATGGCGTTCAGCGTCATAGCCGTGTCGATCAGCGTCTCGCCCTTCTTCACCGAGGAATTGCCGACCGACATGTTCATCACGTCCGCGCCGAGGCGCTTGCCGGCGAGCTCGAAGGAGGACTGCGTCCGCGTCGAGGCCTCGAAGAAGAGGTTGATCTGGGTGAGGCCCCTGAGGGTGGAGGTCTTCTTTTCCCGCTGCCGGCTGATATCGACGGCCGCGTCCGCCTTGTCGAGCAGGAAGTTGATTTCCGGCTCGGTCAATCCCTTGATGCCGAGCAGGTGGCGATGCGGAAAGGAATCCATATGGGTCGCCTCGATGTCGTGAATACGCGGGGTCTATAGAGGCTATGCCACGATGCGGCAAGGCGGCCGTGCGCGCAGGCCGGCCGATGGCGCTTCTTATCAAGCATTCTTTCGGGGTAAGGCGGTTGCGTCCCCGTTTCGCGGCACGCGCAGTTAGGATAGAACGCCTGCATGACTCAGATGACCCGGACCGAACAAACCCTTGCAGACCTGAACCAGCCGCGGCTGTGGACGGGCATCAACGCCTATCGGTCCGATCCGCTGCTCGTCGACGGCACGGCATCGCTGCCGAAGGGGCTGCGCGACGAATTCGACGCGCTCGGCCGCCACGTCACCGCGCCCGAGGCGCAGGAACTGGCGCGGATGGCCAACGAATCGCCGCCGCAGTTGCGCACCCACGGCCCGCGCGGCGAGCGCCTCGACGTGGTCGATTTCCACCCCGCCTGGCACGCGCTGATGCGGCGCTCGATGACCACCGGCCTGCATTCGTCGATCTGGGAGAACCTTCCCGACGAGAAGGGCAGGGCGCACAAGGCGCGCGCCGTCCGCTTCTACCTGACCGCACAGCTCGAAAGCGGCCATCTCTGCCCGCTGACGATGACGAGCGCCTCGGTCGCGGCCATCTCCGCTTCGCCGGTCGTGCAGCGCGAGTGGGCCGGCCGGATCCTGTCGCGCAAGTACGACAGCACCAACCGCCCGGCCATGCAGAAGAGCGCCGTCACCATCGGCATGGGCATGACCGAGAAGCAGGGCGGCACCGACGTGCGCGCCAACACCTCGACCGCCGAGCGGGTGGGCGAGGGCATCTACCGTCTCAGCGGCCACAAGTGGTTCATGTCGGCGCCGATGAGCGATGCCTTCGTCATGCTGGCGCAGACCCGCGACGGCATCGGCTGCTTCCTCGTGCCGCGCCTGCTGGAGGACGGCACCGCCAACGGCCTGCGTTTCCAGCGGTTGAAGGACAAGATCGGCAACCGTTCCAACGCCTCCTCCGAGGTCGAGTTCAACGACACCTTCGGCTTCCTGCTCGGTGCCCCGGACGCCGGCATCCGCACCATCCTCGACATGGTGACGCTGACCCGGCTCGACTGCGCGCTGGCCTCCAGCGGCATCATGCGCGCCTCGCTCGCGGAAGCCGTGCACCATGCCCGCGGGCGCAAGGTCTTCGGCAAGAACCTCGTCGACCAGCCGATCATGACGCGCGTGCTCGCCGACATGGCGCTCGACGTCGCAGCGGCGACCGCGCTGTCGCTCCGGCTCGCCGAGGCCTTCGACCGCGCCCCGGTCAGCGGCGACGAGGCCGCCTATGCCCGGGTGATGACGCCGGTGACGAAATACTGGTGCTGCAAGATCGCGCCGGCGCTGATCTACGAGGCGATGGAGTGCATCGGCGGCAGCGGCTATGTCGAGGAGCGCCCGATCGCCCGCCACTACCGCGAGGCGCCGGTCAACGCGATCTGGGAAGGCTCCGGCAACGTGATGGCGCTGGATGTGCTGCGCGTTCTGTCGCGCGGCAAGGACCTGTTCGAATCCGTCTTCGCCGGCATCGCCCGCGATCTCGGTCCGTCGGGACGCAAGACGGTCGAGGTGCTGCGTGCGGCGACCTCGCTCTGCGAGCGCGACGAGGGCGCCGCCCGCATGCTGGTCGAGCAGCTGGCGCTTTCGGCCGCCGCCGCCGAGCTCAACCGGATCGGGGCAGGGCGCATCGCCGACGCCTTCGTCGAGACGCGCCTGGCCGCCGGTTGGCGTTCGACCTACGGCATGCTCGATTCCCGCTTCGATTCGGCTTACATCGTCGACCTGCTCTACCCGGCGGCGTAGGCGGCCAGCGTCAGCACCAGCGGGATTGTCAGGAACGAGGCCGCCGTCTGCAGCGTGGCGACGGAGGCGTAGAGCGGCGCGTCGCCGCCCATCTGCTTGGCCAGAAGATAGCCGTTCATCGCCGTCGGCACGCTGGCGCCGAGCGCGACGACGAGCAGCGCGTTGCCCTCGATCCCGAGCAGCCAGGCCGCGCTCACCATCACGAGCGGCATCGCAAACAGCTTCAGCGCGACCGACAGCAGCGCCACGCCGGTGGGCCGCAGGGCATCGGCGACGCGCAGGCCCGCGCCGACCATGATCAGGCCGAGGCTCAGCGACGCCTCCGCCACCAGATCGATTGTCTCCATCACCGGCGCATAGAGGGAAATGCCGAGAAGGTTGAAGACCGCACCCAGCGCCGACGCCAGGACGAGCGGATTGGTCAGCACCTTCGTCAGGAAGACGCGCACGTCGCGCGCGCCGCCGCCGAACCAGACGAGGATGCCGATATTGTAGAGATTGATGGGGATGATGATCAGCGTCATGATCAGCGCCAGCATCCCGATCCCCTCCTGGCCATAGAGCTTGCCGGCGGTGGCGAGCGCCATGAAGCCGTTCCAGCGCGTCGAGGTCTGGAAGACGGTGGTGAAGGACGCGGCGGAGACGCCGGCCTTGCGGAAGAGCGGCCAGGCGAGAAGGATCGCCGCCGACATCAGCGTCACCGAGCCGATGGAGGCGATGGCGAGCGTGCCCGCTTCCATGCCGGCGAAATCGGCCTGCGCGAGGGTGGAGAACAGCAGCGCGGGAAACAGGACGTAGAAGCCGAGCTGCTCCAGCCCCACCCAAAGGCCGTCGTCGATTTTCCGCCAGCGCTTGAGCACGGTGCCGAGGATGACCAGCAGGAAGACGGGGAGGATACTTTCGAAGACGACGAGCATGGGAGGGCCGGTATGCGAGGGGACCGGTCCCTCATTTCACGACCGGGAACAAACGGCAATCCTGAAGGTTGTTTTTGTCGGCGGCGGTCCTTTCGCAAGGGCGGCCGTCGCCGCGGCGGGCAGGCGGGTCGGTGTGGAAATTAACCTTAACCGGGGGTTTACGTTGCGTGTCCGAAGCGATCGATGGAAGGTGCTTCCATTAATGTTTCGTTAACCATCGGGGACGGCGCGATGCCGAAATCGATCCTGATTGCGGCCATGACGGCCTTCTTCGCAGCGCTCGCGCTGGACATTGCCGTGCCGGCCGCCGTGCTGCTGGCGCTGGTGGCCGTCCGCGAGCTCGGCCTGGAATTCGGTGGCGTCGTCGTCGGCGAGGAGAGAACGGCATGAAGTGGTTCCTGATCCTCTGGGCCGGCCCGATCGCGCTGCTCGGCAGCTGGTATGGCCTGTCCTACTACGACATGAGCTTCGGCATCTTCATGCTCACCCGCGACGCCCACGACCTGGTGTTCCGCGTCTACGGCCACGTGCTGGGCATGCCGCCCGAGACCATCCCGCCGCTCGTGGCCCGCGCCATCGTCGTCGACAGCCTGTTCGTCTTCGCCATCATTGCCTTCCGCAAGCGAAAGCGCATCGCAGCCTGGTGGCAGCGCCGGCGCGACGCGGGCGAGGGTGCGCCGGCTCAGGATCTTGCGAGCGCCGAGAGCCTGTCCAACGCGCCTTGAAGGATGAAGGAGGCGGCGGCGGAATCGATCCGCTCCGCCCGCTTCTTCCGCGATACGTCCATTTCGATCAGCGTCCTCTCGGCCGCGACCGTCGACAGCCGCTCGTCCCAGTAGACGAACGGAATGTCGGTCCTCTCGCTCATTGAGCGCACGAAGGCGCGCGTGGCCTGCACCCGCGGTCCCGCGCTGCCGTCCATGTTCATCGGCAGGCCGATCACGAAGGCGGCGATCCGCTCCTTCTCCGCAAATGCCAGCAGCGCCTCCGCGTCGATCCCGAGCTTGACCCGCTTCAAGACCGGCCGCGGCGTGGCCAGTCGCCGTCCGAGGTCGGAGACCGACAGGCCGATCGTCTTCGTGCCGAGATCGAGGCCGGCGATCGGCTGGCCGGGCTCGAGCAGCGCCGCGAGTTCTTCGATCGTCACCGTCGCCATGCGGATGCGCTCACCGTTTGCGGACGAATTCGGTGCGCAGCACCAGGCCCTTGATCGTCTCGTGGCGGCAGTCGATTTCCTCCGGGTTGTCGGTGAGGCGGATCGACCGGATGACCGTGCCCTGCTTCAGCGTCGTGTTCGTCCCCTTGACCTTCAGGTCCTTGACGAGGGTGACGCTGTCGCCGTCAGCGAGCAGGTTGCCGGCCGAATCGCGCGCGACGGGCTGGCTCGCGGCGGCCGCTGCCGCCACCTCGGAAGCCGGGCGCCAATCGCCGGTTGCTTCGTCATAGATATAGTCGTCGTCATCGGGTGTCATGCTTGTCTCCATCGGGAAGCTTGGATAATGCTGGAACCAGGCGAGTTTTCCGGGCCGGTTTCCGGGATCGCCGAGCGCCCCGCCATCGGTACGGTCCGTCTCCGCTGCCAAAGCGGGATTCCAATCATCCGAGCTGCAGAAATGCGTGCCATGCTCTATGCCATTTGCTGGCGGAAGTACAACGGGAGAATATCATGAAGATCACCTGGCTCGGCCACGCCGCGTTTCGGATCGAGACGGGCAAGGCCAAGATCCTGATCGATCCGTTCTTCACCGGAAACCCGTCCTTCGACACGACGAAGCGCAAGGAGGCGACCGCCGGCCTGACGCACATCCTCCTGACCCACGGCCACGGCGATCATGTCGGCGACACCGTCGCGATCGCCAGGGAAACCGGCGCCACCGTGCTCGCGAACGCCGACCTCGCTGCCTGGCTGAGCACCAAGGGCGTCAAGAAGCTCGAGATGGGCAACACCGGCGGCACCGTGCATTTCGACGGCTTCTCGACCACCTTCGTCAACGCGCTGCATTCGTCGGCGCAGATCACCGAGGACGGCGTCTCCCATTCGCTCGGCAGCGCCAACGGCCTGGTGCTGCATTTCGAGGACGAGCCGACGCTCTACCACATGGGCGACACCGACATCTTTTCCGACATGGCGCTGGTGCACGAACTGCACGACCCGGAGATCGGGCTGGTGCCGATCGGCGACCGCTTCACCATGGGCGGCGCGGTGGCGGCCCTTGCCTGCCAGCGCTACTTCAAGTTCGGCACCGTCCTGCCCTGCCACTATGGCACCTTCCCGATCATCGACCAGACGGCCGACACCTTCGTGAGCGGGATGGACGGCGCCAAGACCAAGGTCGAGGTGCCGAAGGTCGGCGAACTGGTTTCGCGGTAGGGGTGTCGCCCGGGCCGGCTGCGCACATTCCCCCGTTGCGCAGCCGGGGCACTCTCATTATAGCGGGAGGAAAATTTCCGACCGGAGTATGCCGATGTCTGTCGATCTTGCCACCGTCAAGCGGGTGGCCCACCTTGCCCGTATCGCGGTCAGCGAAGAGGAAGCCCAGCGCATGATGGGCGAACTGAACGGCATCCTCGGCTTCGTCGAGCAACTGGGCGAGGTCGACGTCACCGGCGTCGAGCCGATGACCTCGGTGATGCCGATGGCCATGAAGGAGCGCGACGACGCGGTCACCGACGGCAACAAAGCCGAAGACGTGGTCGCCAATGCGCCGGTCTCCGACCGCAACTTCTTCCTCGTGCCCAAGGTCGTGGAGTAAGCCCTTGGCCTTCACGATCGCCGTCGAAAGCCCGCTGCAGGACGAGGTGCGTGCGCTCATCGCAGAACTGAACGCGGTTCTGCTGACGCTGTCGCCGCCTGAGGCCTGCTACCACCTGACGGTGGAGCAGATGGCCGAGGCGGGCGTCACCGTCTGGATCGCCCGTGACGAGGGCGGTGCCGCGATCGGCTGCGGTGCGCTGAAGCGGCATACCGCCGGGACCGGCGAGGTCAAGCGGATGTTCACCCGGCCGCAATGGCAGGGCAGGGGCGTCGGCCGGGCCATCCTGGCCGAGATCGTCGCCGCCGCCGAAACGGACGGGCTTTCGCACCTCGTGCTCGAGACCGGCGACCGCCATCCCGCCGCCTGGGCGATCTACGAGAAGGCCGGCTTCTCCCGCTGCGGCCCGGTGCTCGACTATCCGGAAAGCCCCTATTCGATATTCTACCAGAAGCAGCTTGGACGTGCCTCCAGCGCTGCGTGACCCGAAAAAGATAGAGCCATGACCGACCTGACCCGCCTGACCATTGCCGAAGCCCGCGAGAAGCTCGGCGCCAAGGAGATCACCGCCGTCGAGCTGACGGAGGCCTATCTGTCGGCGATCGATGCCGCCAACGGCACGCTGAACGCCTACGTCGCGGTGACGCCGGAGAAGGCGCGCGAGATGGCCAGGGCCTCGGACGCCCGCATCGCCGAGGGCAAGGCCGGCGCGCTGGAGGGTATCCCGCTCGGCATCAAGGACCTGTTCGGCACCCGCGACGTCCACACCCAGGCCTGCAGCCACATCCTCGACGGCTTCAAGCCGAAGTACGAATCGACCGTCACCCAGAACCTCTGGAACGACGGTGCCGTCATGCTCGGCAAGCTGAACATGGACGAGTTCGCGATGGGCTCGTCGAACGAGACCTCCTACTACGGTCCGGTCAAGAACCCCTGGCGCGCCAAGGGCTCCAACCTCGACCTCGTGCCGGGCGGCTCCTCGGGCGGCTCGGCCGCCGCCGTCGCCGCCTTCCTCTGCGCCGGCGCCACCGCCACCGACACCGGCGGCTCGATCCGCCAGCCGGCCGCCTTCACCGGCACCGTCGGCATCAAGCCGACCTACGGCCGCTGCTCGCGCTGGGGCGTCGTCGCCTTCGCTTCCTCGCTCGACCAGGCCGGCCCGATCGCCCGCGACGTCCGCGACGCGGCGATCCTCCTGAAGTCGATGGCCTCCGTCGACGCCAAGGACACCACCTCCGTCGACCTGCCGGTGCCGGACTACGAGAAGGCCATCGGCCAGTCGGTCAGGGGCATGAAGATCGGCATTCCGAAGGAATACCGCGTCGACGGCATGCCCGAAGAGATCGAGGCGCTGTGGCAGCAGGGCATCGCCTGGCTGAAGGACGCCGGCGCCGAGATCGTCGACATCACCCTGCCGCACACGAAATACGCGCTGCCGGCCTATTACATCGTGGCGCCGGCCGAGGCGTCCTCGAACCTCGCCCGCTACGACGGCGTCCGCTACGGCCTGCGCGTCGACGGCAAGGACATCGTCGACATGTACGAGAAGACCCGCGCCGCCGGTTTCGGCAAGGAGGTCAAGCGCCGCATCATGATCGGCACCTACGTGCTTTCGGCCGGCTACTACGATGCCTACTACCTGCAGGCGCAGAAGGTCCGCACGCTGATCAAGCGCGATTTCGAGCTCGCCTTCGACGCCGGCGTCGATGCGATCCTGACGCCGGCGACCCCGTCGTCCGCCTTCGGCATCGCCGACGAGGACCTCGCGTCCGATCCGGTCAAGATGTACCTGAACGACATCTTCACGGTGACGGTGAACATGGCGGGCCTGCCGGGCATCGCCGTCCCGGCCGGCCTCGACCACAAGGGCCTGCCGCTCGGCCTGCAGCTGATCGGCAAGCCCTTCGAGGAGGAGACGCTGTTCAAGACCGCCCACGTCATCGAGAAGGCCGCCGGCCGGTTCTCGCCGCAGAAGTGGTGGTAACTGGCTCTCGCCAAATAGTGATTCGGATGGTTGTATGCCCCTTGGGCTGAGGGGCATTCCTGATGACGACCATTCGATATGCACATGGCGACGACGTCCCCGCATTGGCCGAGATCGGCATGCGGGCCTGGGAGCAGGCGGTGACGGGGGTCGCCGACCTGAACGCGCTGCGCGACAATGCGCGCCTGGCGTTCCTGCAGTTCCTGTCGGCGAACTGGGTCAAGGTCATCGTCGCCGAGGACGGCGGGCGCATCGCCGGCTGGGCGGCGCGCGAGAAGCTCGACGAGGAGATCACCGACCTCTGGGTCGATCCGTCGATGCAGCGCCGGGGGATCGGCACGGCCCTGCTTGCCGCCGTCGAGGACGAGATGCGGGGAGCCGACCACGAGGCGGCAACGCTCCAGACGCATGCGCGCAATGCGGCGGCACTCGCCTTCTTCCGCAAGCGGGACTACGCGGTCAGCTGGCTGTCCGTCGCCTATTCGCCGAAGCTCGACAGGAACGTGGAATCGGTCGGCCTGCGACGGCAGCTGGTGGAGGACACGCCGATCGGCTACGGGCCGGGCGGCTTCTGAGCCTTCCGGACGACGCCGCGCCGGCAGGCATGCGCGACCGGGGCCGCGCATGCCGTTGTCAGCGATTGTCGAGCTGCGAGCGCACCAGCACCAGCCCGCGATGGGTGATGCGGTACGGCCTTCCGCCTTGCGAGGCGATGCATTTGCGACGCTTCAGCTTGCGGAACAGGTCCAGGTCCAGGCCGCCGGCGCGCCAACCGTCGCGCGTGATGCAGTGGACGTTGAGGATGGTCCGGGTTTCGTCCCGTTCGAGTTCGATCCTGCCGCCCTGGGCGAGCAGGTGGAGAATGCGCTGTTCGGCGCGTGAAATGTCCATGGTCGTTGAAGTCCGAGAGGCGTTCGAGAGAACGCGAAAAAACGTTGCCGCCGGACGAAGGTCGGCGGGGCTGAAACGTTTTTCTGGCCCGTGCGCGCAAGCGATGTTTGCGGGCAGGGCCCTCAGCGGGACTCAGACGAAGAGAACATAAAGGCTCCGATAGGACGGCTCGATTTCTAGGAAATGGCGCTGCCGCCGTCAACGCCCGAGCGACCGAAGCAGGCTCACTGCAGGATCCGGCACTGCGACCAGGACGATGCCAAGGGCGAGATGGAGGGCGAGGAGCGCCGGCAATGCCGTCCGGAACGGTTCCTTGCGCGTCTTGTGGCGCAGAAGCCGCTGGGCGGTGATCGCCCCGAGGCTGCCGCCGATGACCGCAAGGCCGAGAAGCGTGCTCTCGCGAACCCGCCACTCTCCGGCGCGGGCCGCCTGCTTGTCCCGCCAGAAGGCAAGAAACGTCAGGACGTTGATCGAAACAAGAACGAAGGCAATCGACAGGGCGCTCATCCCTCGACGCATAGCCGATGCCGGTTAACGCCTTGCTCGAGGTTTTGCTGGGGGCGCTGTAGTCCGGGCCGAGGCTGGAAGGGTGAAAGCCTTGCGCCGCCTGCCCATATGGTCTACCGACACAGTTCGAAAATCAGCCATTCCGAAGCGATCTTCCAAGAGCTTGCACATGACCATCGTCGACGTCCGCACCCCCGATCCGAAACGCTTCATCCCCGGCGCCACCGGCGACTGGGAGGTGATCATCGGCATGGAGGTGCACGCCCAGGTCACCAGCAATTCCAAGCTCTTTTCGGGCGCTGCGACCGTGTTCGGCAATGCGCCGAACGCCAACGTCTCGCTCGTCGATGCGGCGATGCCCGGCATGCTGCCGGTGATCAACGAGGAATGCGTTCGCCAGGCGATCCGCACCGGCCTCGGCCTGAAGGCGAAGATCAACAACCGCTCGATCTTCGACCGCAAGAACTATTTCTATCCCGACCTGCCGCAGGGCTACCAGATCTCGCAGTACAAGGACCCGATCGTCGGCGAGGGCAAGATCGTCATCTCGCTCGGCCCCGACCGCCAGGGCAATTTCGAGGACATCGAGATCGGCATCGAGCGCCTGCACCTGGAGCAGGACGCCGGCAAGTCGATGCACGACCAGCATCCGACCATGTCCTATGTCGACCTGAACCGCTCCGGCGTGGCGCTGATGGAGATCGTCTCCAAGCCCGACATGCGCTCCTCCGACGAGGCCAAGGCCTACATGACCAAGCTGCGCTCGATCGTGCGCTACCTCGGCACCTGCGACGGCAACATGGACGAGGGCTCGATGCGCGCCGACGTCAACGTCTCCGTCCGCCGCCCGGGCGAGGCCTTCGGCACGCGCTGCGAGATCAAGAACGTCAACTCCATCCGCTTCATCGGCCAGGCGATCGAATATGAGGCCCGCCGCCAGATCGGCATCCTCGAGGATGGCGGCACGATCGACCAGGAGACCCGCCTGTTCGACCCGAACAAGGGCGAGACCCGCTCGATGCGCTCCAAGGAGGATGCGCACGACTATCGCTATTTCCCCGATCCCGACCTGCTGCCGCTCGAATTCGACGACGCCTATGTGGAAGAGCTGAAGGCGCACCTGCCGGAGCTGCCGGACGACAAGAAGGAGCGCTTCGTGCGCGAGCTCGGCCTGTCCGTCTACGACGCTTCGGTGCTGGTGTCGGAAAAGGCGATCGCCGACTATTTCGAGGAGGTCGCTTCCGGCCGCGACGGCAAGGCTGCCGCCAACTGGGTGATCAACGACCTCCTGGGCGCCTTGAACAAGGCGGGCAAAGGCATTGAAGAGACGCCGGTTTCGCCCTTCCAGCTCGGCGGCATCATCGACCTGATCAAGGACGGCACCATCTCCGGCAAGATCGCCAAGGACCTGTTCGAGATCGTCTGGAACGAAGGCGGCGTGCCCGGCGAGATCGTGGAATCCCGCGGCATGAAGCAGGTCACCGACACCGGCGCAATCGAAAAGGCCGTCGACGACATCATCGCCGCCAATCCCGACCAGGTCGAGAAGGTCAAGGCCAAACCGACGCTCGCCGGCTGGTTCGTCGGCCAGGTGATGAAGGCGACCGGCGGCAAGGCCAACCCGCAGGCCGTCCAGGCCCTCGTCAAGGCCAAGCTCGGCATCGAGGAATAGCCGTGTTCTTCGTCCGCACGGCCTCGGAGCGCGACCTGCCGAAAGTGAGCGCGCTCCTGGCCGAGACGTGGCATGCGACCTATGACGCGCTCTACGGCCCCGACAAGGTGTCCGAGATCACGGCGAAATGGCACTCCGTACCGGCATTGACGGAGAAGCTGAAGCGCAAGCATGCCGAGTTCGTCGTCGCCGACGACGGCAGGGTGCTGGCCGGCATGGGCTATGCCGCCCTGTCGGAGGCGGATCCGAAGGTGGCGGTCCTGCACCAGCTCTATGTGCTGCCGCAGTATCAGCGGCAGGGCGTCGGGCGGGATCTCTTCGCCGAACTCGAGACCTGCTTTCCCGACGCCAGGGTGATGCGGCTCGAGGTGGAGCCGAAGAACACGACTGCGATCGCCTTCTATGAGGCGCACGGGTTCGCAAGGGCGGGCGAGACCGCCGATTGCGGCGACGGCCGCTCCGGCATTCCCGCGCTGATCCTTGAGAAGCCGCTCGGCTGACGCGGCCGTGCACAAGCGTCGCCGTTGCCGCAAATCCCGCTTGAACATTCGGGAATCGCTGGACATTCGCCCATCCGCGCGCCATAAGCGAGGAACGGTTTCGACAGCGGGCCAGCCATTCCGGCCCGGTCAAGGAAGTGGATAATGAGCCTTCTCAAGCAGATCTTCACCTGGTGGAACGGACAGACCATCGGCACGCGGTTCCATACCTGGCGCTTCGGCAAGAAGGTGGGCGAGGATCAGTTCGGCAACGTCTACTACCAGGGCGGCGGCACGGACTCCGAAGGTCGCACCCGCCGCTGGGTGATCTACAAGGGATATGCGGAAGCCTCCGCCATCCCGCCCGGCTGGCACGGCTGGATCCATCACCGCACCGACGTCTCCCCGGCCGACGAGGACTACAAGCCGCGCGAGTGGCAGAAGGACCACCGCCCGAACGGCACCGGCACGGCGCAGGCCTACCGCCCGCCGGGCTCGCTCGCCGTCCCCGGCGAACGCCCCCGTGTGACCGGCGACTACGACGCCTGGACCCCGCGCGGCTGAACCGCTTTCGCCACATTTGACCGCTAGCGCAGACAGGCCCGGCCGCCGCGCCGGGCCGATTCTCATGCGAAAGACTTAAAAGGGGATGGATTTGGCAGGCAGGCAGACAATCGCTTCGCGCATGGCCCTCGCGCTCGCCGCTCTCGGTGTGGCGGTGCTCGCCATAGGCGCTCCGGCCGAGGCTGCCCGCATCGCCAACCCGGTCGCCGTCTTCTCCGGCCTCGACAAGATCACCGGCCGCATCACCTCCTTCGACGTCTATGTCGGCGAGACGGTGCAGTTCGGCGCGCTGCAGGTCACCCCGCGCGTCTGTTACAACCGTGACGACACCGAGGCGCAGAAGGTCGATTCCTTCGTCGAGGTCAGCGAGATCACGCTCGACCGCAAGATCCGCCGCATCTTCACCGGCTGGATGTTCGCCGAAAGCCCCGGCCTCAACGCCGTCGAGCACCCCGTCTATGACGTCTGGCTGACCGAGTGCAAGATGCAGTCCGACGTCCCGCCGCCCCAAACGACGAGCGCGCAGTAACCCCCGTCCCGCTGCGGAAGGCGGGGAGCTGTTGGGAGGGCAGGGCATTGTCCCCCTTCTCCCGACCGGACGATGCTCACGAAAGACCGCCGGCGACCCGCTCCACCAGGTCCGCCAGCAGATGGACGCCGCGTTCGATGTCTCCGGTCTGTAGCGCCGAGTAGCCCATGACGAGACCCGCCCGGTCCGGGAGGCTTTCCGTGGCGTCTGCCGCGTAGAGCGGTGAGATCGCGTGGATCCCCAGGCCTATGGCACGCGCGCCTTCCAGAAGCGCGGTCTCCGCGGACCGGGGAATGCCGTTCAGCCACGCGACCACATGCAGGCCCGCGTCCGCGCCCTCGACGTCCACCTTGTCGCCCAGGCGATGACGGAGGGCGTTGAGCAGGGTCGCGCGCCGCTCGTGGTTCAGGCGGCGTATCCGTCGCAGGTGAACCTCGTAGGCGCCGCTTTCGATGAGCGACGCCAGGGCGTCCTGCTGAAGCAAGGGCGTGTGGCGGTCGCACAGAAGCTTCGCCGTTGCGAACACCGCCTGCAGGTCGGCGGGCACCACCAGGTAGCCGAGGCGAAGGCCCGGCGCGAGCGTCTTCGAGACCGTGCCGCAATAGATGACGTTGCCACCCTCCGTGAGGCCGAAGAGCGGCGGCACGGGGTTGATATCGTAGCGGAACTCGCTGTCGTAATCGTCTTCCACGACATGGGCGTCAAACTGTCGGGCCCAGTCCAGCAGCTGATGGCGACGGGCCACGGGCATGACGCCGCCGAGCGGGAACTGATGGGACGGCGTCACATAGGCCAGGCGCGCGTCCAGCTGCGCCAGCCCCCCGGTTTCCATGCCGCTCCGGTCCACCGGCACGGGAACGGCCGACGCACCGGCGCCGGCGAAAATCTGGCGCGCCATGTCATAGCAGGGGTTCTCGATGACGAAGCGGTCGCCGGGATCGAGAAGGACGCGCGCGCACAGGTCCAGCCCCTGCTGGGAGCCGTTCACGACGATGATTTGGTCCAGCTCGCAGCGGATCGTCCGGGCGCGCCAGAGATAGCCCTGCAGCGCAAGTCTAAGCCGCACCGATCCCCGCGGGTCGCCGTATGTCAGCCTGTCCGGCCGCCGGGCGGCGGCTTCAGCCACAGCCTTCCGCCAGGCCGCGGACGGAAAATCGGCGCTTGCGAGATCGCCGTGGCGGAAGTCCACGAGGACCTTGCCCGGCGCTTCGGCGGACCAGGGCGAGAAACCTCTGAGCCGCGCACCATAGGCAGACAGGCGCACCTGTCGGGGATCGCGGGTCCGCTTCACCTGGTCCGGTCCGCCGACCGCGGCCCTGACGACCCGCGGCCGTGCGCCCTGTCGCAGTTCGATGAAACCTTCGGCGTGAAGCTGCTCGAAGGCAATCATCACGGTCGTCCGGGAAACGCCGAGTTCCTGCGCCAGACCCCGTGACGAGGGCAGCTGGCCCGTTTCGCCGAACACGCCCCGGGCAATGTGCTCCTTCAGGGCGGCATAGATGTCCTGCGCCCCGATCCGCCCCTTCGCGCTTGTGCCTGCGGGCTTCAACTGGACCATCAATTTTCCTTGCAACTGGCTGCTAACGGCAAGCCAGTCTGGGCCTATTTTCGCCGAAATCCAAGCGGCGTCCGTCGGGCCGCCGAATTCGCGGGTCGAGAACCTATGCTGCATCAGGACAAACGGCCGTCGGTCACGGACGAAGAACGCTTCGGGTCCGATCCGGCATCGCTGCTCCGCGCCAATCTCGCGGCTGTGGAGGAGAGGATCGGCCGGGCCTGCGCCCGGGCCGGACGCGATCGGGCCTCCGTCCGGCTCCTGCCGATCACCAAGACCGTCCCGGCCCGGATTCTGCGTCTCGCCCGCCAGGTGGGTATCCGCGACTTCGGCGAGAACAAGATCCAGGAGGCGGAAGCCAAGCGTGCGGAACTTGCCGATCTCGACGTCGACTGGAGCATCGTCGGCCATCTCCAGACCAACAAGGTCAAGCAATTGTGCCGGTTTGCGCGGGAGTTCCACGCGCTCGACAGCCTGCGGCTCGCGGATCTGCTGAACGCCCGGCTCGAACGCGAGGATCGGCATCTGGATGTCTACATTCAGGTCAACACCTCGGGCGAGGAGAGCAAGTTCGGGCTTCACCCCGACGCGCTGATGCCGTTCGTCGAGACGCTGGAGCGGTTTCCCCGTCTCCGCCCCCGCGGTCTGATGACGCTGGCGCTCTTCAGCCGGGATATGGATGCCGTCCGCCCGTGCTTTGCCCTGCTGCGCCGCCTGCGCGACCGGGCGGCCGCGCGCAATCCGGCCGTGCAGGAGCTGTCGATGGGGATGTCGGGCGATTTCGAGGAGGCGATCGAGGAGGGAGCGGACGTCGTGCGCGTCGGCCAGGCTATCTTCGGCAGGCGCCCCACGCCCGACGGACACTATTGGCCGGGGCTCGCCGACCCCACCCATTGAAAGGACCGGTTGCCGCGCGCCGCATCGGGCGAGGGCAGCCATCGACACACAGGAACGATCCCGGAGACAGACCCATGAAAGTGCATTTCGTCATACATGAGGCGTTCGAGGCCCCGGGCGCTTACGAGGACTGGGTGAGGTCGCGCGGCCACGCGGCGAGCTACTCGCGGGTCTATGCGAACGAGAGGCTGCCCGCGTCCGCCGAGGGCATCGACCTTCTCGTCGTGATGGGCGGGCCGCAGTCCCCCTCGACCACGACGGAGGAATGCCCGCACTTCGACGCCGCCGCGGAGCAGGCGCTGATCGGAAAGTGCGTCGAGGCCGGCAAGGCCGTCGTCGGCGTCTGCCTCGGATCGCAGCTGATCGGCGAAGCCCTGGGCGCGGCCCATTCGCACAGCCCCGAAAAGGAGATCGGCAAGTTTCCGATCACGCTGACTGCGGCCGGCAGGACCAATCCGAAGTTCTCGCATTTCGGCGAGACGCTTTCGGTCGGTCATTGGCACAACGACATGCCGGGCCTGACCGACACGGCGACCGTCATCGCCGCAAGCGAAGGCTGCCCGCGCCAGATCGTGGAGTATGGCGACCTCGTCTACGGCTTCCAGTGCCACATGGAGTTCACCCCGGACGTCGTCGAGCTCCTGATCGCCGCGTCCGAGGCGGAGCTGGCGACCCTCACCGATCGTCGTTTCGTCCAGCAGCCGGAGGCGTTGCGCCGGAACGATTGGCACGAGATGAACGCAAAGCTGTTCGAATTCCTCGACAGGCTCGTCGCGGCCTATCGGGCGCAGAACCATGCGAAGGCGCGGCTGGCTTAGGCCGCCCGCAACGCCACCCGCCGGTGGCCCCTCGGGATGTCACCAATTGCCGGGATCGGCCGTGTGGTCGATCTCGGCAAATTCATCCGCCTTTTCCCGATCGAGCGTCAGATCGGTCGCAACCATGGACTCGTCCCTGACCAGATATTGCAGGGGCGCCGGCGCCCTGGTGAGCGCCTGGTACATCAGCAAGGCAGCCTCCTCGGCAGTGTCTGCCTCGAACGTTCTCGTGAGGATGACGGTGAACTTGTGCATGGCGTTGACCTCATCTGTTCGGCCGGACCATCCGGTCTTGCGGGGATGGCGACCTTTTTCCTTGCGTCCAATCACGTCTCAGACAGGGATCTCGGTGGATTGCTTGACCCTCTGCATGGGGATCTCCGACTTGATGTTCCTGACCCCCTTGATGCGGCCGAGATGTTCGATCTGGAACCTCCGGTAGCCGTCGAGATCGGCGGCGACCACGCGCAGGATGAAGTCGCAGTCTCCGGCCATGAGGTGGCACTCGACGACCTGGGGAAGTCTTCGGATGGCCTCGACGAATGGCACCACAGTTTCCTCGTCCTGACCAGTCAGCCAGACGCGCGCGAACACGGTAAAGCCCATTCCGAGCTTCGCCGCGTCGACCAGAGCGACATATCGCTCAATGATGCCGGCTTCCTCCAGGAGCTTGACCCGCCTGAGGCAGGGCGACGGTGAAAGGCCGACCCTCGAAGCCAGGTCCGTGTTCGGGATTTTTCCGTCCTGCTGGAGAACCCGCAGGATGGCGCGGTCGATCGAGTCGAACTGCATTGGCGTCAGAATCCATGATTTATGCCGATCGTGGCATTGTATGCCAAATTGCCGGCAAAGCGCATCATATTCGCAACCAAATGCCACCGGCCCCGCGGTAAAAATGCCGGAAAGCGGATGGCGGCCATGCCTCGGCCGGCAGATGGGATCTGTGGGAAAGCAACATGAGCGAACTCGATGTGCAAAGTGACGTCGTTGCCGACATGCGGCGACACCAGGTCTGGCATGGATTGCGGGATGCATGGCCCGTCATGCTGGGGTTCGTCCCCTTCGCCCTGGTGCTGGGCGCACAGGCGGTCCAGAAGGGGTTTTCGGTCATCGAGGTTCCGATGATGACGGGCCTGAATTTCGGCGGCGGGTCGGAGTTCGCCGCGGTGGAGCTCTGGACCTCGCCGCCGCACGTCCTTCTGATCGTCGCCATCACCTTCCTCGTCAACAGCCGCCATCTGCTGATGGGGGCCGCCCTTGCGCCCCTCATGCGAAACCTGTCGCGGCGACAGGCATTTGCGGTCCTGTTCTTCATGTGCGACGAGAGCTGGGCCATGGGCCTTGCCGATGCACGCCTGTCGGCGAGCGGGCTTCGCCTCGGGTACTTCTTCGGCGTCGCGCTCGGGCTCTACGGTTGCTGGATCGCCTTCACCACGATCGGCGCGCTCGTCGGCCCCGTCCTCGGCGACGTGACGCGCTTCGGCTTCGACATGGCATTTCCCGCCGTGTTCCTGGTCATGCTTGCCGGCATGTGGCGCGGTCCCGCTGCCGCCCGCCCGTGGCTCGTCAGTCTCGTCGTCGCGGGCGCGACGCACCTGCTGTTGCCGGACGGCGCCTGGTACGTCCCGGCCGGAGCATTCTCCGGCGTCGTTGCGGCCTACGTGTGGGCGAGGCCGGCATGATCGATCCGCTTCACGCTCTCACGATCGTGCTGATGGCGCTCACCACCTACATGACGCGCATCGGCGGCTATCTGCTTCTCCGCAACAGAACCGTCAGCGCACGGACCAAGGCGGTCATGGAATGTGCGCCGGGATGCGTCCTGATCACGGTGATCGCGCCCGACTTCGTCACCGGGCACCCGGCCGATCTGATGGCGCTCGCACTGACAACGCTGGCGGCGACCCGCATGCCGATCCTTCCGACGGTAATCATCTCGATCGTTTCGGCGGCCATCCTCAGGAGCGTCCTGGCGTGAAGTCCGCATGCGGCACAGGCGCTCAGGACCGTGTGGCGCGCTCAGAACGGTAGATTGGGCGAAGCCAGCGCCTTGGCGAGCAGGCACTCGTAGTCGGCCTTCGGCACGTCGATCGCGCCGAAGGTCTTCAGGTGCTCGGTGGTGAACTGCGTGTCGAGCAGGCGGAAGCCGCGCGCCTTCAGCCGTTCGACGAGATGCACGAGACAGATCTTCGAGGCGTCGGTGCGTCGCGAGAACATGCTTTCGCCGAAGAAGGCCGCCCCCAGCGAGACGCCGTAGAGGCCGCCGACCAGTTCGTCGCCTTCCCAGGCCTCGACGCTGTGGGCGTGGCCCATCCGGTGCAGGGTGGCGTAGAGCGTGCGGATCTTGGCGTTGATCCAGGTCGACGGGCGGTCGGGCGCGGCTTCGGCGCAGGCCGCGATCACCGCCTCGAAGGCGGTGTCGACGCGGATGTCGAAGGGTTTCTGGCGGATCTTTTTGGCGAGGCTGCGCGAGACGTGGAACTGGTCCAGCGGAATGACGCCGCGCATGTCGGGCTCGACCCAGAACAGCTCCGGGTCGTCGGCCGAATCGGCCATCGGAAACAGGCCGATGGAATAGGCGCGCAGCAAGAGATCCGGTGTAACCTCCGGAGACCTGCCGCGACGCCCTGCCATTCGCTACCCCTTGGACTTGGCCAGATAGTTTTCCAGCCAGTGGATATCATAGTCGCCATTTGCGATATCCTGATTGGAAATCAAATCCTGGAACAAGGGAAGCGTCGTCTTGATGCCGTCGATCACGAATTCGTCGAGGACGCGGCGAAGCCGCATCATGCATTCGACGCGGGTCCGCCCGTGCACGATCAGCTTGCCGATCAGGCTGTCGTAGTAGGGCGGGATCCGGTAGCCCTGGTAGGCGCCGGAATCGACGCGGACGCCGAGACCGCCCGGTGCGTGGAAATGCGTGATCGTGCCCGGCGAGGGCACGAAGGTGCGCGGATCCTCGGCGTTGATGCGGCACTCGATCGCATGCCCGGAGAACTCGATCTCCTCCTGCGTGACCGACAGCCCGGCGCCGGAAGCGACGCGGATCTGCTCGTGCACGAGGTCGATGCCGGTGATCGCCTCGGTGATCGGGTGTTCCACCTGCAGGCGGGTGTTCATCTCGATGAAGTAGAACTCGCCGTCCTCGTAGAGGAACTCGATCGTGCCGGCGCCGCGGTACTTCATCTTCTTCATCGCGTCGGCGCAGATCTGGCCGATCTTCATGCGCTGCTCGACGTTGAGGGCAGGGGAGTTCGCCTCTTCCCAGACCTTCTGGTGGCGGCGCTGCAGCGAGCAGTCGCGCTCGCCGAGATGGATGGCGTTGCCCATGCCGTCGCCGACGATCTGCACCTCGATATGGCGCGGATGGCCGAGGTACTTCTCCATGTAGACGGCGTCGTTGCCGAAGGCGGCTGCGGCCTCCGAGCGGGCGGTGTTGATGGCTTCGTCGAGGTCGGCCTCGGTCCTGGCCACCTTCATGCCGCGGCCGCCGCCGCCGGCGGTCGCCTTGATGAGGACGGGAAAGCCGATCTTGCGGGCGACCTCCAGCGCGTTCTCCGGCTTCACCTCGCCGTCGGAGCCGGGCACTACGGGGATGCCGAGTTCCTGCGCCGTCTGCTTGGCGGTGATCTTGTCGCCCATCAGGCGGATGTGCTCGGCGGTCGGGCCGATGAAGGTGATGCCGTGCGCGTCGAGGATCTCGGCGAACTTGGCGTTCTCCGACAGGAAGCCGTAGCCCGGATGCACGGCGTCGGCGCCGGTGATCTCGCAGGCGGCGACGATCTGGTGGATGTTGAGGTAGCTTTCGCGCGACGGCGGCGGGCCGATGCACACGCTCTCGTCGGCGAGGCGGACGTGCATGGCGTCGGCATCGGCCGTCGAATGCACGGCAACGGTCGCGATGCCGAGTTCCTTGCAGGCGCGCAGGACGCGGAGCGCGATCTCGCCGCGGTTGGCTATGAGGACTTTGGAGATCATCGGGCTGACCTTACTCGATGACGATCAGCGGTTCGCCATATTCGACCGGCGCGGCGTCTGCCACGAGAATTTCGGTGACCTTGCCGGAGCGAGGTGCCGGGATCTGGTTCATCGTCTTCATCGCCTCGATGATGAGGATGGTCTGGCCTTCCTGGACGTTCGAGCCGACCTCGACGAAGGGGCGGGCGCCCGGTGCCGGCGCCAGATAGGCGGTGCCGACCATCGGCGCGGTGACCGCGTTCTTGTTGTCGCGGACGGCTGCGGCCGGGGCGGCTGCCGCTGCGACCGGCGCGGCCACGGCTGCGACCGGTGCGGGAACAGGGGCGGAGACATACTGCGGCGTGCCGGCGCGGGAGACGCGGATGCGCAGGTCGTCCTGCTCCACCTCGATCTCGGTCAGATCCGTCTCGTTGAGGATGTTGGCGAGATCGCGGATCAGTACCTGATCGATGCCCTGCTTCTTGTCAGCCATGGGATTGAGCCTCTTATTCTCTTCTTATGTCGTGATGGATTTCAGCGCATGGAGCGCCAGGATGTAGCTCTGCTCGCCGAACCCGCAGATCACGCCCTTGACCGCCGGTGCGATCATGGACTTGTGGCGGAATTCCTCGCGGGCATGGACGTTGGAAATGTGCAGCTCGACGACCGGGATGCGGATGGCCTTGATGGCGTCGTGCAGCGCAAGCGAGGTGTGCGTGTAGGCGCCGGCATTGATGGCAATGCCCGCGGCCGTGTCGCCCGCCTCGTGGATCCAGTCGACGAGCGTGCCCTCGTGGTTCGACTGGCGGAAATCGATGGCGAAGCCGAGCCGTTCGCCTTCGGCGCGGCACAGCACCTCGATGTCGGCCAGCGTATGCCCGCCATAGATTCCGGGCTCGCGCTTGCCGAGCGCGTTGAGGTTCGGGCCGTTCAGGACGAAGATCGTGGATGCCATTCGGATTTCCGCTTGCTGGATCGTGGGTTACCTATAGACCGCCGGTTCCCCAAGGAAAAGCCCCAAGGAATCACGCGCGTCTTGTCCACAACCAAGAAGGCTGAAGCGCAAGGGAATGGCGGAAAGATGGCGGGGACGGCCGATCCTGCAGGGTTGCCGTCGTTCAGGACCGGGCCGGCCTCTTTGATCAGCGGTGTGCCTGCCTCAGCACACCGCCTTGCCGCAGGCCCGGACGTTGGCGACCTTCTCGTTCAACTCGTCGATGCCGACCGCCCCGAAGACGGCCTCGTTCGAGATGACGTAGGACGGCGTGCCGGTGATGCCGAGGCTCTGGGCGAGCGAATAGGTCTCGCGCACCGCATCGTCGTGCGGCTTCGCCTCCATCTGCTTGCGGATGTCGGCCTCGCTGACGCCGAGCCCGGTGGCGACGGCGATCGCCGTCTCCTCCGTCGCCCGCTCCTCGCCGCCGAGCAGGGCGCGGTGGAACGCGGGATATTTCTCCGGCGCGAGATCGCGGAAGGCGGCGCTCACCTTGTGGGCGGCAAGCGAATCCGGGCCGAGGATCGGCAGCTCCTTCAGGACGAAGCGCACGTTCTTGTCTGATTCCAGCATCGCGTCCATGTCGGAAAGCGCGCGCTTGCAGTAGCCGCAATTGTAGTCGAAGAACTCCACGATCGTGACGTCGCCATTGGGATTGCCGAGCGAGATGTCGTCCTTGCCGTTGAAGATGGCGGCCTGGTTTTCCGTGATCGCCGCCTTCGCCTGCTCCTGCTGCGCCTGCATCTGCTTCTGCTGAAGGGCCTCCTGCATGTCCATCAGGATTTCCGGATTGGCGAGCAGGTATTCCTTGATGTAGGCGCCGAACTCTTCCTTCTGCTTGTCGTCGAGTGCCTGCGCCTGAAGCGGCAGGAAGACGGCGCCCGTCAGTGCGAGTGCGGCGGCGAGCGATTTGGCTTTGGTACGAAACATCTTGTCCTCGTGGTGCCGTGAGGCGGATGCCGCGGCCGTTGTCCCTCGCGCCATATGCGGCGCATCGCAGCCAGTTTAGGGCGCGGTTGCCGCAAACGAAACCGCAAAGACGGCGAAAATCCGGTCGTGCCGGGATTGTGAACAGGCCTTTTTTACGGCTAGTGCATATGGCATCGAAATGCCGCCCGCACGGTCTTGTCGCCGGCGGACGCCCTCCCGCGCCAGCGCAAGGACAGAAGCCAGGATGAAAGTCTCCAGACGAAGCGCAGTCGAACCCTTCCATGCCATGGACGTGCTGGCCGAGGCCACGCGCCGGCGCGCGCAGGGGCGTCCGGTCATCTCGATGGCCGTCGGCCAGCCGGCCTATCCGGCGCCGCGCGCGGCGCTCGATGCGGCCAGGGGCGCGCTTGCCGACGGAAGGATCGGCTATACGGAGGCGCTCGGGCTCGCCGACCTGCGCCGCGGCATCGCCGACTACTATCGCCGCCATCACCGCGTCGAGATCGATCCTGCCCGCATCGCCGTGACCACCGGATCGTCGGCGGGCTTCAACCTCGCCTTCCTGACGCTGTTCGACCCCGGCGACCGGGTGGCGATCGCGCGGCCGGGCTATCCGGCCTACCGCAACATCCTGGCCGCCCTCGGCATCGAGACGATCGAGATCGGGGTGAGCGCCGAGAACGACTTCACCATCACGCCGGAAAGCCTCGAGGCGGCCCAGAGCGTCTTCGGCAAGCTTTCCGGCATCCTGCTCGCAAGCCCGGCCAACCCGACCGGCACCGTGACCAACCGCGCCCATCTGAAGGCGCTTGCGGACTATTGCGCCGAACGCGGCATCGCCTTCATCTCCGACGAGATCTATCACGGCCTGACCTTCTCCGGCGAGGAGACCAGCGCGCTGGAGATCACCGACGAGGTGGTCGTGATCAACTCGTTCTCGAAATACTACTGCATGACCGGCTGGCGGATCGGCTGGATGGTGCTGCCGGAGAGCGTCGTGCGCCCGATCGAGCGCCTGTCGCAGAGCCTCTACATCTCCGCACCCGAATTATCCCAGCTGGCCGCGCTGGCGGCCCTCGGTGCCCGCGAGGAGCTCGACGTGCACCGCGAGGCCTATCGCCGCAACCGCGACCTGCTCGCGACCCGGCTGCCCGAGATCGGCTTTTCCATCGCCTCGCCGATGGACGGCGCCTTCTATGCCTATGTCGACGTCAGCCGCTTCACCAATGACAGCATGGCGTTCGCCCGCCGCATGCTGGCGGAGACCGACGTCGCGGCGACGCCCGGCGCGGATTTCGACCCGGTGGACGGCCATCACACGATGCGCTTTTCCTATGCGGGCTCCTTTGACGAGATGGGCGAGGCGGTCGTTCGTCTCGCGCGCTGGCTGGCCTGATCGGGCGAACCCGGTGTCGCCTCGTCAGCTTGCTGCCGGGCCGTCACCGATCTTCAGGGGCCCTCAGACGCGGTTGATGGAGACGCCGCCATCGGCCAGCATCGCCGTGCCGGTGGTGAAGCTGGAAGCGTCCGAGCAGAGGAACAGCGCTGCCTGCGCGATCTCCTCCGGTGCTGCGATGCGTTTGAAGGCGTTGAGTCCGGCGATGAATTCGCGTGCCTCCGGCGTGTTCGCTACCGCTCGCCCCATTGGCGTGTCCGTCGCACCCGGCAGCAGCGCGTTCACGCGAACGCCCCTTTGGCCGTATTCGGAGGCGAGCACCTGCACGAGGCCGATCAGGCCGGATTTCGAGGCGGCATAGGCCGCAAGCCCCGGAAAACCGGCCGTGTAGCCGACGAAGGTCGACGTGAACACCACGGCGCCGCCGCCGCGCGCCTCCAGGGCCGGCAATTGATATTTCGCGGCGAGGAAGGCGCTGGTGAGGTTCACGTCGAGCACCGCCTGCCAATCCGCTGCGGCAAGAGCGGGCAGGGGGCCGATCGGGCCGGTGGTGCCGGCATTGTTGAAGGCGATGTCGAGGCCGCCGAACTCCGCCTGCGCCGCATCGACCAGCGCCCGGTGATGGGCCTCGTCGCTGACGTTGCCGGGCACGGCGATCGCCGCGCCGCCGGCCGCGCGGACGTCGGCTGCGACGGCGTCGAGCCGTTCACGCCCGCGGGCGGAAAGCACGAGCCTGGCACCCTGTCGGGCGAAGAGAAGGGCGGCGGCGCGGCCGATGCCGGAGCTCGCGCCGGTGATGATGGCCACCTTGTTGTCGAGACGGGACATGGGGTTCTCCCTGGATGGTTTCTGCGGGGCCTGGTGTCGCAGAAGCCCGGGGCGGGAACCACCCGATTCCCTTGCTCGACGAAAAAGGCCCGGCGGAGACCGGGCCTTTCGAGTTCTCTATCTGGGACGGCTCAGAAGAAGCCGCGGCGCTGCCACCAGCCGCCCTTCTTGGGCTTTTCCGGTTCGTCTTCCGGCGTCGCTTCCTTCGTCGTCGAAGACTTCACCACCGGCTCCGAGGCGATCTTGGAGAGGTCGCGGTTGGCGCGGACCGGCTTGGCCGGCGCGTCCAGATCGGCGGAGGCCGCCTCGACCGCGGGTTCGCTGGCCGCTTCGGCCGGCGCCTGCTCCTCGACCGCGGCCTGGGCTGCGGCGTCGGGTGCTGCGGCTGCCTCTGCGACTTCGGGCTCGTCGGCGGTCTTCGCCTTGGCCTTGCGGGTGCGGCGTGCCTTCGGTGCGGGTTCCGCCGTCACCTCGGCCACGACTTCGGCCTCGCCGGGGACGGGCTGGCCCTCGATGGCCGCTTCCGCTGCAGCGTCGAGGTTCACGTCCGCGGCAACAGCCACCTCGACCGTGCCTTCGGCTTCGTCCTCGTCACCTGCGTCGTCTCCGGCACCGGCCAGAGCCTCGCCCTCTTCACCGCGGTTGCGGCGGCCGCCACGCTTGCCGCGACGGCGGCGCTTGCGCTTCTGCTGGTCGCCGTCGGCGGCAACGGAGACGGTCTCGGTCTCGCCCGCGGCTTCGCCTTTGCCCTCGTCGCCGTCCTCATCCTCGTCGCCCGGCTGCTCGCCGCCGAAGGAGGCGGTGTCGCTGCCTTCGGCCGCTTCCTGGCCGCCACGGCCGCGGCGGCGGCGACGCCGCTTGCGCTTGCGGCCGGCCTGGTCGTCGGCGGTGGCTGCGGCAGCCGCTGCGGCCGGCTTCGCGGCCTCGGCTTCCTCGTCGATCTCTTCCTCGATGACGATGTCGTCGTCTTCATCGGGCTCGGGCACGAACTGGACGAACTGGTCGATCTTGACCGGGTTCTCCACCGGCTCGCCGCGGTCGATCGCGAAGTGCTGCGCACCGACATGGGCATCGGCGTCGATGACGATGTGGACCCCGAAGCGGGCCTCGTAGTCGCCGATCGTGCCGCGCTTGTGGTTGAGCAGGTAGAGCGCGATGTCCGGGGTCGTCCGTACGGTGATGTTGTGCGTGGTGTTCTTCAGCAGGTATTCCTCGATGCCGCGCAGGACGTGCAGCGCCACGGAGGATTGCGAGCGGACATGGCCCGTGCCGTTGCAGTGCGGGCAGGTCTGCATCGTGCTTTCGAGCACCGAGGCGCGGATGCGCTGGCGCGACATCTCGAGCAGGCCGAAATGCGAGATGCGTCCGACCTGGATGCGGGCGCGGTCGTTCTTCAGATGGTCCTTGAGACGCTTCTCGACGGCGCGGTTGTTGCGCTTCTCCTCCATGTCGATGAAGTCGATGACGACGAGGCCGGCAAGGTCGCGCAGGCGCAGCTGCCGCGCCACTTCCTCGGCTGCCTCGAGGTTCGTCTGCAGCGCCGTCTCCTCGATCGAATGCTCGCGGGTGGAGCGGCCGGAGTTGACGTCGATCGAGACCAGCGCCTCGGTCTGGTTGATGATGATGTAGCCGCCGGACTTCAGCGTCACCTGCGGCTGCAGCATCCGGTCGAGCTGCGCCTCGATGCCCGAGCGCGAGAAGATCGGGTGGATGTCGCGATAGGGCTGAACCACCTTGGCGTGGCTCGGCATCAGCATCTTCATGAAAGCCTTGGCTTCCTTGTAGCCTTCCTCGCCGGCCACGACGATCTCGCTGATGTCCTTGTTGTAGAGGTCGCGGATCGAGCGCTTGATCAGCGAGCCTTCCTCGTAGACGAGGCAGGGCGCCGTCGAGTTCAGCGTCAGCGTGCGCACGTTCTCCCACAGGCGCATCAGGTATTCGAAGTCGCGCTTGACCTCGACCTTGGTGCGGTTGGCGCCGGCGGTGCGCAGGATCACGCCCATGCCCTGCGGCACCTCGAGATCGCGGGCGATCTCCTTCAGGCGCTTGCGGTCCTGCGGGTTGGTGATCTTGCGGGAGATGCCGCCGCCGCGGGCGGTGTTGGGCATCAGCACCGAGTAGCGGCCGGCGAGCGAGAGGTAGGTGGTGAGTGCGGCACCCTTGTTGCCGCGCTCTTCCTTGGCGACCTGCACCAGCAGGATCTGCCGGCGCTTGATCACTTCCTGGATGCGGTACTGCTTGCGCGGGCGGCGGGCGGCGCGGTCGGGAACTTCTTCCATCGCGTCTTCGGCGCCGACCGATTCGATCACTTCCTTTTCTTCGTGGTGATCGTCGTCGTCATCCTCGTCGTCGCCCGGGCGCTTGCGCACTTCCTCGGAGATCACGTCGGTATCGACGGCGGCGGCCATGTCGCCGGAGGGCGTCTTGCCGTCCTCGTCGTCGGCAGCGGCGCCTTCTGCGGCCTCGTCCTTGGCGGCGGCCTTCTTGGCGCGCGGCTTGCGCGGCTTTTTCGCCTTCGGCTTGGCTTCTTCCTCGACGGGCGCAGCCTCGACCTCTGCGGCCGCTTCCGCCGCCGGCTCCGCCTCGACGGCCTCGACCGGGGTCACGGCTTCGGCCTCAACCTCGACCGGAGCCTCCTGCTTGATCTTCACCGGCTGGGCGGGGACCGGTGCGGTCTCGACATGCTCGATGTCGTCGTCGCGGCGGGCCTCCTCGGCCTCGGCGCGCAGAAGCGCCTGCCGGTCGGCCAGCGGGATCTGGTAGTAGTCGGGGTGGATTTCGGCGAAGGCCAGAAAGCCGTGCCGGTTGCCGCCGTAGTCGACGAACGCCGCCTGCAGCGACGGTTCGACGCGTGTCACCTTGGCAAGGTAGATGTTGCCGCGGATCTGTTTCTTGTGCTGAGATTCGAAATCGAATTCTTCTATGCGGTTGCCGCGTACGACAACGACGCGCGTCTCCTCTGCATGAGACGCATCGATAAGCATTTTGTCTGCCATGAAAGTTCTGCTCCTCGGCGCAGGCCAGGCCTGTCTGGCGACCGCCCGCCGAAAGGCGGGGGACCGGAGGATGGGAGCGCTGCGCCGGATAAGTGATTCCCCGTCGGGGCTGGATGAGCGGGCTGCGGCCAGACAACGGCTGGTACGAACACGCACCGGAGCCTGTTAACCTCTGACAAATACCGCAGCGACAACATCAACGTCCAAACGAGAATGCCAATGCCATAGACCCAGGGGGTCCGATGAAGCGGGCGTGAATGCCCATGGTGGATATCCACCGTTGAAATGGTCCGGCCACCGCCGGATTACCGCGATTCCATATGCTGGGAAGAAGCATTGCGACGGCGGATGAAGGCCAGTTTCGGCGCCAAATCCAAGTGGTTGGCTGCCCGCCTGCGGCTTCTATCCCGTCTGTACTTTTCCCTGAAATCGCTTTTATGTTCAATATGTCACAATGGCAAGGAAAAAGCCCGGACCGTCACAATTATGATCGAATCCGACCGGATGGAGTTAGCCCGGTCCGGCGTGGAGTGCGGGCGGGTGGTAAGTTTTGGTTAACCCTGCGAAGGCAAGTTGGTGCGCGGGCGACCCCGTGTCGCAACTGGCGCGCAGGGCCGAATCGCGGTCATATCCCGGCGCCAAAACGGCTCAGAGACGGTGCAGATTTTTTGACGGGGGAGTGACCGGGTGAAGGTCGAAGCGGCAAGGCGGCGTTCTGCGATGCATCGGCTGGCCGGTGCCGCGTGGCTTCTTGCCGGCATGCTCGCCCTGGCGCCGGCGCCCGCCGGTGCGGCCGAGACGGACGTGGCGACGGCCTCCATCCCGGCCGACGTCTCGCCGCTCGTGGCCTATTCCGGGCGGATCGCCGGCGACGACGCCCGCACGCGCCTGATCCTCGACTTCGACAGGCGGCCGGAGATTTCGGTCCACTACGTCGCCAATCCCTACCGCATCCTGATCGATCTGCCCGACACGGTGTTTGCGCTGAAGAAGGACGAGATCGCCGCGCGCGGCCTGTTCTCCGACATTCGCTACGGCGGCATGGCTGCCGGCAAGTCCCGCATCGTCCTCACCGCCGACCGGCCCGCGAGCGTCGTCGCCTCCGAGGTGCGCAAGGAGGAGGGCGGCAGCTACCGGCTGGTGGTCGATACCGCGATCGTGACGGAGGACGCCTTCTCCAAGCTCATCAGCGGCCAGACCTGGAAGGATGCCGCCGCCGTGACCGAGACGGCCGGCGGTCCCGTGCTGCCGGGGGCGGCCGCCGACGATGACGGATCGTTCGTAATCGCGGTCGATGCCGGCCACGGCGGCATCGACAACGGCGCGCAAGGGGCGACGACGGGGACCCACGAGAAGGCGGTGACGCTCGCCTTCGCCCGGGAGCTGACCGCCGCCCTCAACGCCGGACCGACGACCAAGGCGGTCCTGACCCGTGACAAGGACGAGTTTCTCTCCCTGTCGCAGCGCGTCCAGCTCGCCCGCAACCAGGGCGCCAACCTTCTCATTTCGATCCATGCCGACACGCTGCGGCAGAAGGACATCCGCGGCGCCACCGTCTACACCATCTCCGACAAGGCCTCCGACAGCCTCGCCGCCAACCTCGCCGCCCGCGAAAACCTCTCCGACGAGATCGCAGGCATGCCGTTCCAGGACGAGCCCGCCGAGGTGGCCGACATCCTGATCGACCTCACCCGCCGCGAGACGCAGGCCTTCTCGATCAACCTCGCAAACGAGGTGGTCGGTGCCTTCGAGGGCGAGGTGAAGCTGATCAACAACCCGCATCGCCACGCCGGCTTCCGCGTGCTGACCGCGCCGGACGTCCCCTCCGTCCTCCTCGAGCTCGGCTTCCTGTCCAACAAGGACGACGAGCAGCTTCTGCTCGACCCCGCCTGGCAGAAGAAGGTGGCCGGCCTGATCGCCGAGGCGGTGCAGCGCTACCGCTCGTCCGTCATGGCCAACGGCGGCTGACGGGGCAGGGAGGGGCGGCCGCGGCCGCGCCTCATGCAGGCCCGCATGTGCCGAAAAAGTGACAATACGGGCAATTGTTTCGTGGCCTTCGCGCGTTGTTTGCAGTAAGCCCTATTTTCCTCACATTCGGGGCTCTAGTCGGGGTCATATATTCGGGTGACTCGATGGCGAATTCTGTGGGTCGCCTGCCGCGATGGCCGAGATCGCCAGCAGCCGCTTTCGACGCGGCGCGTCTCCATCGTCCCGGCTGATGCAATGATAGGATACCGGTAACGGCAAATGATCAGATTGATTGGATATTTTTTCGGGATTGGCACCGTCTTCTTTCTCGGTGTGGCCGCGATCGTCGCGGTCTATCTCGCCAACGTCTCGAAGGATCTGCCCGATTACGAGGTATTGAACAGCTATGCCCCGCCGGTGACGACGCGCGTGCACGCCGCGAACGGCGCGCTGATGGCGGAGTACGCGCGTGAGCGGCGGCTCTACCTGCCGATCCAGGCCATTCCGGATCGGGTGAAGGCGGCCTTCCTGTCGGCCGAGGACAAGAACTTCTACAACCACCCCGGCGTCGACGTGACCGGCCTGTTCCGCGCGATCGTCACCAACCTGCAGCAGATGGGCTCGGGACGCCGTCCGGTCGGCGCGTCGACCATCACCCAGCAGGTCGCCAAGAACTTCCTCCTCTCCTCCGACCAGACCATCGACCGCAAGGTGAAGGAGGCGATCCTCTCCTTCCGCATCGAGCAGGCCTATTCCAAGGACCGCATCCTCGAGCTCTATCTCAACGAGATCTTCTTCGGGATGAACTCCTACGGCATCGCCGGCGCGGCGCTGACCTATTTCGACAAGTCGGTGACCGAGCTGACGGTCGCCGAGACGGCCTATCTCGCGGCCCTGCCGAAGGGGCCGAACAACTACCATCCCTTCCGCCGCACCGAGGCTGCGGTCGAGCGGCGCAACTGGGTGATCGATCGCATGGTCGAGAACGGCTACGTCACCCGCAGCGAGGGCGAGGAAGCCAAGAAGCAGCCGCTCGGTGTGACGCCGCGCAACCGCGGCTCCTATCTCTTCGCCTCCGACTATTTTGCCGAGGAGGTGCGCCGGCAGATCATCGAGCGCTACGGGGACAATGCGCTCTACGAAGGTGGCCTGTCCGTGCGCACCTCTCTCGACCCGCGCCTGCAGGTCATCGCCCGCAAGGTGCTGCAGGGCGGCCTGATCAGCTACGACGAACGCCGCGGCTTCCATGGCCCGATCAAGACCGTCGAGATCGGCAGCGACTGGGGGATCGAACTGAGCAAGGTGCCCGCCTTCAGCGACGTGCCCGAATGGAAGCTCGCCGTCGTGCTCGCGACCGACGCGGACGGCGCCGACATCGGCCTGCAGCCGCGCAAGGAGCCGTCCGGCAAGGTGGCCGAGGAGCGCGTCACCGGCCGCATCCCGGCCGAGGCGATGAAGTGGGCCTACCGCTCGGCAAGGGGCGACCGCAAGTCGGCCCGTTCGCCGGAGGGCGTGCTGTCGCCGGGCGACGTGGTCTATGTCGAGCCGACCGAGACCGAAGGCAGCTACCGCCTTCGCCAGCCGCCGCGCGTGCAGGGCGGCCTGGTCGCGATGGACCCCCATACCGGCCGCGTGCTCGCCATGGTCGGCGGCTTCTCCTACGGACAGTCGGAGTTCAACCGCGCCACGCAGGCGATGCGACAGCCGGGCTCCTCCTTCAAGCCTTTCGTCTACGCCGCAGCGCTGGACAACGGCTACACGCCCGCTTCCGTGATCATGGACGCGCCGATCGAGATCGTCGCCGGCGGCGAGGTCTGGCGCCCGCAGAACTATGGCGGCGGCGCGGCCGGTCCCTCGACCCTGCGGCTCGGCATCGAGAAGTCGCGCAACCTGATGACGGTCCGCCTGGCCCAGGACATGGGCATGAACCTCGTGGCCGAGTACGCCGAGCGCTTCGGCGTCTACGACAAGATGAACCCGGTGCTGGCCATGTCGCTCGGCTCGGGCGAGACCACGGTGCTGCGCATGGTCTCGGCCTATTCCGTGCTCGCCAACGGCGGCAAGCAGATCAAGCCGTCGCTGATCGACCGGATCCAGGACCGCTACGGCAAGACGATCTATAGCCACGAGGAGCGCACCTGCGAGGGCTGCAATGCGGCCGACTGGGAGAACCAGGAGGAGCCGACCGTCATCGACAATCGCGAGCAGGTGCTCGATCCGATGACCGCCTACCAGATCACCTCGATGATGGAAGGCGTCGTCACGCGCGGCACCGCCGCCGGCAAGATCAAGCTCGACCGCCAGGTCGCCGGCAAGACCGGGACGACCAACGACGAGAAGGACGCCTGGTTCGTCGGCTATACGCCGGATCTCGTCGCCGGCCTCTATATCGGCTTCGACAATCCCGCCCCGCTCGGCCGCGGCGCGACCGGCGGTTCGCTGTCCGCACCGCTCTTCAACGACTTCATGCAGGCGGCGACCGAGGGCACCCAGCCCACCAAGTTCCTCGTGCCGGAAGGCATGCAGATGATCGCGGTCGACCGCAAGACCGGCATGGCCGCCGTCGAGGGCGATCCGGACACGATCATGGAAGCCTTCAAGCCCGGCACCGGGCCCGCCGACGTCTTCTCGGTCATCGGCGGCGAGGAATTCATGGAGCCGGAGGAGATCCTGCGCAACTCGCCGCAGGCCAACCAGGCGGTGACCGGTGGCCAGAGCGGCCTGTTCTGACCGGGCCCTTTCTCAGCTGTGATCCGATCGGTATTAAAAAGGCGGGCGTTCGCAAGCGCCCGCCTTTACATCCTCCGGCCATGTGACTATCTCACGGGCCAACTCGCAAACAACCGAAGAAGACGGATATGCGCGCGGAAATCGAGAAAGTAGTCGACGAAATCAAGCAGGCCATAAGCCTGCTGAGGAGGCATCTTTGACTGGGATCAGGCGGTAAGACGACTGGACTGGTTGAACAACAAGGCAGAGGATCCCAACCTCTGGAACGATGCCTCGGAAGCCCAGAAGCTGATGCGCGAGCGCCAGCAGCTCGACGACGGCATCAACGGCCTGCGCGGCCTCGAGCAGCAGCTGAAGGACAACATCGAACTCATCGAGCTCGGTGAGGAAGAGGGCGACGCCGACATCGTCAAGGATGCCGAGAACGCGCTCAAGGAGCTGCGCACGGAGGCCAACCGCCGCCAGGTGGAAGCCATGCTGTCCGGCGAGGCCGACAGCAACGACACCTATGTCGAAGTCCATTCCGGCGCCGGCGGCACCGAGAGCCAGGACTGGGCGAACATGCTGCTGCGCATGTACACCCGCTGGGCCGAACGCCAGGGCTTCAAGGTCGAGCTGCTCGAGATCCACGACGGCGAAGAGGCCGGCATCAAGTCGGCGACGATTCTCGTCAAGGGCCACAATGCCTATGGCTGGATGAAGACCGAGTCGGGCGTCCACCGGCTGGTGCGCATCTCCCCCTATGACAGCAACGCCCGCCGCCACACGTCGTTCTCCTCGATCTGGGTCTATCCGGTCGTCGACGACTCGATCAACATCGAGATCAACGAGAGCGATTGCCGCATCGACACCTACCGGTCGTCCGGCGCCGGCGGCCAGCACGTCAACACCACCGATTCGGCCGTCCGCATCACCCACATGCCGTCCGGTATCGTGGTGGCCTGCCAGCAGGAACGCTCGCAGCACAAGAACCGGGCGAAGGCCTGGGACATGCTGCGCGCCCGCCTCTACGAGGCCGAGCTGAAGAAGCGCGAGGAGGCGGCCAACGCCGAGGCTGCGTCGAAGACCGACATCGGCTGGGGCCACCAGATCCGCTCCTACGTGCTGCAGCCCTACCAGTTGGTGAAGGACCTTCGCACCGGCGTCGAGAGCACGTCGCCCTCCGACGTCCTGGACGGCGAACTCAACGAGTTCATGGAAGCGGCCCTTGCCCACCGGGTCAGCGGCGGCGCCGACGCGGTCGTCGAAGATCTGGCCTGACGGCTTACCCGACGGATCGATCCTTCAATGGTTCATGGCGGCCCCTTCGGGGGCCGCAACCGTTCCGGAGAAGGCCGGACTGCCAATTCCGCTGACGGCGACGCCGGCCCTGAGGCCCTGCCGATCGTCTCAGTTGCTCGCCTTCTCGATCTTCAGTTCGCCGAGATCGTCGATCAGCACCGTCCAGGCGGTCGATTCCGTCGCCTGCGGATCCGTCTTCAGGTAGACGGTGGCGAACATGCCCGGTTGCGCCTTCATCCCGTCGGAACTCTCGGGCCGGATGTCGGTGACATAGGCCTTCATCGTCGAGAATTCCTCGAGCTCCGTCGAAGAGGCGATCGCCGGGCCCTCCGCGGTGGCGGCGATCCGTTGCAGGTGGATCTGCGCGGTGCCGTCCGGCTGGCGCAGCGAAAACAGCTTGTAGTAGCCCCGCCGGACCGCCGACGCATCAGCTGCCGCAGCGCCGGAGGCGGCCGGATCGCCATCGGCGGCCGGCTGTTCCTCCCAGTAGCCGGTGCTGACGGCGAAGGTCACGTTCGCGGGCAGGGGCGAGGGCTCCTGTGCGGCAGCGGCCGGCGCGACGATGAGCAGAGCGAGCAGCGCGACGGCGGCGGATGAGGGATAGGACATCGGTTGCTCCTTTCGCGTCGGGCGCTTCTGGGACAGACGGTCCGCGCTAGTACTGGAACTGCTCGGACAGGATGCGCTCGGACCAGGAGTGGTCCGGATCGGACAGGATGATCGCCGTCGAGCTTTCCGACTGAGCGATCCGCACCGAGTGGACCGATTTGATCTCGGTGTAGTCGGCGACGGCGTTGACCGGCCGCTTCTCGGGTTCGAGGATCTCGATATCGACGGTCACATGGTTCGGCAGGAGCGCGCCGCGCCATCGCCGCGGCCGGAACGGGCTGACCGGCGTCAAGGCCAGGAGCGGCGCCTCGAGCGGCAGGATCGGCCCGTGCGCCGAAAGATTGTAGGCGGTGGACCCCGCGGGCGTCGCCAGCAGCAGGCCGTCGCAGATCAGTTCCGGCAGCCGCGTCCGGCCGTCGATGTCGACGCGCAGCTTGGCCGCCTGGTAGGACTGTCGGAAGAGGTAGACCTCGTTGATCGCCAGCGCCTCGCTGACATGGCCGTCGGCGTCGACGGTGCGCATTTCCAGCGGCCGGCAGATATTGGCCACCGCCCTTTCGATGCGGGCGGGCAGATCCGCCAGGCTGAAGCGGTTCATCAGGAAGCCGATCGAGCCGCGGTTCATGCCGTAGACCATCTTCCCGGAATTCATGGTCGTATGCAGGGTCTGCAGCATGAAGCCGTCGCCGCCGAGCGCGACGATCACGTCGGCTTCATCCGGCGAGGCGTCGCCGTAGCGTTCGACGAGCTCGCCGCGGGCCTGCTCCGCCTCCGGTGCCTGCGAGGCGACGAACGATAGCGATCGAATCTTGCGGCTCATCTTCTGCGCTTCTGCCTTCCTGCCCGACCGGCCGATGCGACCGGCGCCGGCAGGCGAACGGCCTGCGGGCAGGTCTTTTTGGCACGCCCCGCCGGCAAGCGCATCAAAATTTTCAAGGGCATGCTCCGCCGACGGCCGCGGCGCGGTGGTCGCGGAATTGCTCAACGCCCGTTCACGCAGTTGCGCGAAGAATGACGCCCGGTCCGCCGGAAGGTTTGCTGCAAAACCTTAAGTAAAGCTTGAGGTTTCGCGTCGAAAGGCATGATTTATATGGTGAGCGCGCAGGGATTCGAACCCTGGACCTACTGATTAAAAGTCAGTTGCTCTACCGGCTGAGCTACGCGCTCCCGAAAGCGGGCGGAAGGCCCTGGAAGTGGGCGGACATATAGCAGGCGTCTTTTTCCGGTCAACCCGTAAAATCGCGTCGAATCCGGGTTTTGCTGCATTTCGCCGCGGCCGTCGAAACGCGCTTGGCGCGGCCCGGCCGGGCGGCTATGCAAGCCATGGACACCGGCGACGGAACAGGTCAGCGCCGGCGGCGCAGAATGGTGGTAGTGGTGTCCGGATGAAATCGAGAAGAGGCGGGGTCCGCCCCCTGGCGGACGTGGCCCTGCCGCGGAGAAGCAGTTGTCGATTGCCGAAATTTCCCTCCTGAGCGCGCTTCTGGCCGGAACCCTGTCGTTCCTGTCGCCCTGCGTGCTGCCGCTGGTGCCGCCCTATCTGTGCTACATGGCGGGCATTTCCGTCGAGCAGTTCCGCAGCGGCACGGTCGCCGTCGACGACGGCCGCGCCCGCCGGGCGGTGATGTTCTCCGCGCTGTTCTTCACCCTCGGTTTTGCGACCGTCTTCGTGGCGCTCGGGGCCGGCGCCTCCACGATCGGCATGGCGCTCAGGCGTCATCTGGATATCCTGGCGCAGCTGGGCGGCGCCGTCATCATCCTGATGGGACTGCATTTTCTCGGCGTGCTCCGGATCGGCCTCTTCGCCCGCGAGGCGCGCTTCCAGGGCGGCGGCAAGCCGGCCACGCTGTCCGGCGCCTATGTGATGGGGCTCGCCTTCGCCTTCGGCTGGACGCCGTGCATCGGCCCCGTGCTGGGCGCGATCCTCGGCGTCGCCGCCGCCCGCGAGACGGTGGGCGAGGGCGCCGTCCTCCTGGCCGTCTATTCGCTGGGGCTCGCCGTCCCGTTCTGGATCGCCGCCGGCTTTTCCGGCGCCTTCATGCGGTTCCTGATGCGCTTCCGCAAACACCTCGGTACGGTGGAGCGCATCATGGGCGTGCTGCTCGTCCTCACCGGCCTCGCCTTCATGCTCGGCTATATCAGTTCGGTGGCGATCTGGTTCCAGCAGACCTTCCCGATCCTCTCGCAGATCGGCTGACGGGCGCCCGACCTTTTTTCCGCGCTCCGGTTCCGCAGGGCGCCAAGTTGCTGTAGAGCCGGTCGGAGACTTGAAGAGGACGTGCATCGGCGGGCGGCATGGCGGAAATAATGGGACTGGTCCTGCCGTTCTTCGGCATGATCCTGATCGGCTACCTCGCGGCGAAGATCACGCGCCAACCCGCCGCAGCGCTCGGCTGGCTCAACACGTTCATCATCTTCATCGCCCTGCCGGCGCTGTTCTTCAAGCTCGTGTCGAAGACGCCGGTGGAGCAGTTGACCCGCGTGGATTTTATCCTCGCCAATGTCAGCGCGACCTATCTGGTGTTCGGCCTGATCTTTGCGGTCGGCATCCTCCTGCGGCGTGCGACGACCGCCGAGGCCACCATGCAGGGCCTTGCCGCGGCCTACGGCAATATCGGTTTCATGGGCCCGGGCCTGGCGCTGCTGGCCTTCGGGGAGCCGGCGGCGGTCCCCGTGGCGCTGGTGTTCTGCTTCGAGAACATGCTGCATTTCATGGTCGCGCCGGCGCTGATGTCGTTCTCCGGCGGCGACAGGCGGCCCACCGCGGCGATCGTCCGGGACGTCGTCCGCCGCATCGTCACCCATCCGTTCATCCTGTCGACGGCGGTGGGTTTCGTCGCCGCCTTCCTGCATTTCGAGGCGCCGGCGCCGATGCAGCGGCTGATCGACTATCTGGCGCAGGCGGCAGCGCCCTGCGCCCTCTTTGCCATGGGCGTGACGCTGGCGCTGAGACCGCTGAAGCGGGTACCGGCGGAGATCGGCTACATCGTGCCGGCGAAGCTGCTCCTGCTGCCGCTGACGATGTACCTGCTCCTGGGTGCGGCCGGCAATTTCGATCCGGTCTGGGTCTACACCGCCGTGCTCCTGGCGGCGCTGCCGACGGCGACGAACGTCTTCGTCATCGGCGCGCAATACGGCGTCTGGCCGGAACGCGCCTCGGCGACGATCCTGATCACCACCGTGCTGTCGGTCGCGACCGTCACGATCCTGCTCTATGCGATCAAGTCAGGCCTGCTTCCGGGAGACCCTTTCCCTTAAAGTCTCGCGGACGGCCTTCCACGAGCCGCCCGGCTCGACGCCCTCGCGCATGACGACGCTGCGCAGCGGCCCGATGGCCGACAGCATGTGCAGGCCGGCGGTCCGCAGGATCTGCACCGGCAGGAAGCCGGACAGCAGCGAGCGGTTGAGCAGGTCAACGCTGAGGGTGCGGCTCTGGATGTCGGCGCGCCGGCTGCGGTCGAAGGCCTCGCCGATCGTGGCAGCGGACAGGGCGGGGGCGGAGAGCAGGTCGCGCAGCGCCATCACGTCGCGCAGGCTGAGATTGAGGCCTTGCGCCCCGATCGGCGGGAAGGCGTGCGCCGCCTCGCCGAGCAGGACCACGCGCCCCTTGCCGAAGCGGTCCGCCTGCATGCCGGAAAGCGGGAAGGCCTGCGGCGCGGCTTCGACCGTCACTTTGCCGAGCACCGACTGCATCCGGTCCTCGACCGCGCGGCTGAGCGCCTCGAGCGGCAGGGCCTGTGTGGCTTCGGCCTCCCTCGGCGACAGCACCCAGACGAGGCTCGACCGGCGGCCCGGCAGCGGCACCTGCGTGAACGGGCCGTGCTCGGTGTGGAACTCCGTCGACATGTTCGCATGCGGCAGTTCGTGGGTGAAGTTCAGCACCAGTGCGGTCTGCGGGTAGGTCCAGTTCCGGACCGCGATGCCGCTCTGGCGCCGCACCTCGGATTGCCGCCCGTCGGCGCCGGCCACCAGCCCGGCTGCGAGCGTTCGTCCGTCGGCCAGATGCAGTTCGGCGGCTGCCTCGGTCAGGACGAGCCGGTCGAGCTTGGTGTCGAAGCGGGTGATCGCCTGCTGCGCGGAAATCCGCGTCTCCAGCTCTTCCAGGAAGGGGGCGTTCGGAATGTTGTAGCCGAAGGCCGGCAGGCCGACCTCGCTGGAGCGGAAGCTGACCGGCGGGGCCCGGAAGAGCCGCCCGGTGCCGTCGAGGATGCGCATCGTCTCCAGCGGCGCGGCGACCCTGGCGATATCCTCGAAGAGCCCGAGGTCGCGGATGAAGTCCATCGATTGCGCCATCAGCGCCGTCGTGCGCCCGTCGGTGTGGCGGGCCGAAGGCGCCACCAGCGCCACGCGCCGCCCCGAATCGGCCAGCGCGAGAGCGGCGATGTTGCCGGCGAGCCCGGCTCCGACGATAGCGATATCAAAGGCTTCCATGCGAGGTGTTTCTTTCCGTTCATGCTTTCCCACAGAAATGCCCTGCAGGCTTCTGGCCGCAAACTACGCCCGGAATCGGCCAAAATCCATGGGTTGGAGCGCCCGGCGACGACGGCAGTTGGCCGCAGTTCCGGACGCGCATCCGGATTTCCGCTGGAAGCGGCCGCCAATCGGTGCATATTACCGGGCAAAATCCTGCTATGTCAGCGGGTCTTGCCATGCGGCGCAGCGGCCGGGGCGCTTGGGAGAGAACAAGGGCAAGCGATGAAGTTCTTCAATTACAGGCGCGTTCCCTACGCGGAAATTCGTGCCTTCTCCGTCCATATCCTGACGGCGTCGGGCTCGTTCCTGGCCTTTCTCGGCGTCGTCGCCGCCGCCGAGCACCGCTTCGTCGACATGTTCTGGTGGCTCGGCCTGGCGCTGCTCGTCGACGGCATCGACGGGCCGATCGCCCGCAAGGTGCGGGTGAAGGAGGTGCTGCCCAACTGGTCCGGCGACACGCTCGACAACGTCATCGACTACGTCACCTACGTGCTGTTGCCGGCATTCGCGCTCTACCAGAGCGGCATGATCGGCGAGCCGTGGTCTTTCGTCGCCGCCGGCGCCATCGTCGTCTCCAGCGCCATCTACTATGCCGACATGGGGATGAAGACGGAGGAGTACTTCTTCTCGGGCTTTCCCGTCGTCTGGAACATGGTCGTCTTCACCCTGTTCGTCATCAAGGCGAGCGAACTGACGGCATCGATCGTCGTCTTCGTCTCGGTATTCCTGACCTTCATGCCGATCAACTTCCTGCATCCGGTGCGCGTGGAGCGCCTGCGTCCGCTGAACCTGGGCGTCTTCTTCGCCTGGGCCGCACTCGGTGGCTATGCGCTGCTCCTGCATTTCGAGACGCCGCAATGGGTGGTCCTCGGCGTGGTCGGCACGGGCCTCTATCTCTATCTCATCGGCGCGATCCTTCAGATGTTTCCGCGCCTGGGCAAGCACTGATCCTGGAGACATGACATGACACAGGCCATCGTCGTCCGCTCGCTCGGCGGCCCGGAAGTTCTCAAGATCGAGGAGGTCGCGCTCGCCCCGCCCGGTCCGGGCGAGGTGCGCATCAAGCAGGCGGCGATCGGGCTGAACTTCATCGACGTCTATTTCCGCACCGGCCTCTACAAGACGGAGCTGCCGTTCATTCCCGGCAAGGAAGGCGCCGGCACCGTGACGGCGCTCGGCGAGGGCGTGACCGGCTTCGCCGTCGGCGACCGGGTCGCCTATGCGTCGGCGGAAGGGGCCTATGCGGCCGAACGCAACATCGGCACCGCCCACCTGGTCAAGGTGCCGGACGAAATCCCGCTGGAGACGGCGGCGGCGATGATGCTGAAGGGCATGACGGCGCAGTATCTGCTCTTGCAGACCTTTCCGGTGAAGCCCGGCATGACGATCCTGTTCCATGCCGCAGCCGGCGGCGTCGGGCTGATTGCCGGACAGTGGGCTAAGGCGCTGGGGGCGACCGTGATCGGCACGGCCGGGTCGAAGGAAAAGGTCGAGCTGGCGCTGGCGCACGGCTACGACCACGTCATCGACTACAGCCGGGAGGATTTCGTCGCCCGCGTGCTGGAGCTGACGGGCGGCAAGAAGTGCGACGTCGTCTACGATTCCGTCGGCAAGGACACGTTCCCGAAATCGCTGGACTGCCTGAAGACGCGCGGCATGTTCGTCTCGTTCGGCAATTCCTCCGGCCCGGTCGATGCCTTCAGCCTCGGCCTGCTCGCCCAGAAGGGCTCGCTCTATGCGACGCGCCCGACGCTGTTCCAGTATATCGCCACCCGGCCCGAACTGGATGCGTGTGCAAACTCGCTGTTTGATGTTGTGCGCAGCAGCAAAGTGCGTATCAATGTCAACCAGACCTATCCGTTGGCGGAAGCGGGGCGCGCGCACACGGATCTGGAAACAAGAAAAACAAGCGGAGCGACGCTGCTCATCCCCTGACGATGAAGGATCGGGGAGGGCCGCGAGAAGAGAGGGGCATAGTGTCAGTCGCAGGAGCGTCCGCGGGCAGCCCGTTGCTGGCTGTACGCAACCTGACGAAGCTTTTCGGCACCTTCGCGGCCTGCAACGGCATCGACCTCGACGTCCAGCCGGGCGAGATCCATGCGCTCCTCGGCGAGAACGGCGCCGGCAAGTCGACGCTGGTGAAGATGCTGTTCGGCGTGCTCGCGCCGACCGCCGGCGAGGTCCTCTGGCAGGGCGCGCCGGTCTCGATCGCAAGCCCCGGCGCAGCCCGCCGCCTCGGCATCGGCATGGTCTTCCAGCACTTCTCGCTGTTCGAGGCGCTGACGGTGGCCGAGAACATCGCACTGTCGCTTGATGGCACGATCCCGCTCGCCCGCGTGGCCGAGCGCGCCTCGGAGCTGTCGCACGCCTATGGTCTTCCGCTCGATCCGAAGGCGCATGTCGCCGATCTCTCGGTCGGCGAGCGCCAGCGCATCGAGATCGTCCGTGCGCTCCTGCAGAACCCGCAGCTGATCATCCTCGACGAGCCCACCTCCGTCCTGACGCCGCAGGAGGCGGACCGGCTGTTCGAGACGCTGTTCAAGCTGCGTGCCGAGGGACGCTCCGTCCTCTACATCAGCCATCGCCTGGAAGAGGTGCAGCGCATCTGCGACCGCGCCACCGTGCTGCGCCACGGCAAGGTGACGGGTGCCTGCGATCCGAAGAAGGAGACCGCGGCGTCGCTGGCGCGGATGATGGTCGGCGCCGACGTGCCGCATGTCAGCGCGGCCGGAACGAGCGCCAAGGGCGAGGTGCTGCTCGAGGCGCGTCATCTCAGCGTGCCGGCGCGCACGCCCTTCGCCGTCGCGCTCAAGAACGTCTGTCTCAAGGTCCATGCCGGCGAGGTGCTGGCAATCGCCGGCGTCGCCGGCAACGGGCAGGGCGAGCTGTTCGATGCGCTTTCGGGCGAATATCCGACAGCGGAGCCGGATGCGGTCCATATCCGCCAGCGACCTGTCGGTACGCGGGGCATCACCGCGCGGCGACTGCTCGGCGCGGGCTTCGTGCCGGAGGAACGCCATGGCCATGCAGCCGTGACCGGCATGTCGCTCTCCGACAATCTCGTGCTCGCCCGCAACCAGTCGGACCGCCAGGCGTTTCTCGGCGGCGGCGTGCTCGGCATCATCAAGTCCACGGCCGTGCGGATGGCCGCAAGGCGCATCTCCGAGGCGATGGACGTGCGCAAGAACGGCGAGGATCCGCCGGCCGGCTCGCTCTCCGGCGGCAACCTGCAGAAATTCATCGTCGGCCGCGAGCTCGACCGGCAGCCGTCCGTCCTCGTCGTCAACCAGCCGACCTGGGGCGTCGATGCGGGTGCTGCGAGCCGCATCCGCCAGGCGCTCGTCGATCTCGCCAAATCCGGCTCGGCCGTGCTCGTCATCAGCCAGGACCTCGACGAGATCTTCGAGGTTGCGACCGAGATCGCCGTCATCAGCGAGGGGCGGCTTTCCGACATCTACCCGGCAGGCGAGCTTTCGCGCGAGAAGATCGGCCTCTTGATGGGCGGTCTCTACGGCCGGGCCGAGCCGATGACGGAGGCCGCGCATGCGCATTGAACTGGAGAAGCGCCCGCGGGCCTCGGCCTTCTATGCCGTGCTGTCGCCGTTCATCGCGCTGCTTCTGACGGTGATCGCCGGCGGCGTCATGTTCTTCCTGCTCGGCAAGGATCCGGTCGCAGCCCTCTACAGCTTCTTCGTCGAGCCGCTGCTCGACGTCTGGTCGCTGCACGAGATCGCGATCAAGGCCGCCCCCCTGATCCTGATCGGCGTCGGCCTGTCGGTCTGCTACCGCTCCAACAACTGGAACATCGGCGCCGAGGGCCAGTTCATCATGGGCGCGATCGCGGGCGCGATCGTGCCGGTCGTCTTCCACGAGTGGCATTCGCCGCTGGTGCTGCCGCTGATGCTCGTCTTCGGCATGATCGGCGGCGCGCTCTATGCGGCGATCCCCGCCTTCCTCAAGGCGAACATGAACACCAACGAGATCCTGTCGAGCCTGATGCTGGTCTATATCGCCCAGCTCTTCCTCGACTGGATGGTGCGCGGCCCCTGGCGCAGCCCGGATGCCTACAACTTCCCCGTGACCCGCGATTTTTCGGCTGAGGCCGTGCTGCCGGAGATCCTCGAGTCCGGCCGCACCAATCTCGGCTTCGTCTTCGCCCTTGCGGCCGCGGTGCTGCTCTGGTTCATGATGCGCTACACGCTGAAGGGCTTCGAGGTGACGGTGCTCGGCCAGTCGGAGCGGGCAGGGCGGTTCGCCGGCTTCTCGTCGCGGCGGATGATCTGGTTCTCGATGCTCCTGTCCGGCGCGCTCGCCGGGCTCGCCGGCATTTCCGAGGTCAGCGGAAACATCGGCAAGCTGCAGCCGATCATTTCGCCGGGCTACGGCTTCACCGCCATCATCGTCGCCTTCCTCGGCCGGCTGAACCCGCTCGGCATCATCTTGGCCGGCCTGTTCCTGGCGCTGACCTATGTCGGCGGCGAGGCGGTGCAACTGACGCTCAGTGTCTCCGACAAGGTGACGCGCGTCTTCCAGGGGCTGCTGCTCTTCTTCGTGCTCTCCTGCGACACGCTGATCCTCTACCGGATCAGGTTCGTCTTTGCGGGCGCTGCGGTGCCGGCCGCGCAGCAGGGAGCCGAATGATGGGCATCGTCGAAGCGATCCTCCTGACCGTCATCACCGCCGCGACCCCGTTGGTGCTGGCAGCCCTCGGCGAACTCGTCACCGAGCGCGCCGGCGTGCTCAACCTCGGCGTCGAGGGCATGATGATCATGGGCGCGGTGCTGGCCTTCGCCGCCACCCAGGCGACCGGCTCGCCCTATCTCGGCATCCTCGCCGGCATCGGCGGCGGGGCGCTGTTCTCGCTCCTGTTCGGCTTCCTGACGCTGACGCTCGTCGCCAACCAGGTGGCGACCGGCCTGGCGCTGACGATCCTCGGCCTCGGCATTTCCGGGCAGATCGGCGAGGCCTATGTCGGCATGTCCGGCACCAAGCTGCCGCAGATCGCGATCCCGCTCTTGTCCGACATACCCTATCTCGGGCCGCTGCTGTTCCGGCAGGACCTGATCTTCTACATCTCGATTGCGCTGGTGATCGGCGTCAACTGGTTCCTGTTCAGGAGCCGCGCCGGGCTGAAGATCCGCGCCATCGGCGACAACCATGCCTCCGCGCACGCGCTCGGCATCGGCGTCATCCGCACCCGCTACCTCGCCGTGATGTTCGGCGGCGCCTGCGCCGGTCTCGCGGGCGCCCAGCTGTCGCTGGTCTACACGCCGCAATGGGTGGAGAACATGTCGGCCGGCCGCGGCTGGATCGCGCTGGCGCTGGTGGTGTTCGCCTCGTGGCGCCCCTGGCGGGTGCTTGCCGGCGGCTATCTCTTCGGGGCCGTGTCGATCAGCCAGCTGCATGCCCAGGCACTCGGCCTCGGCATCCCCTCCCAGTTCCTGTCGGCGCTTCCCTATGCGGCCACGGTTGTCGTCCTCGTCCTGATATCGCACAATCGGCGCACGACGTTGATCAACACGCCCGCATCGCTCGGCAAGCCGTTCGTGCCCGATCGATGAAGAAGAAGCGACGGGAAAACCCACTCTCAAACCTACAGGGGTCAAAATGAAAAAACTGCTATTCGCACTCGCCACCTCGGCCGCGATGCTGGGCTTTACCGCCTCCGCCGGCGCCCAGGACAAGACCAAGGTCTGCTTCATCTATGTCGGCTCCAAGACCGACGGCGGCTGGACCCAGGCGCACGACATCGGCCGCCAGGCCCTGCAGGCCGAATTCGGCGACAAGATCGAGACGCCGTTCCTGGAAAACGTTCCGGAAGGCCCGGATGCCGAGCGCGCCATCGAGCGCATGGCCCGGTCCGGCTGCGCGCTGATCTTCACCACCTCGTTCGGCTTCATGGACGCGACGATCAAGGTCGCCGAGAAGTTCCCGGACGTGAAGTTCGAGCATGCCACCGGCTTCAAGTCGGCGCCGAACGTCGCCACCTACAACTCGCGCTTCTATGAAGGCCGCTACATCCAGGGCCAGATCGCCGCGAAGATGTCTCAGAAGGGTGTCGCCGGCTACATCGCCTCCTTCCCGATTCCGGAAGTGGTGATGGGCATCAACTCGTTCGTCCACGGCGCCCAGTCGGTCAATCCGGACTTCAAGGTCAAGGTCATCTGGGCCAACACCTGGTTCGACCCCGGCAAGGAAGCCGACGCCGCCAAGGCGCTGATCGACCAGGGCGTCGACATCCTGACCCAGCACACCGACACGACCGCGCCGATGCAGGTCGCCGCCGAACGCGGCATCAAGGCCTTCGGCCAGGCCTCCGACATGATCAAGGCCGGCCCGGAAACGCAGCTGACGGCGATCGTCGACACCTGGGGCGCCTACTACATCAAGCGCACCAAGGAACTGCTGGACGGCAGCTGGAAGTCCGAGCAGATCTGGGACGGCCTGAAGGACGGTATCCTGACGATGGCGCCCTATACCAACATGCCGGACGACGTGAAGAAGATGGCCGAGGAGACCGAGGCGAAGATCCGCTCCGGCGAACTGCATCCCTTCACCGGCCCGATCAAGAAGCAGGACGGCTCCGACTGGCTGAAGGACGGCGAGAAGGCCGAGGACGGCGTTCTGCTCGGCATGAACTTCTACATCGCCGGCGTCGACGACAAGCTGCCGCAGTAAGGTCGCAGCGCGGGATCGATCCGCCCGAATGGTGACAGACGGAAGCCCCGGAAGCGGAAACGCTCCGGGGTTTCCTGCAAGGGGGAGCGTGGCTCCCATGCCGTATGCGCGGTTTTCAGAGGATCCGGAGACAGTGGATCCGCGGCAGTGCGCCGCCGTCAGGAGTGGCCGATTCGCCTCTGCCCGGGCGGCAAGCTGTTTGCTGGCCGGGAATTTCGCTTCTCAAGCCTCGATTTCTCTCCTAGAAAACCGCCGGGCTCGCATCGCAGCCGGATGAAGTTTCAGTGACTGGTCAGTGTGGAAGCAGAAAAATATGAAGGTCTGGACTGTTAGCGAATCCAAGATTGGAACGTCGTCTCAATGCCTTGCAGTTGCAAAATTCCTCAGTCCCCAGCCTTCTGAAAAGACCTTCGAGCCCAATCGCAACTGGCGCCGGGTGTTTGACGGCCCCTTGTTCGTCAGGTGGGAGAAAGAGCCGAACCTGGTTATTTCCTGCGGCTTCAGAGCTGAAAAGCGGGTCATGAAGATCAAGCAGACCTACAAGTCGCGCCCGTTCACGGTCCACCTTCAGGAGCCGCTGAAGCCGGGCTACGATCTGGTGTTCGTCTCGCGCCACGGCTGGCGGCCGGAATTCGATGCAAGGCCCAACTATCATCAGATGCTGGGTGTCCCGCACCGGTTCTCGGCCGCGTTCTGGGACAGTCACAGACACACGGCGCGCTCGATCTACGCACCGAACGGCGAAAAGGTCGTCACCGTCTTTCTGGGCGGCTCGAACGGCGCCTACGTCTATGACGATGCCTCCCATCGCCACATCGCCCACACCGTCAGGGAATTGGCAGGTCGGGGCTGGAGGGTGCTGATTTCAGTGTCCCGGCGCTCGAGTGCCGAAACCCTGGCTGCCATACTGCCTTTGAATTCGGGCTCGGTGACGGTCTGGGATCGGATATCCGCCAATCCCTTTATCGACTATGTCGCCGCCGCCGATGCCTTTCTGATCGCCAAGGACTCCGTGACCATGCCGTGCGAGGCGCTGTCCACCGGCCGGCCCGTCTACGCGCTCGATCTGACCGCGGCGCCCGGCGAGCGATACCAGAAGTTCGAGCAGTATCACCAGGATCTGCAGGCGACCCTGAAACTGACGCGGCGCTACGAAGGTTCGCTGGACGCCTATGACTACGAGCCGCCTGCAGAGGCGGAGCGCATTTCGAAAATCATCAGTTCGGCGCTTCAGGCCGCGAACGGGCGATAAATTCGCCCCTCTTGCTGACCGGGAGCAGGTGTGGCTGGCGAAGAGGCCCGCCGCTCCATCCCTTCGTGCGAGGCACGATCGGGCGACGTGGCGGCGGTCGCCGCTCTCATGCGTCTCGACAAGGGCTGAGCCCGACGTTCGGTCGATGGCGGCGAGCGATGGATCGCCGTTGCCGTGCTCGCGCCGTCAGCAAAATTTGCCCCATGGAAAATCGCTCCGAAGCCTCGTGAGCGGCAACACCGTAACGCGCCGGGCTTTCCGCGCGCGCCTCGTCGGCTGCTTGTTTGCGCCGCACAATTCAGGTCCTCGTTCTTGTGCATTGCGAATTTTGTGCAACCTGGGAGTTTTGAGTTTACAATAGTAATACAATATGATGTTTTCACCGCAGCTGCTGAGGAGCAGCTTTCTTTGGGAGGACATCATGAAATTGAAGACCGCACTCGCGAGTGCCACGATTCTGGCTGCCTGCATGTTTGGCTCGGCTCAGGCCGCTGATCTGACCGTCGGCTTCTCGCAGATCGGCTCGGAATCCGGCTGGCGCGCCGCTGAGACGACGCTGACCAAGCAGCAGGCCGAAAGCCGCGACATCGACCTGAAATTCGCCGATGCCCAGCAGAAGCAGGAAAACCAGATCAAGGCGCTGCGTTCCTTCATCGCCCAGGGCGTCGACGCGATCCTCGTCGCGCCGGTCGTGGCGACCGGTTGGGACGACGTGCTCACCGAGGCCAAGGACGCGGAAATCCCGGTCATTCTCCTCGACCGCACGGTGGATTCGTCCGAGGACCTCTACATGACTGCCGTCACCTCCGACCTCGTCCACGAGGGCAACGTCGCCGGCAAGTGGCTGGTGGACGCGGTTGCCGGCAAGCCCTGCAACGTCGTCGAGCTCCAGGGCACGACCGGCTCCTCGCCGGCGATCGACCGCAAGAAGGGCTTCGAGGAGGCGCTGGCGGGCCATGACAACCTCAAGATCATCCGCAGCCAGACCGGCGACTTCACCCGCACCAAGGGGAAGGAAGTCATGGAGAGCTTCCTGAAGGCCGAGGACGGCGGCAAGAACATCTGCGCCCTCTACGCCCACAACGACGACATGGCCGTCGGCGCCATCCAGGCGATCAAGGAAGCGGGCCTGAAGCCGGGCACCGACATTCTGGTCGTCTCCATCGACGCCGTTCCGGACATCTTCCAGGCCATGGCGGCCGGCGAGGCCAACGCCACCGTCGAGCTGACGCCGAACATGGCCGGCCCGGCCTTCGACGCGCTCGCCGCCTTCAAGAAGGACGGCACGCTGCCGCCGAAGTGGATCCAGACGGAATCGAAGCTCTACACCCAGAAGGACGATCCGATGAAGGTCTACGAGGAAAAGAAGGGCCTCGGCTACTGATCTCTCCCGGCTCCCGCCTCCGCGCGAATGCGGATGCGGGGCTTTTTCACGCATGTCCTCTCCCTGCTTCCGGGGAGGGGATTTCGGCAGGCGGATGAGGTTTCGTGCCCGGCGCCTGGCCGATGCGGCATTCACTTCGGGCAGGGACAATGCCAGGAAACATACTAGGCAGCGAAGACATCATTCTCTCGGCGACGGGGATCGACAAGGTCTTTCCCGGCGCCAAGGCTCTGAACAAGGTCAATTTCCAGCTCGGGCGCGGCGAGGTGCATGCGCTGCTCGGCGAGAACGGCGCGGGCAAGTCGACCCTGGTCAAGTGCATCACCGGCGCCTATCGCCGCGACGGCGGCAGGCTGGTGCTGGACGGGGTCGACATTGATCCGCGCGATACCTTCGAGGCCCAGCGCCTCGGCATCGGCACGGTCTACCAGGAGGTGAACCTCCTGCCGAACCTGACGGTCGCCGAAAACCTGTTTCTCGGCCGCCAACCGCGGCGCTTCGGCCTCGTCGATGCACGCGCGATGAACCGGCGCGCCGAAACGCTGCTCGCCGGATACGACCTCGACATCGACGTCAAGGCCGAGCTTTCCAGCTGCTCCGTCGCCGTGCAGCAGGTGGTGGCGATCGCCCGCGCCGTCGACCTCTCCGGCAAGGTGCTGATCCTCGACGAGCCGACCGCGAGCCTCGACGCGCACGAGGTGGAGATGCTGTTTGCCGTCGTCCGCCGGCTCAAGGCGCAAGGCCTCGGCATCGTCTTCATCACCCATTTCCTCGAACAGGTCTATGCGATCTGCGACCGCATCACCGTGCTGCGCAACGGCCAGCTCGTCGGCACCCGCGAGGCGGCCGCACTCCCGCGCCGGGAACTGATCGCCATGATGCTCGGCCGCGAACTCGGCGACGAGATCAAGACGGTCGCGAAGGCCGAGACCGAGGAAGGCCCGGTCCGCTACCGCTTTTCCGGCTACGGCCGCAGGGGACATATCGAGCCGTTCGATCTCGAGGTGCGCAAGGGCGAGGTGGTCGGGATCGCCGGCCTGCTCGGCTCCGGCCGTACCGAGACCGCCGAGATCCTGTTCGGTGCCGAGAAGTCCGACAGCGGCAGCGCCGAGATCGACGGCAAGCCGGTCGAGCTGACCTCGCCGCGCGCCGCCATCCGCCACAGATTCGGCTTCTGCCCGGAGGACCGCAAGGTCGACGGCATCGTCGGCGACCTGTCGGTGCGCGAAAACATCGCGCTCGCGCTGCAGGCACGGCGCGGCTGGGCGCGGCCGATCCCGCGCGCCGAGCAGGAACGGCTGGCCGACCTGTACATCAAGGCGCTGGACATCCGCACCACCGACCGGGAAAAGCCGATCCGGCTTCTCTCCGGCGGCAACCAGCAGAAGGCGATCCTGGCACGCTGGCTCGCCACCAACCCGGAATTCCTTATCCTCGACGAGCCGACGCGCGGCATCGACGTCGGCGCGCATGCGGAAATCATCCGTCTCATCGAAAATCTCTGCGAACAGGGCATGTCTTTGATCGTCATTTCCTCCGAGCTCGACGAGCTCGTCGCCTATAGCCACCGCGTCATCGTGCTGCGCGACCGCACCCATGTGTCCGAACTGGTGGGCGAGGCGGTGACGACCGCCCACATCGTCGAGGCGATCGCCGCCGGCGAGAAGCAGGGGGCGTCCCGATGAATGCGCTGAAACCCCACCTGATCCGGCTGGCCCCGCAATTCGCCGTGCTCGTCGCGGTCGTGCTGCTGATCTCGCTCGCCTTCCCGGATTTCCTGAAATTGCAGATCCAGAACGGCCGCGTCTACGGCAGCCTCGTCGACGTGCTGAACCGCGGCGCGCCGGTGGCGCTCCTGGCGATCGGCATGACCATCGTCATCGCCACCCGCGGCATCGACCTGTCGGTCGGCGCGGTCATGGCGATCTGCGGCGCGGTCGCGGCCGCGTCCATCACCTCCGGCCATTCGCTGGTCTATACGCTGGCGCTGGCGCTTGCCGTCGGCCTGCTCTGCGGGCTTTGGAACGGCATCCTGGTGGCCGTCCTCGACATCCAGCCGATCATCGCCACGCTGGTGCTGATGGTCGCCGGCCGCGGCATCGCCCAGCTGATCACCGAGGGCGCGATCCTCACCTTCAACGATCCCGGCCTGATCTTCATCGGCAGCGGCTCCTTCCTCGGCCTGCCGATGCCGGTGGTCATCTGGCTCGTCTTCGGCATCGCGGTGACCCTGCTGGTCCGCCGGACCGCGCTCGGCATGCTGATCGAGGCGCTCGGCATCAACCGGCGCGCCAGCACGCTCTCGGGCGTCTCCACCGGGGTGCTGCTGGTTGCCGCCTACGTGCTGAGCGGCCTGTGCGCGGCGATCGCCGGCATCATCGCCGCCGCCGACATCAAGGGAGCGGACGCCAACAATGCCGGACTCTGGCTGGAGCTGGACGCCATCCTCGCCGTCGTCGTCGGCGGCAATTCGCTGCTCGGCGGCCGCTTCAGCATCGCCGCGGCATTGCTCGGCGCGCTGATCATCCAGTCGATCAACACCGGCATCCTGCTCTCCGGCTTCCCGCCGGAGTTCAACCTGATCATCAAGGCGGCGATCATCGTTCTGATCCTCGTCATCCAGTCGCCGCGGATCCGCGACCTCGCCGCCCTGTTCGGCCGTTCGGAGAGCGCCGAGGCCCCCGTCAAGCAGGAGGCGAAATGAACCCGCGCTACGTCCCGCTCGCCGCCACCATCGCGATCTTCGTCGCAGCCTACGCGCTCTGCATCCTGCAGTACCCGAACATGCTGTCGACGCGGGTGATCGGCAACCTTCTCACCGACAACGCCTTCCTCGGGATCGCCGCCGTCGGCATGACCTTCGTCATCCTGTCCGGCGGCATCGACCTGTCGATCGGCGCGGTCATCGCCTTCACCGGCGTCTTCATCGCCGTCGTCCTCGAAAACACCGGCCTGCACCCGCTCGTCGTCTTCGTTCTCGTGCTCGGGATCGCGACGCTGTTCGGCGCCCTGATGGGGGCGATCATCCATCACCTCGAAATGCCGCCCTTCATCGTCACGCTCGCCGGCATGTTCCTCGCCCGCGGCATGGCCTTCGTCCTGTCGATCGATTCGGTGCCGGTGAAGCATCCGTTCTACGCGACGATGAAGGCCTTCTACTATCGCCTGCCGGGCGGGGGGCGGATCACCCTGATCGGCGGCCTGATGCTGCTCGTCTTCGCCGCCGGCATCCTGATCGCCCACCGCACCCGCTTCGGCGCCAACGTCTATGCGCTCGGCGGCGGCGTGCAGACCGCGCGGCTGATGGGCGTTCCGGTGGCGCGCACGACGATCGCCATCTATGCCTTTTCCGGGCTTTTGGCCGGGCTTTCGGGAATCGTCTTCTCCCTCTATACCTCGGCAGGCTATTCGCTGGCCGCAGTCGGCGTCGAACTGGATGCGATCGCGGCCGTGGTCATTGGCGGGACGCTGCTCACCGGCGGCTCCGGCTTTGTCGGGGGGACATTGATCGGCATTCTGATCATGGGGCTGATCCAGACCTACATCACGTTCGACGGTTCGCTTTCCAGTTGGTGGACGAAGATCCTGATTGGGCTACTTCTGTTCGGTTTCATCCTGATGCAGAAAGGATTTCTCTATCTGTCGAAGGGTGGCAGGCGTCTGGCCTGATCAAGGAAATGCAACCGGCCGGAGGGGCCGGTTCGGGGAGGAAGGGTTCGATTGCGCAAGGGACTTCTCGAAACCGTCATTACCGGCGCCAATACGCGCACCAGCCACGCCCAGGTGGTGAACGAGCTCGGACGTGCGATCGTCGCGGGCGAGTTCCCGGTGGGAACGACCCTTCCGGGGGATGCCGATCTGGCGGCGCGCTTCAAGGTCTCCCGGACGGTGCTGCGGGAATCGATGAAGACACTGGCGGCCAAGGGGCTCGTCGTGCCGCGCGCGCGGATCGGCACCCGCGTCACGCCGCGCGCGCAGTGGAACCTGTTCGACAGCGACATCCTCACCTGGCAGCTGGCCAAGGGCGTGGACGAGGTCTTCCTGCTCGATCTCAGCGAGGTACGGCTGGCCTTCGAGCCGCACGCCGCGGTGCTCGCGGCCCGCTTCGCCACCGATGCCGACATCAGCCACATGATGCGGCTGGCGATGGCGATGGGCGACCCGGAGCATACGGCCGAGACGCTGGCGCTGGCCGACCTGCGCTTTCACCTCTCCGTGCTCGACGCCTCGCGCAATCCCTTCTTCCGCACGATCGGCAGCCTGATCGAGGCAGCTCTCGTGGGCGTCTTCCGCCTGAGCTCGCCGGCCCGCGACCGCGGCAAGATCGACGACGTGGCGGCGACGCATATCCGCATCGTCGAGGAGATCCGCCGGCGCGACGAGGAGGGCGCGCGCCGCGCCATGGAGAACGTCATCCGCGTCGGCCGCGACCGGGTGGTGGAAGCGCTCAACGAACGCCGCCGCGCATCGACGTCATAGTCGGCCGCCGTGCTCATCGGACAGGTCTGATCATCGCAGCTCGGCGCGGCCGTGCGCCCTCGACGTTGGATGCGGAGCGCGAGCCTCCGCTTCCTGGCGCTCCCCGTCAATCGTCGTTGCTGGCGTTGAGCTCCTCGGGCCGAAGCCCGTCGCCATGGTGTTCCAGCTGCGCCGCGCCCATCGACTGGTAGAGGTTGAACAGCGCCTCGCTCGCCTTGGATGCGTGGCGGAACCATTCCGGGTTCGCCGCGATCGCCGGGTGGTGCAGCAGGTGCTGGTCGACGAGATCGAGGACGATCGAGGCCGTATGCGTCGCCTCGTGACAGGACCGCGTTCCCGGCGCATTGCGGGTCGAGATCTCGGCCGTCGTGGTCTCCTTCAGACGCGCCAGCTCGGCAAGGACCTTGAGGCGTTCGTCTTCGAGTTCGATATCGGTGCTTTCGATCATGGCGGGAAGTTTCTCATAGCAGGGCGGGGCTGTCGAGCAGGGTCGGCGGTTGTCAGGAAAGTGCGTTGGATACCGGAGCAACGCCCGTACCCGTCGTTCGTTCCGGCGGTCAGGAGATCGCCATTCGCGCCAGGTCGATCGCGATCCACAGGATGACGCCGATGGCCGTCAGCAGCAGGCCGAGCGCGAACAGCCGGTTGCCGGCCTCGAAGACGCTCTTCCTCAGCGAGTTCGGGCGAAGCAGCCGCCACAGCGCGCGGGCCTGGAAGACGATGCCGGTGGAGATCATCACCAGCGTCGGCAGGTCTGTCAGCCGCCACTCGTTGGGATTGCTGGCCCAGGTGTTGAGGAAGCCGAGCGAGAAGGAGAGCACGATCCCGAAGACGGTGAGGTTGCCGTTGCGGAAGAGGACGCCGATCTCCGGTTCGCCCTTGTGGTTCTCGCCGTCTTCCATGCCGCCTCCTTGTTTCGGACGACTGCGGAATGCCTCCCGCATCGGACGCGGAGGCATCGGGAACGGATCTCGTGGCCGTCACGCACCATGTTTGGCGTGAACGGCGGCGGTTGGCAAGATCGATCCGCGGCAGGAAGGGGCGGTCAGAACGGCGGCGTGATCTCGTCGTGGTGGTGCGGGCGCCGGTGCTCGCGCTGGCGGCGCATCGCCTGTGCGAGCAGGAAGCCCAGCACGGCGGTTCCAAGGACAATGGCGGACAACGCGATAAAATTTTCCATCACAGCTCCTCCCCATGCCGAAGATAGCACGGCTGGAGGAAAGTCGGAAACCGCTTCGAAATCTATGGTTTCCGCGTTTCTCACACCGCGTGCAGCACGTGCGTTGCCTTCACCGCCGCCGAGGCGCGGTTCTCCACGCCGAGCTTCACGTAGATCTGCTCCAGATGCTTGGTGACGGTCCGGGCGCTGAGGCCCAGGATCTCGCCGATGTCGCGGTTGGCCTTGCCCTTGGCGATCCAGAGCAGCACCTCGGATTCCCGCTGCGTCAGCGAGAAATGCTGGCGCAGGATCTCGTCGTCGCTGAGCCGGTTCTCCGCGCTGAGCCGGAACAGGTATTCGTCGGCGCCGATCGCGCCGAGATAGGAGAGCTGCAGCATCGCCTGGCCGCTTTCGCGGATGCTGAAGCTGCCGTCCTTGCCGCTCGCCTCGCTCTCCTTCATCCAGCGGCCGATATGGCCGGTCAGCGCCTCCAGCCCGTCGTCGGAACCGGTCGCGGCATTGATCAGCCGCGTCGCCTGCGGTGTCGACCAGCGCACCCGCCCGTCGCCGCGGACGGCGAGCAGATGACGGCCGGCGGCGTCGAGCGCGACGCGGGCGCTCTGGGCCGAGCGGGCATTGCTGAGGTGGACGCGGATGCGGGCGCGCAATTCGTCGATGTTGATCGGCTTCGTCAGATAGTCGACGCCGCCGGCCTCCAGCGCGCGGACCACGTGCTCGGTCTCCGTGAGCCCGGTCATGAACACGACGGGCGTCTGGCTGACGGCCGGGTTCGCCTTCAGCCGCAGGCAGGTCTCGAAGCCGTCCAGCCCGGGCATGACCGCATCGAGCAGGATGATGTCGGGCGTGATCCGCTCGACGATCCCCAGCGCCGAGGTGCCGGAGGTGGCGATCAGCACCGAGAAGCCGGACTGCTCCAGCGCCTCGGTCAGGAAACCGAGCGCCTCGGGGCTGTCGTCGACGAGGAGCACGATGTCGCGCGGGCCGGGCATCTCAGTCACGCGGTTCCGTCCTTTCTTCGGATAGGTTTTTCAGGAAGGCATCGTAGCCGGAAAGGTCGAAGGCCTGCACGTAGTCTCTCAGCGCATCGGCGAACGGTCTGTGCTCGGGCAGCCGGGCGATCTCGGCGAGCTTGGCCTCGATGCCGCGGACATAGCCGATCTCGCCGAGCCGGATCAGCTCGGCCACATGGGCGGGGCCGGGATCGACGATCCGCTGCAGCGTTGCCGGTGGCGAAGCGCCCGCCTGGGCGTCGGACGTGATCCACGTCAGCTTCAGGTGCCGCGCCAGCTTGTCGCAGAGCTGGCCGAGGTCGAAGGGCTTGGCGATGGCGTCGTCGTGGCCGTCGCTTCCCCCGTGCGCCGAGCCGTCGCCGATATTGGCCGACAGCATGATGATCGGCGCCGTCTGCCCGGCCTGGCGCAGCCGTTCGACGAGTTCCCAGCCGCTCATGCCCGGCATGGAGATGTCGACGAGGAACAGATCCGGCCGCAGCGCCTCGGTGAGCGCCAGGCACTCGCCGCCGTCGCCGGCGGTCAGGACGTTGAAGCCGAGCGGTGAAAGCGTCTCGGCCATCAGCTTGCGATGGTCCTCGTTGTCGTCGACGACGAGGATGCTGCGCCGCCGCCCGGCGTAGCCGCGGATGCGGCTCGCGGGCTCCAGCAGCGATTGCGGCCGGTCGACCGCCGACAGCATCAGCCGCACCCGGAACGTCGTGCCGCGATCCTTGGCGCTCGTCACCGATATCTCGCCGCCGAGCGTCTGGGTCAGGAGCCGCGTGATCGTCAGGCCGAGCCCGAGGCCGGGCATGCGATTGACGTGCTCCGCCTCGCCGCGCTGGAAGGGGTCGAAGATGCGCGGCAGATCCTTCTCCGCAATGCCGCGGCCGCTGTCCTCGACGGTGAAGGTCGCCACCTGGCTGCGATAGCCGACCTCGAGGCGGATATGGCCGCTGTCGGTGAATTTCAGCGCGTTGGAGACGAGGTTGACGAGGATCTGCCGCAGCCGCTTCTCGTCGGTGCGCACGAACTGGGGCAGGGAGGGGCTGCGCAGGTGCTCGAAAGCGACGCCCTTGGCCTGCGCCTGCGGCCTGAACATGTCGACGATCTGGTCGAGGAAATCGTGGATGTTGATCTCGTTGGAATAGACCTGCAGCTTGCCCGCCTCGATCTTGGAAATGTCCAGCAGCCCGTCGATCAGGCCGGACAGGTGCTCGGCGCTGCGCCGGATCACCTTCACCGCCGGCTGCCGCGGCGCGGGAATCGTCTCGTCGCGCTCCAGGAGCTGGGCATAGCCGAGCACGGCGTTGAGCGGCGTGCGCAGCTCGTGGCTGAGGCCGACGACGTAGCGGCTCTTGGCGCGGTTGGCCGCCTCTGCCGCCTCTTTGGCCTCCTGCAGGGCCGCGTCCGTCTTCTTGTGCGCCGCGATTTCCTTGAGCAGCAGCGTGTTCTGCCGCGAGGATTCCTCCTCCGCCACCACCCGGCTGTCGTGTGCGAGGACGTAGAACCAGCAGACCACGCCGGCGATGACGGCGAACACGAAAAAGACGATGGCGACCGTGCCCTCGACGACGGCCGCCGTCTCCGGCGAGGCGCCGCCGGCCTGGTGGGCGATCATCGCGAGGATCACGCCGATCGAGGCGATCGACAGCGCGGCGGAGAGCGCGTAGCGGCCGAGCCGGGTCTTCAGCTTGTCGACCACCGGATCGGGCAGCACCGCGCGGGCGACATGGGCGGCCTGCGCATGGAAGCGCGCCTTCGGCTTGCACATGTCGTGGCAGCGGCTGTCGAGCGAACAGCAGAGCGAGCAGATCGGCGCGGCATAGGCCGGGCACCAGGCCATGTCCTCCGGCTCGAAGGGATGTTCGCAGATCGAGCAGGTGATCGTGTGCTGCAGGTGCCAGTTCCGCCGCGGCTTGCGGGCGAGGTAGAACTTGCCGTCCGTCTTCCAGGCGATCAGCGGCGAGGCGACGAAGGCGACGGCCGCGGCGATGTAGGGGGCGAGCGAGGCCGCGATGTCGCCGAAGGCGCCGAAATGGGCGACGAGCGCGATGGTGGCGGAAACCAGCATCGCGCCGAGCCCGACCGGGTTGATGTCGTAGAGGTGCGCCCGCTTGAACTCGATGCCGGGCGGCGACAGGCCGAGCGGCTTGTTGACGAAGAGATCGGCGGAGATCGTGCAGAGCCAGGCCATGGCGACGATCGAGAAGATGCCGAGCGTCTCCTCCAGCAGCCGGTAGATGCCGAGCTCCATCAGAAGCAGCGCGATCGCCACGTTGAACACCAGCCAGATGACGCGGCCGGGGTGGCTGTGGGTCAGCCGCGAGAAGAAGTTCGACCAGGCGAGCGAGCCCGCATAGGCGTTCATCACGTTGATCTTCAGCTGCGAGACCACGACGAAGGCGACCATCAGAAGCAGCGTCGCCCACTCCCACGGGATCATGTAGCCGAAGGCGGTGTGGTACATCTGCGCCGGATCGGCCGCGCGCGTCGAGGGCACGCCGGCGTTCAGCACGAGCACGACGAGGAACGATCCCGCGAGCAGCTTCGGTGCGCCGACCACGACCCAGCCGGAGCCTGCGAGGAAGACGGCGATGCGGTGACTGAGCTTGCGCTGGCCGTCGGGCGGCAGAAAGCGCAGGAAGTCGACCTGCTCGCCGATCTGCGCCATCAGCGCGAAGATGACGGCGGACGCCGCGCCGAACTCGACCAGATGGAACGGCGCGATCGTGCCGGGCGGACCCGAGGCATGATGGATGCCGGAATAGGCGAGCCATTCGCCGAAGGCGTTCCAGTCGGCAAAGGCGATGAAGACGAAGGGCAGGATGTTGAGCACGATCCAGAACGGCTGGGTGACGAGCTGGAACTTCGAGATCAGCCGCACGCCATAGGTGACGAGCGGGATCACCGCCACCGCGCTGATGATGTAGCCGATCCACAGCGGGATGCCGAGCGCCAGCTCCAGCGCCCCCGACATGATCGAGGCTTCGATGGCGAACAGGATGAAGGTGAAGCTCGCATAGATGAGCGAGGTGATGGTTGAGCCGATGTAGCCGAAGCTCGCGCCGCGGGTCAGAAGGTCGATGTCGACGCCGTGGCGGATCGCATAGCGGCTGATCGGCAGGCCGACGAGCAGGATCATCAGGCTGGCAACGACGATCGCGGCGATCGCGTTGGTCGTGCCGTAGGACATGGTGATGGTGCCGCCGATCGCCTCCAGCGCCAGGAACGAGATCGCCCCGATCGCCGTCTGCGAGATCCGCTCCGACGAGAAGCGCCGCGCGCTCTTGGCGGTGAACCGCAGCGCATAGTCCTCCAGCGTCTGGTCGGCGACCCAACGGTTGTACTGGCGCCTGACCGGTATGATGCGCTGGCGTGCGGCCATGGGCTTCCTTCTGAACGGCGGCGAAATGCAGGACCGTGGCCCGTTCGTAGCACATCGCGGCGCGGCGGAGAATTGGTGCGCCGCGGCAGAGGTGCCGTTCTTTACCCCGCCGTCTACGTAGAATGACGTATGTGCACTGCAGCGGGAACGTCGGATGATCCCTTAAGCAACGGTTAAAGAAACCAGACCGCCCGTTGCCCTTGCGAACTAGAGGGGTTCACCACATGACTATCAAGGCACGCCTGACCGGCGCATTTCTCGCTGCCGTTCTCTCGACGACGGCGCTCAACGGCGCGTTCGCGGCCGATGACACGATCAAGGTCGGCATTCTGCATTCGCTGTCCGGCACCATGGCGATCTCGGAAACGACGCTGAAGGATGCCATGCTGATGCTCATCGAGGAGCAGAACAAGAAGGGCGGCCTGCTCGGCAAGAAACTCGAAGCCGTGGTCGTCGACCCCGCGTCCGACTGGCCGCTGTTTGCCGAAAAGGCCCGCGAGCTCGTCTCCGTCGACAAGGTCTCGGCCGTGTTCGGCTGCTGGACCTCCGTGTCGCGCAAGTCCGTGCTGCCGGTCTTCGAGGAGCTGAACTCGATCCTGTTCTACCCCGTCCAGTACGAGGGCGAGGAAAGCCAGCGCAACGTCTTCTACACCGGTGCTGCGCCGAACCAGCAGGCGATCCCGGCCGTCGACTACCTGATGGAGAACGAGGGCGTCGAGCGCTGGGTGCTCGCCGGCACCGATTACGTCTATCCGCGCACGACCAACAAGATCCTCGAGGCCTATCTGATCTCCAAGGGTGTGAAGCCCGAGGACATCATGATCAACTACACCCCGTTCGGCCATTCCGACTGGCAGACGATCGTCTCCGACATCAAGGGCTTCGGCTCCGCCGGCAAGAAGACGGCCGTGGTCTCCACCATCAACGGCGACGCCAACGTTCCCTTCTACAAGGAGCTCGGCAACCAGGGCATCAAGGCCGAGGACATCCCGGTCGTCGCCTTCTCCGTCGGTGAGGAGGAACTCGCCGGCCTCGACACCGGCCCGCTCGTCGGTCATCTCGCCGCCTGGAACTACTTCCAGTCCGTCGACAACCCGGCCAATGCCGAGTTCATCAAGACCTGGAAGGCCTATACCAAGAACGACAAGCGCGTCACCAACGACCCGATGGAAGCGCACTACATCGGCTTCAACATGTGGCTGAAGGCGGTCGAGAAGGCCGGCACCACCGACACCGACGCCGTCCTCGACGCGATGATCGGCATCTCGGTCCCGAACCTTTCGGGCGGCTACTCGACGATGATGCCGAACCACCACATCACCAAGCCGGTGCTGATCGGCGAAATCCAGGCCGACGGCCAGTTCGAGACCGTCTGGGAGACGCCCGGCCTCGTGGTCGGCGACGAGTGGTCCGACTACCTGCCGGACTCCAAGGACCTGATCTCCGACTGGCGCGCGCCGATGTCGTGCGGCAACTTCAACGTCGCCACGGGCAAGTGCGGCGGCAAGGGCTCCTGATCCCTCACCATTCGATCGGCCGGGCACGCGGGCGCGTTCTGCGTGACCGGCCGGATGCATCCCGCCATTCTCCGGTGGCGGGATGCTTCCGAACTTTCAATGCCGACGCCGGAAGCCGCTTCCGGCCTGCAGCCGGCCCGGCGAGGATGATGTCATGTTGATGCGGCTAGCCTATCGATCGCTCCAGTCCCTGCTGGTGACCCTTTGCCTCCTGGTCACGCTCCTTGCGACCGATCTCAGGGCGCAGGATGACCTCCGCGCGATGGTCAACGCACTGGGCGAGGGCAATTTCGCCCAGACCATCAAGCAGGTCGAAGCGCTGGCTAAGACCGGCGATCCGAAGATCGTTCCGGCGCTCGAGGCCCTGGCCGCCGGCGATCTCTATCAGCGCAAGTCCGACAAGCAGGTGTTCCTGACGAAATCGACAGGCGGCAGCCTGACCCTGCTCGATCCCCTTTCCGGCGAGGAAGTCGGCACGGAAGCCGCCAGCGCGCTCACCAAGATCCGCGTCAACAACGGCCTCCGCCGCGCCGTCCGCGCCGCACTCGGCGGCCTGACGCTGATGAGCCCGGATGCCGGCGTCCGCCTGCAGGCGGCCCAGACCATGCTGCGCACGCCCTCGGCAGATGCGCTCGAACAGATCGAGACGGCGCTTGCCGCAGAGACCAGTGCCGACGTCAAGCCGGTGCTGGAGCGCGCGCGCGCCGCAGCGCTGCTTATCTCCGATCGGCCGGACGACGAGAAGAAGGCCGCCGTCGCCGTCATCAGCAATGCCGGCGGCCAGGATGCGCTGTCGCTGCTGTCGGCCGCCCTTTCGTCCGCCGACGACAATCTGCGGCCCGACATCGAGACCGCGATCGAAAGCATAAAGGAACGCCAGGCCTTCTGGGCGGCGGGCCAGAACGTCTGGTACGGCCTGTCGCTCGGCTCCGTGCTGCTGCTGGCCGCGATCGGGCTTGCCATCACCTTCGGCGTCATGGGCATCATCAACATGGCGCATGGCGAGATGGTCATGCTCGGCGCCTACACCACCTTCGTCGTCCAGGAAGTGATCCGCGGCTCGTTCCCGGCGCTGTTCGACTGGTCGCTCGCAATCGCCCTGCCGCTCGCCTTCCTCGTCACCGGCATCGTCGGCCTTGCGATCGAGCGCGGCGTCATCCGCTTCCTCTACGGCCGGCCGCTCGAGACCCTGCTGGCCACCTGGGGCATCTCGCTGATCCTGCAGCAGGCCGTGCGCACCATCTTCGGCCCGACCAACCGCGAGGTCGGCAACCCCGCCTGGATGTCCGGCGCCTTCGAGCTCGGCGGGCTGACGATCACCTGGAACCGGCTCTGGATCATCGTCTTTTCGCTCGCCGTCTTCGCAGCGCTGCTGTTCCTCCTGAAGAAGACGCCGATGGGGCTGCAGATGCGGGCGGTGACGCAGAACCGCCGCATGGCCTCCTCGATGGGCATCCGCACGCCCTGGGTGGACGCGCTCACCTTCGCGCTCGGCTCCGGCATCGCCGGGATCGCCGGCGTGGCGCTCTCGCAGATCGACAACGTGTCGCCGAACCTCGGCCAGGGCTACATCATCGACAGCTTCATGGTCGTGGTCTTCGGCGGCGTCGGCAATCTCTGGGGCACGCTGGTCGGCGCCTTCACCCTCGGCATCCTCAACAAGTTCCTCGAGCCCTATGCGGGGGCCGTGCTCGGCAAGATCCTCGTCCTCGTGCTGATCATCCTCTTCATCCAGAAGCGGCCGCGCGGGCTGTTCGCACTCAAGGGCAGGGCGGTGGAAGCATGATCACCTCGTTTCTCCTCAAATCCTTCGACCGCACGATCGTCATTGCCGTCGCCGTCATCCTCGGTCTCGGCCTGCTGGTGCCGGCGCTCAACCTGCTGACGTCGCCCGATCATCCGCTGCATGTGCCGACCTATCTGGTCTCGCTGTTCGGCAAGTACCTGACCTATGCGCTCCTGGCCTTGGCGCTGGATCTCGTCTGGGGCTTCTGCGGGATCCTGTCGCTCGGCCATGCCGCCTTCTTCGCGCTCGGCGGCTATGCGATGGGCATGTACCTGATGCGCCAGATCGGCGCGCGCGGCTCCTACGGCAACCCGCTGTTGCCGGACTTCATGGTCTTCCTCAACTGGAAGGAGCTGCCCTGGTTCTGGTACGGCTTCGACATGTTCTGGTTCGCCGCGCTGATGGTGGTGCTGGTGCCGGGCCTGCTCGCCTTCGTCTTCGGCTGGTTCGCCTTTCGCTCGCGCGTCAACGGCGTCTATCTCTCGATCATCACCCAGGCGATGACGTTCGCGCTGCTGCTCGCCTTCTTCCGCAACGACATGGGCTTCGGCGGCAACAACGGCCTGACCGATTTCAAGGACATCCTCGGCTTCAACATCCAGGCCGACGGCACCCGCGCCGCCCTGTTTGCGGCGTCCGCCGTGGCGCTGGCGCTCTCGCTGGTCCTGACGTCCGGCATGGTCCGCTCCAAATACGGCAAGATCCTCGTCGGCGTGCGCGACGCCGAGAGCCGCACGCGCTTCCTCGGCTACCGCGTCGAGCACTTCAAGCTCTTCGCCTTCACCGTCTCGGCGATGATGGCGGGGGTGGCCGGCGCGCTCTACGTGCCGCAGGTCGGTATCATCAATCCCGGCGAGTTCGAGCCCGGCAATTCGATCGAGGTGGTCATCTGGACGGCGGTCGGCGGCCGCGGCACGCTGATCGGCCCGATCATCGGCGCCATCCTCGTCAACGGCGGGAAAAGCATCTTCACCGCAGCCTTCCCGGAATTCTGGCTGTTCGCGCTCGGCGGCCTGTTCGTCCTCGTCACCCTGTTCCTGCCGAAGGGCATCGTCGGCACGGCGCAAGCCTGGCGGGCGAAGCGCAAGGCCTATCGCAAGGCGGCCGACGACGAGGCGGCCAAGGCCATGGCTGCGGTCGAACCCCTGGCGGCGGAGTGAGACCATGAACGAGAAGAAACCGACCAGCCTGCTCTATCTCGACGGCGTCTCCGTCTCCTTCGACGGCTTCAAGGCGCTGAATGCGCTCTCCTTCGTCATCGAGCCCGGCGAGTTGCGCGCGATCATTGGCCCGAACGGCGCCGGCAAGACGACGATGATGGATATCATCACCGGCAAGACCCGTCCGGACACCGGCGCGGTGTTCTTCAAGGGCGATATCGACCTCACCAAGCGCGATGAGGCGGAAATCGCCCAGCTCGGCATCGGCCGCAAGTTCCAGAAGCCGACGGTGTTCGAGAGCCACACCGTCTGGGACAATCTCGAACTGGCGCTAAACCGCAAGCGCGGCGTCTTCGCCACCCTGTTCTACCGGATGACGGCGGAGGACAACGCCCGCATCGAGGAGATCCTCTCCACCGTGCGCCTGTCGAACCGCAGGAACGACCTCGCCGCCAGCCTCAGCCACGGCCAGAAGCAATGGCTGGAGATCGGCATGCTGCTGGCGCAGGAACCGGAGCTGCTGCTGGTCGACGAGCCGGTGGCCGGCATGACCGACGCCGAGACGGCCGAGACGGCGATCCTCCTGAAGGAGATCGCCAAAACGCGCTCGGTCGTCGTCGTCGAGCATGACATGGGCTTCATCCGCGACCTCGGCGTCAAGGTGACGTGCCTGGCGGAGGGATCGGTCCTGGCGGAAGGCTCGATCGATTTCGTCAGCGCCGATCAGAAGGTGATCGAGAACTATCTGGGGCGGTGAGGGTTCGGGGGCACGGACCTCCTTCACCCTGACCCTCTCCCGCCGCGCGCGGGAGAGGGGACAGACCAAACGAGGCACTGCCGGCGTTGCGTTCTCGGCGGTGCCGTTTCGGCCCTTCTCTCCGACTGCGGGGAGGAGGGCCGGCAGGTGCAAAAGGGGCGGGACATCCCGCCGGACGGACGACATCGAGGATCGGGCATGCTGACAGTCGAAAAAGCCAGTCTCCACTACGGCGCCGCCCAGGCGCTGCGCGGCATCTCGCTCTCGGCCGAGATGGGCAAGATCACCTGCGTGCTCGGCCGCAACGGCGTCGGCAAGTCGAGCCTGTTGCGCGCGGTGACCGGCCAGCACCCGCTCTCCTCCGGCACCGTCAGCTTCAACGGCGTGGCGCTGAACGGCATGGCGCCCTACGGCCGCGCCAAGCAGGGGATCGGCTACGTGCCGCAGGGCCGCGAGATCTTCCCGCTGCTGACGGTGAAGGAGAACCTGGAAAGCGGCTACGCGCCGCTGAAGCGGGCCGAGCGGTTCATCCCGGACGACATCTTCAGCCTGTTTCCGGTGCTGCAGTCGATGCTCGGCCGCCGCGGCGGCGACCTTTCCGGCGGCCAGCAGCAGCAGCTGGCGATCGGCCGGGCGCTGGTGACGCGGCCGAAGATCCTGGTGCTGGACGAGCCGACCGAGGGCATCCAGCCGTCGATCATCAAGGACATCGGCCGGGCGATCAAGTACCTGCGTGATTCCACCGGCATGGCGATCCTGCTTGTGGAACAGTACCTTGACTTCTGCCGGGAGCTTGCCGATCAGGTCTACATCATGGATCGTGGCGAGATCGTGCACGAGGGCCCGGCCGAGACGCTGGACACGCCCGAGGCGCGGCGGCACCTGACCGTGTGATCGGTCGGCGGCGATGGTCCGGCCTGTGGCGGCACCGCCAGCCTGTCGAGCGGGCCGGATCGGAGCCGGGAACGAAGGTGCCAAGCGAAAGGCCGACGTGAAGACGCAAGCAATCATCGCCGAGATGCAGCCAGGCCGCCCCCAGCGCGCCCGCGGCGTCGGCCGGCTCCGGACCAAGGCCAGCGCCGGGCGGACGCGACTCGACACCTTCTACCAGGAGGGCTGCGCCAAGATTCGCCTGCCCGAAACCTTCGAGGCCGGCATGGAGGCGGTGCTGATCAACACCTCCGGCGGGCTCACCGGCGGCGATGTCGTCGACTGGTCCTTCGGCGCCGGCGAGGGCACGCGCCTGACGCTCACCACCCAGGCCTGCGAGAAGATCTACAAGGCGAGCGCCGATACGGCGACCGTCTCGACGACGATCACCGTGGCCGCCGGCGCCCGCGTCGACTGGCTGCCGCAGGAGACGATCCTGTTCGACAGGGCCTCGCTGACCCGCAGCCTCGACGTCGAGCTCGCCGAAGACGCCGAGTTCCTCGCCGTCGAGGCGGTGCTGTTCGGCCGCAAGGCGATGGGCGAGGCGATGACGGCGGGGCTGTTCCGCGACCGCTGGCGTATCCGGCGGCAGGGCCGGCTGGTCCACGCCGAGGAGGCCCGTTTCGAGGGCGAGGTCGCCGATCTGACGGCCCGACAGGCCGTTCTCGCCGGTGCCGGCGCCTTCGCCACGCTCCTCTATTGCGGCCCGCAGGCAGAAGCGCTGCTGCCGCAGATGCGGGCGCTTTTCGGCGACGCCGTGGCCGGCGCAAGCCATTGGCAGGACAAGCTGGTCGCCCGCGTGAGCGCGGCGGACGGCTTCGCCCTGCGGAAAATTCTGATCCCGGTCATTTCGCACTTGCGCAAAGGCGCGAGCCTGCCGAAAGTCTGGACTCTGTAGTTGCAACGGACGGGCCTTCCATGAACCTGACACCTCGTGAAAAAGACAAGCTCCTGATCGCCATGGCGGCCGTCGTCGCCCGCAGGCGGCTGGAGCGCGGCGTCAAGCTGAACCATCCCGAGGCGATCGCGCTGATCACCGACTTCGTCGTCGAAGGCGCCCGCGACGGCCGCTCCGTCGCCGATCTGATGGAGGCCGGCGCCCATGTCGTCACCCGCGACCAGGTGATGGAGGGGATCGCCGAGATGATCCACGACATCCAGGTCGAGGCGACCTTCCCGGACGGCACCAAGCTCGTCACCGTCCACGAACCGATCCGCTGACGGGCACGGAGGAGAAAGCCGATGATTCCCGGTGAAGTCATTGCCGCAAACGGCGACATCGAACTGAACGCCGGCCTGCCGGTGATCGAGCTGGACGTCTCCAACACCGGCGACCGGCCGATCCAGGTCGGCAGCCATTATCATTTCTACGAGACCAATGCCGGCCTGTCCTTCGACCGCGACAGGGCCCGCGGCCTGCGGCTCGACATTCCCGCCGGCACGGCGGTGCGCTTCGAGCCGGGCCAGACGCGCACGGTGCGGCTGATCCCCTTTGCCGGCAAGCGCGAGATCTACGGTTTCCGCCAGAAGGTGATGGGAGGGCTCTGACATGGCGATCGCACACTACCGCGGCAGCTGCCAGTGCGGCGCCGTCTCCTTCGAGGCCGATACCGACCTCGACCACACGATCACCTGCAACTGCTCGCGCTGCCAGCGCCTGGGCTCGGTGCTGGCCTTCGCCCCGCGCGAGGCTTTCACCCTGAACGCCGGCGAGGACAACCTCACCGAATACCGCTTCAACACGATGAAGCTCCGCCATCTGTTCTGCAAGACCCGCGGCATCCAGGGTTTCTCCTACGGCGAGAAACCGGACGGCACGCCGATGGTGGCGATCAACGTCAATTGCCTGGAGGGCGTGAACCCGCGTGCGCTGTCGCCCCATGCCCATGACGGCGCATCGGCTTGAGAGCGGGTCCGGGGAGAGGGCGATGATGAAGGCGGTGGTTCTGACGATGCTGTGCGGATGCGTCCTTCTGGTCGATGCGCCCGCCTCCAGCGAGGAGGCGCCGTCGGTCGACTGCAAGGATGCGCAGACGCAGAGCGACATGAACATCTGCGCCGCGCAGGACTACGAGGCGGCGGACAAGGTGCTGAACCGGCAGTGGCTGGCGACGAAGAAGGCGGCCACCGCCTGGGACGACGTCGTCGCGGGTGAGGGACGCGCGCGCGGCGCCGAGGAGCGGCTGCTCAAGGCCCAGCGCGCCTGGCTCGCCTATCGCGACAGCCAGTGCGAGGCGCTCGGCTTCTCCTTCGAGGGCGGATCGATACAGCCGCTGGTCGTCTCCAATTGCCTGGCCGACCTCACCCGCAAGCGGACCGAGGAACTCGGCCAGCTGGCAAAAGAGTTCGCGGACTGACGACCGGCATGGCGCAGCGGATCATGATCATTGGCAACGGGGCAGTGGCGGAGGGCGCCGGCGCGCTGATCGACGCCGCCGACTTCGTCGTCCGTTTCAACCTCAGCCGCAACGCCGACGTTTCCGGCAGCCGCACCGATGCGGTTGCCGTCTGCAACACCGGCCGGCCCGCCAACGAGATGCTGGACGGCCCGGATTGGCGTGCAAGCGCCCCGGTCCGGGCGGCGCGCGAGATCTGGTCGGTGCGCGACCCGGAGAAATTCGCAAGCCTCCGGCCCGAGCTCGCCGTCAGCCATCCCGAGCTCGACGATTTCTGCGACGACCGCACGGCGGACTTCGCCCGCTTCGCCGCGGAGAACGGCAAGCGGCACCGGATCATCCCCGCCCGCGTGCATGCGGCCGCCGATGCCGCGCTCGCCGCCCACGCGCCGGGCCCTTACGTGGTCCCGAGCAGCGGGCTCGTCACGCTCGTCCACATCCTGTCCGAGCCGGACTTCGCCGGCGCCGAGATCGTGCTCGCCGGCTTCAGCCACGAGGGTTGGGACGGCCATCCCTTTGCCGCCGAGCGCCGGCTCGTCGCCGGCCTCGTGGCCGAGGGGCGCCTGCGCCTGCTGGCGTCTCCTTCGTCTTCGCTTCCTCCCTCGCTCTCTCCCTCCCAAGGAGCCTGAACCATGTCCTACACAATGTCCCGCAAGGCTTATGCCTCCATGTTCGGCCCGACCACCGGGGACAAGGTGCGCCTCGCCGATACCGAGCTCTTCATCGAGGTGGAGAAGGATTTCACGACCTATGGCGACGAGGTGAAGTTCGGCGGCGGCAAAGTCATCCGCGACGGCATGGGCCAGAGCCAGGCGACGCGCGGCGAAGGCGCGGTCGATACCGTCATCACCAATGCGCTGATCGTCGACCATAGCGGCATCTACAAGGCGGACGTCGGCCTGAAGGACGGCCGCATCCACGCGATCGGCAAGGCCGGCAATCCGGACACGCAGCCGGGGGTGACGATCATCGTCGGCCCTTCCACCGAGGCGATCGCCGGCGAGGGCAAGATCCTGACGGCCGGCGGCATGGATGCGCATATCCATTTCATCTGCCCGCAGCAGATCGAGGAAGCGCTGATGAGCGGCATCACGACCATGCTCGGCGGCGGCACCGGCCCCGCGCATGGCACGCTCGCCACCACCTGCACCGGCGCCTGGCACATCGAGCGGATGATCGAGAGCTTCGACGCCTTCCCGATGAACCTCGCGCTCGCCGGCAAGGGCAACGCCTCGCTGCCCGCGCCGCTGGAGGAGATGATCCTCGCCGGCGCCTCGTCGCTGAAGCTGCACGAGGACTGGGGCACGACGCCGGCTGCGATCGACAACTGCCTGACGGTGGCCGACGCCTTCGACGTGCAGGTGATGATCCACACCGACACGCTGAACGAGTCAGGCTTCGTCGAGGACACCGTCGCCGCCATCAGGGGCCGCACCATCCACGCCTTCCACACCGAAGGGGCGGGCGGCGGCCATGCGCCGGACATCATCAAGGTCTGCGGCAATCCGAACGTCATCCCGTCGTCCACCAATCCGACGCGGCCCTACACCGTCAACACGCTCGCCGAACACCTCGACATGCTGATGGTCTGCCACCACCTGTCGCCGTCCATCCCGGAAGACATCGCGTTTGCCGAAAGCCGCATCCGCAAGGAGACGATCGCGGCGGAAGACATCCTCCACGATATCGGCGCGTTTTCGATCATTTCTTCTGACAGCCAGGCGATGGGCCGCGTCGGCGAAGTGGCGATCCGCACCTGGCAGACGGCCGACAAGATGAAGCGCCAGCGCGGCAAGCTGAAGGACGAGACCGGCGACAACGACAATTTCCGCGTCAAGCGCTACATCGCCAAGTACACGATCAACCCGGCGATCGCCCATGGCGTCTCGCACGAGATCGGCTCGGTGGAAGTCGGCAAGCGCGCCGACCTGGTGCTGTGGAACCCGGCCTTCTTCGGCGTGAAGCCGGAAATGGTGCTGCTCGGCGGCTCGATCGCCGCCGCCCCGATGGGCGATCCGAACGCCTCGATCCCGACGCCGCAGCCGATGCATTACCGGCCGATGTTTGCCGCCTATGGCAAGCTGCGCACCAATTCCTCCGTCACCTTCGTCAGCCAGGCCTCGCTCGACGGCGGTCTGTCGCAGCGGCTCGGCGTTGACAAGAAGCTGGTGGCGGTCAGCAACGTCCGCGGCGGCATCTCCAAGGCCTCGATGATCCACAACAGCCTGACCCCGCATATCGAGGTCGATCCCGAAACCTACGAAGTCCGCGCTGACGGCGAGTTACTCACCTGCGAGCCGGCGACGGTGCTGCCGATGGCGCAGCGCTATTTCCTGTTCTGACATCGACGCCGGCTGGACAGCCATGAAGAAAACGGCCTACGGGTTGCTTGCTGCGATCCTGCTGGTTGCGGCCGCCGCGGCGATCGGGACATTCGTCCCGCGCCCGCTGTTTGCTTCGTCCACTGACGGGCCGGGTGCGACGACACGCATCCTGTTGCTGTCCAATCCCATCCACACGGACATCGCCATTCCGCTGGTGGACGAAACCCGTACCGCCTTCGCATTTCTGGCCGGGTCGGGCATCCCCGTGGAGGATTCGGCAGCGGAGTGGCTGGTGATCGGATGGGGCGGCCGCTCGTTCTATCTGGAAACTCCGACCTGGGCGGATCTGAAGCCGCTGCCGGTCCTGCGCGCCCTGACCCTCGATCGTTCGGTGATGCATGTCGACATCGCCGGCCGGATCGACGAGACACATCCGGCGGTCACGCCGTTGCAGCTGGACGCTGCCGAGTTCCAGAGCCTGAAGGCGTTCATCAAGGCGAGTTTCGCAGGCGCCGGCGGCGAGGTGGAAGCGGTGCCCAATGCAGGCTATGGTGCTTACGACCGGTTCTTCGAGGCGAACGGCTATTTCAACGCCTTCGCCGGCTGCAACACCTGGACGGCCGCGGCATTGCGGGCGGCGGGCTTGCGGACCGGCCTCTGGAACCCGCTCCCGCAGACGCTTGCCGTCTCGCTCAGACTTTTCAATTGACTGGAGTATCCCATGCAACACGTCCATTCCTACCGCCCGGCCGGCGAGGTCTTAGATCCGCCGGTCGACACCGTCACGCTGCCGTCGCACCTGCGCCATCTGCGCCGCAAGGTGCTGCACCTGTCGAACGGCGAGATGATCATGCTCGACCTGAAGGAGGCGGTGCTGTTCCACCATGGCGACCGGCTGGTGCTGGACAACGGCGACACCGTCGAGATCCAGGCGGCACCCGAGAAGCTGCTGGAGGTCAAGGGCCGCGATACGCGGCACCTGATCGAGCTCGCCTGGCACCTCGGCAACCGCCACCTGACGGCGCAGATCGAGGAAGGGCGCATCCTCGTGCCGCGTGACCACGTCATCCGCACGATGCTGGAGGGGCTTGGGGCGACGGTTGCCGACGTCGAGGCACCGTTCCAGCCGGCGCGCGGCGCCTATCACGGCCATGGCGGCCATGACCACGGGCACGACCATGGGCACGGCCACGACGATCACCATCATCACGACTGACCGGCATGGGTGAGGGGATCGATACCCGCGGGCTGCTGCGGCTGATGGCATGGCTGTCGCCGGCCTTTCCCGTCGGCGGATTCGCCTGGTCCGGCGGGCTGGAGCGGGCGGTCGCCGACCGCATGGTGACGGATGCAGGCGGCCTCTCGGCATGGCTCGCGACGTTGCTCGCGCATGGCGCGCTGTGGAACGATGCGGTTCTCTTCGCCGAAGCCTGGCGCCGGGTCGACGACGAGGCGGGGCTGGCCGATCTGGCCGATCTCGGGTTGGCGCTCGCCGGCTCGGCGGAGCGTCATGCCGAGACGCTGTCGCTCGGCCGCGCCTTCGTCTCCGCCGCCGCCGCCTGGCCGCAGGCCGTGCTGGCGCGGCTGCCGCAGGACGTTCCCTATCCGGTGGCCGCCGGCGCCATCGCCGCCGCCCATGGCGTGCCGGTGGAAGAAGCGCTCGCGGCCTACCTGCATGCCGCCCTGTCGCAGTCCGTCTCCGCCGGCATCCGGCTCGGCGTCTGCGGGCAGGCGGAAGGCGTGGTGATCCTGGCGGGGCTGGAGGAGGCGATCGCCGCAGTCTCGGCCCGCGCCGCCGCCGGCACGCTCGACGACCTCGGCGGCGCTGCGGTCCGCGCCGACATCGCCTCGCTCCGGCACGAGACGCAGCATTCGCGGCTGTTCCGGTCGTAGGGCGGCGCAACGGCATCGGCCCCTCGTCCGCCTGCCGGCACCTTCTCCCCGCGGGCGGGGAGAGGGACGGATCCGGCGACGGCGGCGACCTTGCGGGGGCGTCATTCGGATCGTGACGCAATGCCCGTGGCAGGTTCCCTCGTCTCGCTTGCGGGGAGGGTTAGGGTGAGGGCAGGAGGCTGGCGCCCGGAGGGGACGGATGATGGGCTCCGACGCTGAGAGGGGCGCAGGACAAAGCGGCACGCCCGCCATTGCGCCGCGACCCCATGACGCTATTGTTGCAATGCGAAAAATCGAAAGGACATTCCATGAAATCGGCAAACGGTCCCCTGCGCGTCGGCATCGGCGGCCCGGTGGGCTCGGGCAAGACGGCGCTGACGGAGAAGCTCTGCAAGGCGATGCGCGAGCGCTTCTCGGTCGCCGTCGTCACCAACGATATCTACACCCGCGAGGATGCCGAGGCGCTGGTGCGCATGCAGGCGCTGTCGTCGGACCGGATCGTCGGCGTCGAGACCGGCGGCTGCCCGCATACGGCGATCCGCGAGGACGCGACCATCAACCTGCAGGCGATCGCCGATCTCAACCGCCGTTTCCCCGATCTCGACGTCGTCTTCATCGAATCCGGCGGCGACAACCTGGCGGCGACGTTCTCGCCGGATCTCGCCGACATCACGATCTATGTCATCTCCACCTGCCAGGGCGAGGAGATCCCGCGCAAGGGCGGTCCCGGCATCACCCGTTCCGACCTGCTGGTGATCAACAAGAAGGACCTTGCCCCCTTCGTCGGCGCCGATCTCGACGTCATGACGCGCGATGCCGGCCGCATGCGCGAGGACAAGCCCTTCGTCTTCACCGACATGAAGCGCGGCGAGGGCGTCGAGCGCATTGTCGATTTCCTGACCATCGAGGGCGGACTGGCCTGAGGACTGCAGCCGCTTTGGCGGCGGGGGGAGAGCTTCGCTCAGTCGTGCTCGGCGAGCATCCGGTATCCGACCCCCGGTTCCGTGCGCACGATCGTCGGCTGCGTCGGGTCGCGCTCGATCTTCTGCCGCAACTGGCCGATGAAGACGCGCAGGTAGTGCAGGTCCTCGCCGTGCGCCGGTCCCCATACCGAGGTCAAAAGCGTGCGGTGGGTGACGACGCGGCCGGCGTGCCGCGCGAGCAGCGTCAGCAGGTCGTATTCCTTCGGCGTCAGGTGGATCGCCTCCTCGCCGCGCGACACCAGCCGGTGGACGGTGTCGATCGTCAGCCCGTCCGCCTGGATCAGCGGCGGCTGCAGCTCGTGCGGGCTGCGGCGGCGCAGCGCGTTGCGGATGCGGGCGGTGAGTTCGCCGATGCCGAAGGGTTTTTCGACATAGTCGTCGGCCCCGAGGTCGAGGGCGGCGATCTTCTCGCTCTCCCGGTCGCGGGCCGACAGGATCACGATCGGCAGCTCCGACCAGCCGCGCAGGCTGGTGATGACCTCCTTGCCGTCCATGTCGGGCAGGCCGAGGTCCAGCACCATCAGGTCGGGCGCCAGCGTCGCCACCGCCTTCAGCGCCTCCGCGCCGGTCGCGGCTTCGACGACATCGTAGCCGGCGGCCGAGAGCGCCGGCTTCAGGAACCTCTGGATCTGCGGCTCGTCGTCGACGACGAGGATGCGTGCGAGCGTCATGATGTCTTGCGGACCTTTTCCTGATCGACTGCGGGGAAGCGCATGACGATGCGCGTCCCCTTCTTCCGGACGGCCGGGCTCTCGGCATGGATCCGCCCGCCCATCGCCTCGACGAAACCGCGGGCGATCGACAGGCCGAGGCCCGTTCCGGGCGCGCGCCCGTCAGGCTTGCCGCGGCGGTAGAACTTCTCGAAGATCCGCTCGAGATCTTCCGTCGGTATCCCCTTGCCGAGATCGGTCACCGATATCAACACGTCCTGGCCGTCGCGCCGTGCGTAGATGTTGATCGGTTCGTTGCCGCCGTATTTGATCGCGTTGTCGAGCAGGTTGAACACCACCTGGCCGAACAGCACGCTGTCGCCCTCGATGAGCGGCAGGTCGGCGGCGATCCCCGTCTCGATCGTGCGGCCGGAGGCATGCTTTCGCGTCCGCTCCACCGCGGCATGGATGGCGTCGGCCACGTCGATCCAGTCGCGTTTCGGCTTCAGCGTGCCGGCCTCGATCCGGGTCATGTCGAGCAGGTTGGCGACGAAGCGGCTCATCCGACCGCTTTCCTCCTCGATCGACTGCAGCAGGTCGTCGCGGCTTTCCGGGCTCATCCGGTCGCCCAGCTGGCGAAGGCTGGTGACCGCGCCGGTGATGGTCGCAAGCGGCGTCCGCAGATCGTGCGAGATCGACGACAGCAGCGCCTCGCGATAGCGCTCCCCCTCGAGCCTCGCGGCCTGCAGCACGCTTTCCTCCGATAGCCGGGCGCGGTCGAGCGCGATCGCGGTCTGGTCGAGGATGGCGTTGAGGGCGCGCTCGGCATTGATGTCCAGCGGCTCGTCGGTCTGCTCGATCCCGCAGACGCCGAGCGCGCCGTGCGGGCCGAGCAGCGGGCGGAACTCGAAGCGGCTGTTCGGCAGGGTGCCGGTGCCGTGGCCGGCCGGCTCGCGCTTCTCCTGCGCCCAGCGGGCGGCCGTGACGTCGGTGACGTCGAGCTCGGTGTCTGGCGGCCAGGCCACAGCCATGCGCAGATCGGCGTTCTCGGGCAAGAGCAGGACGACGTTGCGCCGGAGGCTGGCCTGCAGCTGCGATGCGGCAAGCCAGACCGCATCGTCGGTCTTGCTGGTGCTCGAAAGCTTGCGCGAGAAATCATAGAGCGACTGCAGCGCCGTCGCGCGGATGCGCGCCACCTCGGCCTGTTCGCGGATGCGCGAGGCGAAACCGCCGGCGACGATCGCGACCGCCAGGAAGACCAGCAGCGCAAAGACCTCGTGGGGGGCGGCGATCGTGAAGGTGTGCAGTGGGTCGATGAAGAAGAAGTTGTAGGCGATCGTCGAGAGCAGCGCCGCCAGAAATGCGGACAGGTACCCGCCGGTCACCGCCGCGCCGAGGACGCCGAGCAGGAACAGCAGCGAGATGTTCGGCAGGTCGATGAAGAGGTCGATCAGCTTGCCGATCGCCGTCGTCGCGGCCACGAAGGCGACGGCGATCGCCACCGGCAGCCGGACCGCCGACAGGTTCAGCGGCGACCGCCGCTGTCGCTTCGGGCGTTCCTCGGCCCGCTCGGGCGTGACCATGTAGACCCCGAGCCCGGCCGCACGGCGCGCCAGCGCATGCGGCAGCGACCGCGAGACGAGCCGTGCGAGCCCGCTTCGCCATTTCGTTCCGATGACGATCTGGGTTGCATGCTCGCGACGCGCGAGTTTCAGGATTTCCTCGACGAAGTCGTTGCCGATAATCCGTCGCGTGTCGGCGCCGAGCTCTTCGGCCAGCCGGAAGAGCGCATCGATCCGCTGCAGCCGCTCGGAGGTCTCGACCTCGCGGTCGGCGCGCTCGACCGAGACGACGATCCAGGGAGCGTTCAGTCCCGAGGCGAGCCGGCTCGCCACGCGCACGACCTTCTCCGACAGCGCGTCCGGCCCGACGCAGACGATCAGCCGTTCGCCTGCCGCCCAGGGGCCCTCGATGGCGTTCTGCTTGAGATAGTCGACCATCTGGTCGTCGACCCGGTCGGCGGTCCGGCGCAGCGCCAGTTCGCGCAGCGCCGTCAGGTTGCCGAGCCGGAAGAACCGGTCGGCGGCCCGGCTGGCATTGTCGGGCAGATAGACCTTGCCCTCCTTCAGCCGCTCGATCAGCTCGCTCGGCGGCAGGTCGACGAGAAGCACCTCGTCGGCCCGCTTGAGGACCGTGTCGGGCACGCGCTCGCGCACGGTCACCCCGGTGATCTGGGCGACGAGGTCGGCAAGGCTCTCCAGATGCTGGATGTTCAGCGCCGTCCAGACGTCGATGCCGGCGTCGATCAGTTCCTCGATGTCCTGATAGCGCTTGGGATGACGGCTGCCGTCGGGATTCGAATGGGCCAGTTCGTCGACCAGGACGATGCGCGGCCTGCGGGCGAGCGCGGCATCGAGATCGAATTCCTCGATCATCCGGCCGCGGTGGGCGACGCGTGCACGCGGCAATACCTCGAGGCCCGACAGAAGCCCCGCCGTCTCGTCGCGCCCGTGCGTCTCCACGACGCCGACGACGATGTCGACGCCGTCGGCCTTCAGCCGGCGGGCGCGCGACAGCATCGCATAGGTTTTGCCGACGCCGGGTGCCGCACCCAGAAAAACGGTCAGCTTGCCCCGGCGATCCTTCTTCGCCAGGGCAAGCAGTGCATCCGGATCCGGCCTCAGCTTGTTGTCGCGGTCGTCTTCCGCCATTCCCTATCTCATGTCTTCAGTGCATCGAGTGCCAGGTTGAGCTCTAGCACATTCACGCGCGGTTCGCCGATCACGCCGAGCGTTCGTCCTTCGATCTGCCGTTCGACCAGACCGGCGACGTCGCCTTCGCTCAGCCCGCGGGCTTTCGCCACCCGCGCCACCTGGGCGCGGGCGAAGTCTGGCGAGATGTGCGGGTCGAGCCCGGATCCGGAGGTCGTGGCGGCGTCCGCGGGCACCGGGGCTGCGACGCCGGCGGCCTCCAGCCTCTCGATATCGCCGGCGACCCGGTCGCGCAACTTCGCGGAAGTCGTACCGAGGTTGGAGCCGGTAGAGGCCGACGCGTTGTAGGGATCGGGACCGGTCGCGGACGGCCGCGGCCAGAAATAGCGGTCGGTGGCGAAGTTCTGCCCGATCAGGGCGGAGCCGACGACGGCACCGTCCCGCGCGACCAGGCTGCCGTTGGCGGCTGCCGGCAGAACGGCCTGGGCAAGGCCGGTGACGGCGAGCGGATAGGCGAGCCCGGTGAGCGCGGTCATGGCCACGACGAGGGTGAGGGCGGGGCGAAGATGGTTCAGCATGATTACACCAGTTGCAGGGCGCTGACGGCGACGTCGATGATCTTGATGCCGGCGAACGGCAGGACGAGGCCGCCGAGGCCGTAGACGAGGAGGTTGCGGCGGAGCAGGGCGGCGGCCCCGGTCGGCCGGTAGGCGACGCCGCGCAGCGCCAGCGGGATCAGCGCCACGATGATCAGCGCGTTGAAGATGACGGCCGAGAGGATGGCCGACTGCGGCGAGGACAGCCCCATGACGTTGAGCGCGCCGAGCGCCGGGTAGGTCGCCAGGAACAGCGCCGGGATGATCGCGAAGTACTTGGCGACGTCGTTGGCGATCGAGAACGTCGTCAGCGAACCGCGGGTCATCAGCAGCTGCTTGCCGATCTCGACGATCTCGATGAGCTTGGTCGGGCTGGAATCGAGGTCGACCATGTTGGCGGCCTCGCGGGCGGCCTGGGTGCCGGTCTGCATGGCGACGCCGACATCGGCCTGGGCGAGCGCCGGCGCGTCGTTGGTGCCGTCGCCGCACATGGCGATCAGCCGGCCACCCTGCTGCTCGCGGCGGATATAGGCGAGCTTGTCCTCCGGCGTGGCCTCGGCGAGATAGTCGTCGACGCCGGCCTCCGAGGCGATCGCCGCGGCGGTGACCGGGTTGTCGCCGGTGACCATGACGGTGCGGATGCCCATGGCGCGCAGGGCCGCAAACCGCTCCTTGATGCCGGGCTTGACGATGTCCTTCAGGTGGATGACGCCGAGCAGCCGCCCGTTGTCGGTGACGGCGAGCGGGGTGCCGCCGCTGCGCGCGATCGCGTCCACGTCGCGACGGAACTCCGCCGGCGAGGTGTCCTCGGTGAGACCGGAAAAGCGCAGCACCGCATCGACCGCGCCCTTGCGCAGCCGGCGCTTGCCCTGGTCGATCCCGGACAGGCGGGTCTCGGCGGTGAATTCGATCACCGCGTCGAACGCCGCCTTCGGCATGGCGATGCCGAACTCGCCGGTGGCCAGGGCGACGATCGAGCGTCCTTCCGGCGTCTGGTCGCTGAGGCTGGCCAGCAGCGCGGCCTCGGCGAGCTCCGGCTGCGTGACGCCTGGGGCGGGCAGGAAATCGCTTGCCATGCGGTTGCCGAAGGTCACCGTCCCCGTCTTGTCGAGCAGCAGTGTGTCGACGTCGCCGGCAGCCTCCACCGCCCGGCCCGAGGTGGCGATGACGTTGAAGCGCACGAGCCGGTCCATGCCGGCGATGCCGATCGCCGACAGGAGCCCGCCGATCGTGGTGGGGATCAGGGTCACGAGCAGGGCGGCGAGCACGGTCACCGAGAGGACGGTGCCGGAATAGCCGGCGAGCCCCCAGATGGCGACGCAGACGAACAGGAAGATCAGCGTCAGGCCGGACAGCAGGATCGACAGCGCGATCTCGTTCGGCGTCTTCTGCCGCTGCGCACCCTCGATCAGTGCGATCATCCGGTCGACGAAGGAGGAGCCAGGGGCGACGGTGATCCTCACCTTGATCTCGTCGGACAGCACCTGGGTGCCGCCGGTGACGGCGGATCGGTCGCCGCCGGACTCACGGATCACCGGTGCGGATTCGCCGGTGATCGCGCTCTCGTTGACCGAGGCCACCCCCTCGATCACCTCGCCGTCGCCGGGGATCAGTTCGCCGGCTGCGACCATGACCACGTCGCCGACCTTGAGCGTCGAGGCGGGCACGGTCTCGGTGCCGCCGCCGCCCGTCAGGCGGCGGGCGACGAGCTCGGACTTCGTCTTCTTCAGGCTGTCGGCCTGGGCGCGGCCCCGACCTTCCGCGATCGCCTCGGCGAAGGTGGCGAAGAGCACGGTGAACCAGAGCCAGGCGGCGATCTGGCCGGAGAAGACGGCATCGGCCGCATTGATCGTCAGGTCGCGCAGGAACAGGAGCGTCACCAGTGCTGCCACGACCTCGGTGACGAAGATCACCGGATTGCGCAGGAGCTGCCTGGGATCGAGCTTGCGGAAGGCGTCACGCGCCGCCGGCAGCAGGATGCCGGGATCGAAAAGACCAGGAGTTTTGCGGTCCTTGTGCATGGGATGTTCCTTCAGAAGGTCTGGCCGGCCAGCATCGCCAGGTGTTCGACGATGGGGCCGAGGGCGAGTGCGGGGAAGAACTGCAGCCCGCCGAGAATGAGGATGATGCCGATCAGGAGGCCGACGAACAGCGGGCCGTCGGTGGGGAAGGTGCCTGCGGAGGCCGGGACCTTGACCTTGGCCGCGAGCGAGCCCGCGATCGCCATCACCGGGACGACATAGGCGAAGCGGCCGAGCAGCATCGCAATCCCGAGCGTGGTGTTGTACCAGGGCGTGTTGCCGGTGAGCCCGCCGAAGGCCGAGCCGTTGTTGCCGGCGGCCGAAGTATAGGCGTAGAGGATCTCCGACAGGCCGTGCGGCCCGGCCGTGCCGATGCTTGCGACCGCGGCCGGCAGCATCGCCGAGATGGCGGTGAGCCCGAGGATCACGAGCGGCAGGATCAGCACGGCGAGCACGGCATATTTCATCTCGCGGCCCTCGATCTTCTTGCCGAGGAATTCCGGCGTGCGGCCGACCATCAGGCCGGCGACGAACACCGACAGAAGCGCGAAGACGAGCATGCCGTAGAGGCCGGAGCCGACGCCGCCGGGCAGCACCTCGCCGAGCTGGATCAGAAACATCGGCACGAGCCCGCCGAGCCCGGTGAACGAGCCGTGCATGCCGTTGACGCCGCCGTCGGAAAGACCCGTGGTCACGGCCGCATAGAGCGCGGTCATCGCCTGGCCGAAGCGGACCTCCTTACCTTCCATGTTGCCGGCCGCCGGGTCGAGGCCGATCGACGTCAGGATCGGATTGCCCTGCGCCTCGGCGAAGTAGGTGACGCCGACGCCGGCGATCAGAAGCACCGCCATGGCGGCGATCAGGGCCCAGCCCTGCCTGCGGCTGCCGACCATCTGGCCGAACGTGTAGACCAGTGCGGCCGAGATCGACAGCATGGCGAAGATGTTGAGGTAGTTGGAAAAGGCCGTCGGGTTCTCGAACGGATGGGCGGCGTTGACGTTGTAGAAGCCGCCGCCGTTGGTGCCGAGCTGCTTGATCGCCTCCTGCGAGGCGACGGGACCGAGCGCGATGACCTGCTGGCCGCCTTCGAGCGTGGTCGCCGTGACGGAGGCGTCAAGCGTCTGCGGCAGGCCCATGGCGACGAAGGCGAGCGCGACGACGAAGGCGATCGGCAGGAGCACGTAGAGCGTGGCGCGGGTCATGTCGACCCAGAAGTTGCCGAGCGTTGCGACCTTCGAGCGGGCGAGCGCCCGGGTGAAGGCGATCGCCAGCGCCATGCCGGTCGCAGCCGACAGGAAGTTCTGCACGGTCAGGCCGGCCATCTGGCTGAAATGGCTGAGCGTGCTCTCGCCGCCGTAGTTCTGCCAGTTGGTGTTGGTGACGAACGAGACGGCCGTGTTGAAGGCGAGGTCCGGCGCCATGCCGGCAAAGCCCTGCGGGTTCAGCGGCAGGTAGGCCTGCAGCCTGAGGATCGCATAGAGGGCGACGAAGCCCGCGAGCGAGAAGGCGAGCATGGCGAGCGTATAGCCGAGCCAGGTCTGTTCCTTGTCCTTGCGGATGCCGCCGAGCGCGTAGAGGACGGTCTCGACCGGGGAGAGCAGGGGCGAGAGGACGGTGCGCTCGCCGGAAAAGACCCGCGCCATGTAGAGCCCCAGCGGCTTGATGGCGACGAGCGTGGCGAGAAAGAGGAGGCTGATCTGCAGCCACCCGATGATGGTCATGGGGATTCTCCCGATCGATCAGAAGCGCTCGGGCCGCAGAAGCGTGACCACGAGATAGACTGCAAGCGCGATGGCGACGAAGAGGCCGAGAAGAGGCTCGAACATGCGGGCTTCCTCACAGGCTGTCGAGGACGCGGGCATAGACGGCGAGCGCCAGGAGCGTGCCGCAGCCGAGCGCTATGAAAATGAAATCGGACATGTCCGTTCTCCTGTTGGTACAGGAGGAGGAATAGGGGATCGCGAGGTCAGATTTCGATTGAGAAGATGGAGGCGGGGCGTAAGGAAAAGATAAGGGGGGCGGAGGTAGGTCTGATCTGCAGGGGCTTCGCCGCCGGCTATCTCACGCCGGCGATCGTTCACTATCTGCATGCCGTCAACCTGCCGCTGCCGCAGGACCAGGCGGCAGCCTTCGGCGCGGTCGGCTTCCTCATCGGCGTGAGCGCCATGTGGATTTCGGACTTCGTCATCGACGCGCTCGCGCGCCGCCTCCGGCCGGGCGGCTGACATACCCCCTTGACAGAATAGATCCGGAGACTCCCGTCCGACTTTTCGTCCGACCAAACCCGGGGTCGGACGGTCGGACAAACGTCGGAAAAAAAGTCGGACGGAGAATTTTTCGCTGAAAAATCAGGTGTTTATGGTGCCCCCACCAGGACTCGAACCCGGGACCCCCTGATTACAAATCAGGTGCTCTACCAACTGAGCTATAAGGGCGCTCGGGCACGGAGTTAGCACATTCCGCCCGCCTGTAAAGGAAAAAAGCGCCGTCAGATGTCCCAGTCGGCCGTGGACGGCGTTCGCGGTATCACCTCCTTGCAGAGCTGGACCGTGCGGGGCAGGGCTTCGGCGAGGTAGTCGATGAGTGCGCGGACGGCGGGCAGCATGCCGTGGCGGGAGGTGAAGGCGGCGTGCATGCTCTGTTCGGGCGAGCTCCACTCGGGCAAAACGGGCACGAGCAGGCCGGCGCGGAAGCCGCGTTCGACGATGTTGTCGGGCAGAAGGCCGATGCCGACCCCTTCGATCGCGGCCCGCTCCAGCATGCCGAACTCCACGGAGGAGAAGACCGGATTGTGGGCGATGTCGCGCACCTCGCCGGCCGTGTTCACCAGCGTCCAGGGGGCCCGGCCCGTATGCTCCTGGATCGCGAGCGTCGGCATCGTCGACAGGTTGTCCAGCGTGATCGGCGCGTGCGCCGCGACGAAGGAGGGGCTGGCGGCCAGGAACTCGCGGGTGCTCGCGAACTTACGCACGACGACCGTCTGGTCGCCACTGTAGCTTTCCCGCACCCTGAGCGCGACGTCGATCCGCTCCTCGATCAGGTCGACCGGCCGGTTGGTCATCACGATGGCGAGCCGGATGCGCGGATAGCGCTTCAGGAACGTCGGCAGGATGTAGCCCATCATCGGCGCGAAGCCGGGCGGCATGGACAGGCGCACCGGGCCTGCCGGCTCCGACTTGGCGGCGGCGACGATCGTCTCCGCCTCGTCGACGCCGGCCAGGATCGTCTCGCAGCGCTCGTAGAAGGTCTGGCCGATGTCGGTGACCCTCAGCTTGCGGGTGGAGCGTTCCAGCAGGCGCACGCCGAGCTGTTCCTCCAGCTGCGCGACGCGCTTGGAGATCTTCGACTTCGGCACGCCGAGGGCGCCGGCGGCGGCGGTGAAACCCTTGTTCTTCACCACGGCGGCGAACAGGGCGAGATCGTTGAGGTCTTGCATGGCGGAACTCCGGAAGGCGCGTTGCTTCCCTTTATTGTTTCTCTCAGGAAACAGTCAATTGAATTTTGGCCGGCTAATCGGGCGATTGTTTTCGGGGCATATAGGTTTCACCCGAAACGCAATTCAGAGGTCCCACACAATGAACGTCCTCCACATCGACTCCGGCATCCTCGGCGACCACTCCGTCTCCCGCCGCCTGACCGCCGCGATCGCAGCCCAGATCAAGGCCGAGAACCCCGACGCCAAGATCACCTATCGCGACGTCGTCGCCGATGCGTTGCCGCATCTCACCGGCGCCCACCTGATGGCCGCCAACGCCAAGCCGGAAGATGTCGACGCCACGGTGGCCGACGACGTGGCGACGAGCGCCGCCGTCCTCGAGGAATTCCTGGCCGCCGATACCGTCATCGTCGGCGCCCCGATGTACAATTTCTCGCTGCCGAGCCAGCTGAAGGCCTGGATCGATCGCGTTGCCGTCGCCGGCAAGACCTTCCGCTACGGCGAGAACGGTCCCGAAGGCCTCGCCAAGGGCAAGAAGATCATCGTCGTCTCCACCCGCGGCGGCCACTACAGCTCCGGCCCGGCAGCGATCATGGATCACCAGGAGAGCTACCTGACCGCCGTCTTCGGCTTCCTCGGCATCACCGACGTCGAGTTCGTCCGGGCCGAGGGCCTGAACCTCAGCGCCGATTCGAAGACGACGGCGATCTCCGAAGCGGAGAAGAGCATCGCCGGCGGCCTCGGCAATCTGAAGCTGGCAAGCTGACACCCCCTGCTGCGCCCGGCATGCCTTTCTGCGTGCCGGGCGCAGCAGCGCCGGCCCGAACCCTGCCTGGGCCGGTCCGTGCGGCGTGCGGGACGATCCCGCACCGTGCCGCTCCGAAAAGACCCCGGACATGCCCGTGGTCGCTCGACACGATCGAAAAACGGCCTAAAATCGGAGGAACATGAACGGGCGACGGAGACGGCACATGCGGTCGCTGCTTCGAGTTCTGATTGTTCTTCCATTGATGTTTCTGCCGATCGCGACGGAAGCGCTCGGGAAGTGTACCTGCCGCAACCGCGACGGCAGCCGCTATGAGCAGGGGGCCATCGCCTGCCTGAACGTCGACGGCCGCAAGTATCTCGCACGCTGCGAGATGGCGCTGAACGTGCCGAACTGGAAGAAGGTGCAGGACGGCTGTCCGTTGGCCCAGAGCCCCGCGGTGCAGGGCATACCGGCGGCGTTGTGATCGCTCGCCGGTGAATGGGGCTGGGGCCGTTCCGGCTACTTCGCCAGATATTGCCGCGCCGCGTAGAGCGCAATCGCCGCCGCGTTGGAGACGTTCAGGGACTTGATCGCCCCGGGCATGTCGAGGCGGGCGAGCGCCTTGCAGGTCGCGCGTGTCTTCTGGCGCAATCCCTTGCCCTCCGACCCCAGAACCAGCGCCACCTTCTCGCCGGACAGCGTCCTTTCGAACGGCTCCGGCCCCTCCGAATCCAGCCCGACCGAATAGAAACCGAGCGCGTGCAGCTCCTCCAGCGCATCGGCCAGGTTGGTGATCTGGATATAGGGGATGAGCTCGAGCGCGCCCGAGGCGGATTTCGCCAAAACACCCGATTCGGTCGGCGAATGCCGCATCGTGGTGATCACCGCGCCGGCGCCGAAGGCGACCGCGGTGCGCAGGATCGCCCCGACATTGTGCGGGTCCGTCACCTGGTCGAGCACCAGGATCAGCGGGCTCGCCTTCAGCGCGCCGAGCCGGCGGACGGGCAGGGGCCGCGTCTCCAGCATCACGCCCTGGTGGATCGCGTCCGGCCCGAGCACCTTGTCGATGTCGGACGGCAGCACGGTCTCGACCGGATAGGGCAGGGTCGAGGGATCGGGCAGTTCCAGCCGCTGCGCGGCGTTCTTCGTCACCGAGAGCTTCACGACCTGCCGCTCGGGGTTGTCGAGCGCCGCCCGCACCGTGTGCAGCCCGTAGAGGAGGACCTGGTCGGGGGCGAGCGCCGGCGCCTTCCAGTCCTCGGCCTGCCGGTGGCGGCGGTCGGTCTTCGGCGTCGGAATCTCGCCGCGCTCGCGCCGCTGGTCGCGGTGCGCCCTGCGCAGTTTGGCGTAATGGGTGTCCTTGGCGTTCTTGCCGCCCGCATCATCTTTGCTCATGCCGCCTTATAGCGGCCGCCGCAAATTCCGCAAATCCAATGATGAAAGGCGGTGCCCCGGCGCGGGCGCATTTTTCCCAACTTTTTCCAAAGCATCGTGTTGACAGGATGAAACGGGGCGGTCATATACCCGGCGCAGATCGAAGGGGCGCCCTGCTCCGGCAGGCACACCGCTTCGGTCCGAATGCTTGGTCGCTTGATCCCGACAGAAAAATGGAGGGATGCCCGAGTGGTTAAAGGGGACGGACTGTAAATCCGTTGGCTCAGCCTACGTTGGTTCAAATCCAACTCCCTCCACCATTCTGTTGGTACGGATCGAACGCCGCGGGTATAGCTCAATGGTAGAGCAGCAGCCTTCCAAGCTGAATACGCGGGTTCGATTCCCGCTACCCGCTCCAGTTTCAGCCTTCTCCTGACCGTCCGCCTTCCTTACGCTCCGTCCGGCTTCACCCGGCGCGGCTATCGGCGTGCGCAGCGGCATAGGCGGCCCGCAGGAAGCCCTCGTAGTCGATCGTCGGCCGGGTCCAGGACACCGGACCGGACAAGGCCTCGGCCGCCAGCGCCGGGATGTCGGCGCCCGGCCGGACGAGCCGGACGAGCGGCGAGTACTGCGCCAGCCACTGGTTCTTGTGGGTCTTCACATCGTAGAGCAGGGTGGGGACGCGGCACATCGTGCTGAAGATCGCCATGTGATACCGCCCGCCGATATGCAGGCGGCAGCGCGAGAGAATCGCCGCCGCCGCTTCGATGCTGGCGGCTTCGGCAAAGATGCCGCCCTGGGCCAGCACCTGCGCCTCGAATTCGGCAAACCGGCCGGCCGCGCGGGTGAGCACGACCGGACGCAGTCCCAGCGCCTCGCAGGCGGCCAAAGCGGAACGGAAGATCGCGACGTCGTCGTCCACCTTGTTGCGCGCCCCGGTGGTGATCAGGCAGCCGTCGCGGTCGGCGACATCTTCCGGCTCGATCCGCAGGAACGCCGCATCGGGCAGGAACGTGACGCCGTGGTGGGCGGCGGAGATCTCGTCGCGGGCGGCGACGAAGCGCAACGACGTGAAGAGCCGGGCAAGATAGGCGTCGCGCTCGTCGCCATAGCCGGGGATCGTGCCGTTGACGATGGCGCAGGGCTTGCCGAGCCTGCGGGCGACGAGCACGGGCGCAAAGAACGTGGCCAGTCCTTCGAGCGATGTCTTCTCGTCGAGCGAGCCCTCGGGCTGCAGCACCACCATGTCGGCCGTCGCAATCGCCTCGAGCGCCTGCCCGCCATAGGCATGCAGCAGGCGCGCGTGCAGCGCCGCGTCGGTCGGGTCGGAAGCTATGCTCGATCCGAATTCCTCGTGGAAGGTCGAGAAGCGGAAGCCGAGCGAGGTGATCCCGGCGCCGGGAAACGTCCGCAGGATCGCATGCTTCAGCCCCTGGCTGGTCAGCCGGCAGCCGATGTTGACCCGGAAGTCGGTGTCGTTGAAGAGTGCGATCCTCGGGGAGCCCGCGGTGACGGGGCTGGCGGATGCCTCCTCCACGAAGCTCCTGTAGGTCGACCAGTACTGGGAGACGTCCCGTGTCTCGAACACCTTGCACAGCGCCAGGGCATCGTCGAACCGCTTCGCCTTGACCAGGGCGTCGACGGAGCGGCGCATCTTCGGATCGTTCTGCGGCCGCATCCTCGCCGACTTCAGCAGGTGGCGCAGGTGGCGCGCCTCGTCCCTGCCGCGGAAATGCTTGGCGAGACCCCAGTGGAAGGAAGCAAGAAGAGCGCTGATCATGGTGAGGAATGCCCCGGTTTGCGAAGTTCGGAATGCGCGATGGCGGCAGGTTGCACATGGCGCGCGCAGAGGCAAGTGGGGGACAGCAGGGCGACGGCAGCCACGGTGGCGTCAGATCCGGGCGGAGCTCATTTCGCGCAGGGCGGCGGCCAGCGCCTGCGTCGGCGGCAGGCTCCGCTTCTGCATTTCCGCCTGGAGCCAGGCGCGGTGCACCATGCGGACCTCCACCGGAACCGTCTTGAGGCCGAGCCCGATGGCGGCGGCGAGCCGGTGCTTGCCGGAGGTGTGGCGGACGAACCGGCCGTCCCGGTCGATCGCAACGCCGATATCGCGCTCGACGAAGTCCTGCCAGAACGACCGCGTGCGGCGAGGCCACAGGCGGCTTTTCAGCGCCCGCCCGACGCGGTGGCGCGGCAGGATGCCGGTGCGCTCGATATTGTCGATCAGCCCGGCATAGTAGCTGAAATAGGCGTCGAGCTTCTCCACCGTGTCGATCCGCCGGCCGTTGCGCCGCGGCGGCTGCCCGTCACCGATCTGGCGCAGGTAGGTCTGGTAGTATTGTCCGTTTCGAAAATTGTCCCGCGTCCGACAGATTTCGATGATCTCACGATGCGCGGGCGAGCGCTGCAGCGGCGACAGGCGGCCCTGCCAGTCGCCGGTGTCGACGAAGCTCTCGCCGATCCAGTGCCACCCTTCGGCGTCGTGGTACTTCTCGTCGAGCCGGTGGGTCAGGCTCCGCGGGTCGATCTCGAGGAACAGGCTGTCGCCGAAATAGGCGGCGGCCTGCCTCGGAGACACCGCCCGCCTGCTGTCCTGGGCCATTTTTGCGACGGCCCGGTCGAACCGCAGCGGGAAGGCGAACCAGGCCGCGATCGAGGGCAGGAAGAAATGCTCCAGCGCTTGCCTCACGAGCCCGGGACGGAGGTGCCGGGTCGAGGGCGGGGCGGACGTCGATGCCGGTGGCGAATGAACCGGTCCGGCCGCCTGATACCCTTCATTCCCGGCTCGGGCCGACAAAGACGGAATCATGCGGGCTTTCGTATCAGCAGAATCCATGGTGGTGAGTGTCACACGCAACCGGGCGCGCCGCAATCGACAATTTACCTGTTAAGCGGGTCGGTACGCCGGAGGACAGCGCCGCGAAGGGCGAACCACGTTGCTTCAGAACCTTCTTGAACAAACGGCGACAAACGCAGCAGTCATCTTAGAAAATCATCGACCGGATTTCTTGCCCGGCGCCGTCGTGGCGCGTGTACCAAAGTGCCGGCTTGCGGCGGCCCCCAGCCGCCGGTTGCCGATGGATTTAACGCTTGCGCATTCCTTGCGAAAGCCTTAAACGGCTGCCAAACCGGAAGGGCCGGTTAAGCCCAAAGTTCGTTCACAGGAAGAATAAACATGGCAAAAGGTAAGTTTGAGCGCACCAAGCCTCACGTAAACATCGGCACGATCGGCCACGTTGACCATGGCAAGACGTCGCTGACGGCAGCGATCACGAAGTACTTCGGCGAGTTCAAGGCGTATGACCAGATCGACGCCGCTCCGGAAGAGAAGGCGCGCGGCATCACCATTTCGACGGCGCACGTCGAATACGAGACGCCGAACCGTCACTACGCCCACGTCGACTGCCCCGGCCACGCCGACTACGTCAAGAACATGATCACCGGCGCTGCCCAGATGGACGGCGCGATCCTGGTCTGCTCGGCTGCCGACGGCCCGATGCCGCAGACCCGCGAGCACATCCTGCTGGCCCGCCAGGTCGGCGTTCCGGCGATCGTCGTGTTCCTGAACAAGGTCGACCAGGTCGACGACGCCGAGCTGCTCGAGCTCGTCGAACTGGAAGTGCGCGAACTGCTGTCGTCCTACGACTTCCCGGGCGACGACATTCCGATCGTCAAGGGCTCGGCTCTGGCCGCCCTCGAAGACAGCGACAAGAAGATCGGCGAAGACGCGATCCGCGAGCTGATGGCTGCGGTCGACTCTTACATCCCGACGCCGGAGCGTCCGATCGACCAGCCGTTCCTGATGCCGATCGAAGACGTGTTCTCGATCTCGGGCCGCGGCACCGTGGTCACGGGTCGCGTCGAGCGCGGTATCGTCAAGGTCGGTGAGGAAATCGAGATCGTCGGCATCCGTCCGACGACGAAGACGACCTGCACGGGCGTCGAGATGTTCCGCAAGCTGCTCGACCAGGGCCAGGCCGGCGACAACATCGGCGCGCTGCTGCGCGGCGTCGACCGCAACGGCGTCGAGCGTGGCCAGATCCTGTGCAAGCCGGGTTCGGTCAAGCCGCACAAGAAGTTCAAGGCCGAAGCCTACATCCTGACGAAGGAAGAAGGCGGCCGTCACACGCCGTTCTTCACCAACTACCGTCCGCAGTTCTACTTCCGCACCACGGACGTGACGGGCATCGTCACGCTGCCGGAAGGCACGGAAATGGTGATGCCGGGCGACAACGTCACGGTTGACGTCGAGCTGATCGTTCCGATCGCGATGGAAGAAAAGCTGCGCTTCGCGATCCGCGAAGGCGGCCGCACCGTCGGCGCCGGCATCGTCGCCTCGATCGTCGAGTAATCGACGACCGACGAGGCCGAAAGCTGCCGACGGCTTGAAAGTGGGGCAGATGGCGCGCCAGCGCGATCTGCCCGCGGCGCCGGCATCGTCGCCTCGATCGTCGAGTAATCTCGTCGCGGGTGAGCAATCACGCCAAGAGAATTTGGGGCCTCGCAGCAAGCTGCGGGGCCCTTTTTCTTTGCCCTCTCTATTCATGGCGACGGGCGGGCAGGGGATTTTCGCGTCTGTGGGGCGCTACGAGAGCGCGCGCCTTGCGCTATCCCCGTAGAAATTTCGCTTTTCTCTGAAAGGCGCTTGTCATCGCCGGGCAAGTTGAATAATAAGCCGCTGTCCCGCAGCGAATGCCGGCATTTGCAGGCGCAGCGAAGGGGACGAAGGGGTATAGCTCAGTTGGTAGAGCGGCGGTCTCCAAAACCGCAGGTCGGGGGTTCGAGCCCCTCTGCCCCTGCCATTCGCTTCGTCAGCGCAGGCAACATGCAGCGGCGGCGGAAGGCGACAGGGCCGGTCGGTCCAATTTCATGAAAAGCGCTTTTGCCTCTTGTGAAAAGGGGAATCGCGCTTTATGTAGGGTCAAACAGACACGCGGTGCGTGGGGCTGATCATTCGGCTTTACGCGCCGTAATGGCGTGAGCATTCAATGGCATCCAAGACGAACCCGATAGCGTTTCTGCAGCAAGTCCGCTCTGAAGCGTCCAAAGTGACTTGGCCGTCGCGGCGCGAGACGACGATCTCGACCGTGATGGTTTTCGTCATGGTATTCCTCGCTGCGATTTTCTTTTTTGCGGCGGATCAGCTCATGGGATGGCTGATCGGCCTGATCCTGAACGTCGGCGCGTAATCGGGTGGAGATCAGCATGGCTTCGCGTTGGTATATCGTTCACGCCTATTCGAATTTCGAGAAGAAGGTTGCCGAAGACATCGAGAACAAGGCTCGCCAGAAAGGGCTTGAGCACCTGTTCGAGAAGATCCTGGTGCCGACCGAGAAGGTGGTGGAAGTGCGTCGCGGCCGCAAGGTCGATGCCGAGCGCAAGTTCTTCCCCGGCTACGTCCTGGTTCGCGCGAACCTGACGGACGAGGCCTACCACCTGATCAAGAACACCCCGAAGGTGACGGGTTTCTTGGGCTCCGACAACAAGCCGGTTCCGATTCCGGACCACGAGGCCGAGCGCATTCTCGGCCAGGTCCAGGACGGGGTCGACCGGCCGAAGCCTTCGATCTCCTTCGAGATCGGCGAGCAGGTACGGGTCTCGGATGGCCCGTTCGCCTCGTTCAACGGGACGGTTCAGGACGTCGACGAGGAGCGTTCGCGCCTCAAGGTGGAGGTGTCGATCTTCGGTCGCGCCACCCCGGTCGAGCTGGAATACGCCCAGGTCGAGAAAATCTGAGCAATTGCGCCGCCGGGCTTCGATCCTGCGGCGCCTGACGAGGTCCGGCGTCTTGATGGCGCCGGGAGCGGGGTGACCCGCAATCGCGTGGAAGGGCAGGCGTCTCCCAAAGCCGGGCGCCATCGTCCGCACCACGCAACCGCAGCCGCCAGGGTCCTTTCGGGGCCTGGCAAGGATGGCCGGCAAGCCGGCCGCACCAAAGAAAAGGCAGAGAGAAATGGCTAAGAAAGTTGCAGGCCAGCTCAAGCTGCAGGTCAAGGCAGGATCGGCAAACCCGTCCCCGCCGATCGGTCCTGCGCTCGGTCAGCGTGGCATTAACATCATGGAATTCTGCAAGGCGTTCAATGCCGCCACGCAGGAAATGGAAAAGGGTATGCCGATCCCGGTCGTCATCACCTACTACCAGGACAAGTCCTTCACCTTCGTCATGAAGCAGCCGCCGGTCAGCTACTTCCTGAAGAAGGAAGCCAAGATCACCTCCGGCTCCAAGCTGCCGGGCAAGACGAAGGCTGGCTCCATCACCAAGGCTCAGGTCAAGACGATCGCCGAAGCCAAGATGAAGGATCTCAACGCAGCCGACATCGACGGCGCAATGGCCATGATCGAGGGCTCCGCCCGCGCCATGGGCCTGGAAGTGGTAGGTTAAGACAATGGCTGGCAAGCGCACCAAGAAGATCAACGAAGGTGTTGATCCCACGAAGCTCTATGCTCTCGACCTCGCCATCGGCATGGTCAAGGAGCGGGCTGTCGCCAAGTTCGACGAGACCGTCGAAGTCGCCATGAACCTCGGCGTCGATCCGCGCCATGCCGACCAGATGGTCCGCGGCGTGGTCAACCTGCCGAACGGCACCGGCCGTGACGTTCGCGTCGCCGTCTTCGCCCGCGGCGCCAAGGCTGACGAAGCCAAGGCTGCCGGCGCGGACATCGTCGGCGCCGAAGACCTGCTCGAGATCGTCCAGGGCGGCAAGATCGATTTCGATCGCTGCATCGCGACCCCGGACATGATGCCGCTCGTCGGCCGTCTCGGTAAGGTTCTCGGCCCGCGCGGCATGATGCCGAACCCGAAGGTCGGTACCGTCACCATGGACGTCACCGCCGCGGTCAAGGCTTCCAAGGGCGGCGCCGTCGAGTTCCGCGTCGAGAAGGCTGGCATCGTCCACGCCGGCATCGGCAAGGCCTCCTTCGACGCCAAGGCGCTCGAAGAGAACATCAAGGCCTTCGCTGACGCCGTCATCAAGGCCAAGCCGGCCGGCGCCAAGGGCAACTACGTCAAGCGCGTCGCGATCTCGTCCACGATGGGGCCGGGCGTCAAGATCGACCCGTCCTCGCTGACGACCGCATGATTTCGGTCCGGCCGCGTGCCGGACCGCAACAAGAATTCCCGGTCATGTCTGGCCGGGAATTTCCGGGGCAACCCGGAACTCCTGTCCGAGATTGCAGGTGGTTATGCCTTAATCACTTTGCCTGCATGAGACGGGTAAGACCTGGATTTCACCCCGCAGCGATGCGCGGAAGAATTCGGTTCGAACCTACCTTGCCTTGTGCCCCGGCCGAATGGCCGAGCGCGGGGGGACAGGATCCTCGAGCGTCGCTCGGGATCTTCGATCAAGACGATCCCTGGCGGCAAAGGCAAACCCGATGGGGACTGCGACAATCGTAGCCCCGTCAACTGGAGATAGGCAGTGGAAAGAGCGGAAAAACGCGAATTCGTCACGGAGCTGAACGAAGTCTTCAAGGCTTCCGGTTCGGTTGTCGTGGCCCGCTATGCCGGTATCACCGTTGCGCAGATGAACGATCTTCGTACGAAGATGCGTGCTGCCGGCGGAACCGTCAAAGTCGCGAAGAACCGCCTGGCCAAGATTGCCCTTCAGGGTACGGAGTCGGAGGGGATGTCTGGTCTCTTCCAGGGTCAGACGCTCATTGCATACAGCAATGACCCGATGATCGCTCCGAAGGTTGCCATGGACTTCGCCAAGACCAACGACAAGCTCGTTGTCCTCGGCGGCGCCATGGGCTCGACCACGCTCGACGCCGAAGCAGTCAAGTCGCTTGCGACCCTGCCTTCGCTCGACGAGCTTCGCGCAAAGCTCCTGGGCCTGCTTGCAGCCCCGGCCACGCGCGTCGCTACGGTCACGGCCGCACCGGCAAGCCAGCTTGCCCGCGTGTTCGCAGCCTACGCCAAGAAGGACGAAGCCGCTTGAGGCGGTTTTTCGCTGTAAATCAAACAACCCAGTTCGAACCGAACAAAAGGAACTATCAAAATGGCTGATCTCGCAAAGATCGTTGAAGACCTCTCTGCTCTCACCGTCCTGGAAGCTGCTGAGCTTTCCAAGATGCTCGAAGAGAAGTGGGGCGTTTCGGCTGCTGCTCCGGTAGCTGTTGCTGCTGCCGGCGGCGCTGCTGGCGGTGCTGCTGCCGCTGCTGAAGAAGAAAAGACCGAGTTCGACGTCATCCTCGCTGATGCCGGCGCGAACAAGATCAACGTCATCAAGGAAGTCCGCGCCATCACCGGCCTCGGCCTCAAGGAAGCCAAGGACCTCGTCGAAGGCGCTCCGAAGGCTGTCAAGGAAGGCGTTTCCAAGGCTGAAGCCGCTGACCTCAAGAAGAAGCTTGAGGAAGCCGGCGCCAAGGTCGACGTCAAGTAATATCGGAATGCGCCGGGGGAGGGATCTCCCTCTCCCGGTCATTTCCTCCGGAACTGATTACCCAAGAGCCGCAAAAACGGCTCTTGGGTAATGGGTTCTCAAGAGGATGGTCCCGAACCGAACCGCTTTCAGGCAATCCGGCCGGCGGCTTTGGTGACGGGACGAGATTGAGACTACCCATGTTCGACGGGATCGACTGGCCAGCGAACCCCGTCCGTTGCAGGCCCGGATGCACAAATTTGAAGGAGCGACGATGGCTCAGACCCTTTCGTTTAACGGTCGCAGGCGCGTACGCAAGTTTTTTGGAAAAATTCCCGAAGTCGCAGAGATGCCCAACCTCATCGAGGTTCAGAAGGCGTCCTATGACCAGTTTCTGATGGTCGACGAGCCCCAGGGCGGCCGCCCGGACGAGGGGCTTCAGGCCGTATTCAAGTCGGTTTTCCCGATCACCGATTTCTCCGGCGCCTCCATGCTGGAATTCGTCTCCTATGAGTTCGAGCAGCCGAAGTTCGACGTCGAGGAGTGCCGCCAGCGCGACCTGACCTATGCCGCGCCGCTCAAGGTGACGCTGCGCCTGATCGTGTTCGATATCGACGAGGATACCGGCGCGAAGTCGATCAAGGACATCAAGGAGCAGAACGTCTACATGGGCGACATGCCGCTCATGACCGACAACGGCACCTTCATCGTCAACGGCACCGAGCGCGTCATCGTCTCGCAGATGCACCGTTCGCCGGGCGTCTTCTTCGATCACGACAAGGGCAAGAGCCACTCTTCCGGCAAGCTGCTCTTCGCCGCCCGCGTCATTCCCTACCGCGGCTCCTGGCTCGACATCGAGTTCGACGCCAAGGACATCGTGCATGCCCGCATCGACCGCCGCCGCAAGATCCCGGTGACGTCGCTCCTGATGGCGCTCGGCATGGACGGCGAGGAGATCCTCGAGACCTTCTACACGAAGTCGCTCTACCAGCGCGACGGCGAAGGTTGGCGCGTGCCCTTCCACCCCGAGGCGTTGAAGGGCCAGAAGGCCGTCTCCGACATGATCGACGCCGACAGCGGCGAGGTCGTGGTCGAGGCCGGCAAGAAGCTGACCCCGCGCGTCCTCAAGCAGTTGACCGAGAAGGGCCTGAAGGCGCTGAAGGCGACCGACGACGATCTCTACGGCAACTACCTGGCCGAGGACATCGTGAACTTCTCGACCGGCGAGATCTACCTCGAAGCCGGTGACGAGATCGACGAGAAGACCCTGCCGCTGATCCTGTCCGCAGGTTTCGACGAGATCCCGGTCCTCGACATCGACCACATCAATGTCGGCGCCTACATCCGCAACACGCTGGCAGCGGACAAGAACGAGAACCGCCAGGACGCGCTGTTCGACATCTACCGCGTCATGCGCCCCGGCGAGCCGCCGACGATGGAATCGGCCGAGGCCATGTTCGTCTCGCTGTTCTTCGACGCCGAGCGCTACGACCTCTCCGCCGTCGGCCGCGTCAAGATGAACATGCGTCTCGACCTCGACTGCCCGGACACCGTGCGCGTGCTGCGCAAGGACGACATCCTGGCCGTCGTCAAGATGCTGGTCGAGCTGCGTGACGGAAAGGGCGAGATCGACGACATCGACAACCTCGGCAACCGTCGTGTCCGTTCGGTCGGCGAGCTGATGGAAAACCAGTATCGCCTCGGCCTGCTGCGCATGGAGCGCGCGATCAAGGAGCGCATGTCGTCGATCGAAATCGACACCGTCATGCCGCAGGACCTGATCAACGCCAAGCCGGCTGCCGCCGCCGTTCGCGAATTCTTCGGCTCCTCGCAGCTGTCGCAGTTCATGGACCAGGTGAACCCGCTTTCGGAAATCACGCACAAGCGTCGTCTTTCGGCTCTTGGACCGGGTGGTCTGACCCGCGAGCGCGCCGGCTTCGAAGTCCGCGACGTTCATCCGACCCACTACGGCCGCATCTGCCCGATCGAGACGCCGGAAGGCCCGAACATCGGTCTGATCAACTCGCTCGCCACCTTCGCCCGCGTCAACAAGTACGGCTTCATCGAAAGCCCGTACCGCAAGATCGTGGACGGCAAGGTGACGACCGACGTCGTCTACCTGTCGGCGATGGAAGAGGCGAAGTACCACGTGGCCCAGGCCAACTCGGTGCTGAACGCCGAGGGCGAGTTCGAGGAAGAGTTCGTCGTCTGCCGTCACTCCGGCGAAGTCATGCTCGCCCCGCGCGACCAGATCGACCTGATGGACGTTTCGCCCAAGCAGCTCGTCTCCGTCGCGGCCGCGCTCATCCCGTTCCTCGAGAACGACGACGCCAACCGCGCGCTGATGGGCTCGAACATGCAGCGTCAGGCCGTTCCGCTCCTGCGGGCGGAGGCGCCGTTCGTCGGCACCGGCATGGAGCCGGTGGTCGCGCGTGACTCCGGTGCTGCGATCGCGGCCCGCCGCGGCGGCGTCGTCGACCAGGTCGACGCGACCCGTATCGTTATCCGCGCCACCGAAGACCTTGATCCGGGCAAGTCCGGCGTCGACATCTACCGGCTGCAGAAGTTCCAGCGCTCCAACCAGAACACCTGCGTCAACCAGCGTCCGCTGGTCACCGTCGGCGATGTTCTGAACAAGGGCGACATCATCGCCGACGGCCCGTCCACGGACCTCGGCGACCTGGCGCTCGGCCGCAACGCGCTCGTCGCGTTCATGCCCTGGAACGGCTACAACTACGAGGACTCGATCCTGCTCTCCGAGCGGATCGTGCGCGACGACGTGTTCACCTCCATCCACATCGAGGAATTCGAAGTGATGGCGCGTGACACCAAGCTCGGTCCGGAGGAAATCACGCGCGACATTCCGAACGTTTCGGAAGAGGCGCTGAAGAACCTGGACGAAGCCGGCATCGTCTATATCGGCGCCGAGGTTCAGCCGGGCGACATCCTCGTCGGCAAGATCACGCCGAAGGGCGAAAGCCCGATGACGCCGGAGGAAAAGCTCCTGCGCGCCATCTTCGGCGAGAAGGCCTCCGACGTGCGCGACACCTCCATGCGCATGCCACCGGGCACCTTCGGCACCGTCGTCGAAGTTCGCGTCTTCAACCGCCACGGCGTGGAGAAGGACGAGCGCGCGATGGCGATCGAGCGCGAGGAGATCGAGCGCCTGGCCAAGGACCGCGACGACGAGCAGGCGATCCTCGACCGTAACGTCTACGGCCGCCTGATCGACATGCTCCGCGGCCATGTGGCCGTGGCCGGCCCGAAGGGCTTCAAGAAGGGCACCGAGCTCTCCAACGCCGTCGTCTCGGAATATCCCCGCTCGCAGTGGTGGATGTTCGCCGTCGAGGACGAGAAGGCGCAGGGCGAGATCGAGGCGCTTCGCGGCCAGTACGACGAATCCAAGTCGCGCCTCGAACAGCGCTTCATGGACAAGGTCGAGAAGGTCCAGCGCGGCGACGAGATGCCTCCGGGCGTCATGAAGATGGTCAAGGTCTTCGTCGCCGTGAAGCGCAAGATCCAGCCGGGCGACAAGATGGCCGGCCGTCACGGCAACAAGGGCGTCGTCTCGCGCATCGTTCCGGTCGAGGACATGCCGTTCCTCGAGGACGGCACGCATGTCGACATCGTGCTGAACCCGCTGGGCGTGCCCTCGCGCATGAACGTCGGCCAGATCCTGGAGACGCACCTGGGCTGGGCCTGCGCCGGCATGGGCAGGCAGATCGGCGAGATGCTGGACGCCTACAAGGCGGGCGGCGACATCAAGCCGCTGCGCGACACGATCGACGGCGTCATCGGTTCCGGCCCGAAGGGCGAACCGATCAAGCAGTACGACGACGAGTCCATCGTGCGCCTCGCCGAGCAGACCCGCCGCGGCGTTTCGATCGCGACCCCTGTCTTCGACGGCGCCGTCGAGAAGGACGTCAACGAGATGCTCGAACAGGCCGGCCTCAAGGTCACCGGCCAGTCGACGCTCTTCGACGGCCGTACCGGCGACCAGTTCGACCGTCAGGTGACCGTCGGCTACATCTACATGCTGAAGCTGAACCACCTCGTGGACGACAAGATCCACGCCCGTTCGATCGGCCCGTACTCGCTCGTCACCCAGCAGCCGCTGGGCGGCAAGGCGCAGTTCGGCGGTCAGCGCTTCGGGGAAATGGAGGTCTGGGCTCTGGAAGCCTACGGCGCCGCCTACACCCTGCAGGAGATGCTGACGGTGAAGTCGGACGACGTGGCCGGCCGCACCAAGGTCTACGAGGCGATCGTCCGTGGCGACGACACCTTCGAAGCGGGCATTCCGGAGAGCTTCAACGTTCTCGTCAAGGAAATGCGCTCGCTGGGCCTGTCGGTCGAGCTGGAGAATTCGAAGGTCGACGCGACCATCGAAGCGCAGCTTCCCGACGCCGCCGAGTAAGGTCTCAAAGGTGCGCGCTCATGCGGCGCGCACCGTTTCCTCTCCGCTTCAGGATGGGCGGGGAGGTGCTTCGTCGCCCGGTTGCGGGGCGGCATTTTCCGTTTCAAGCGGCAGTTGCGGCACCCGGGTATCGCCGCATTGACCCGCTAAGCTGAGGGCTTAGGCCCACAAAGGAGACAGGCATGAACCAAGAGGTCATGAATCTTTTCAATCCGCAGGTGCCTGCACAGACCTTCGATTCCATCCGGATCTCGATTGCGTCGCCGGAGAAGATTCTTTCCTGGTCTTATGGCGAGATCAAGAAGCCGGAGACGATCAACTACCGTACGTTCAAGCCGGAACGCGACGGTCTCTTCTGCGCGCGCATCTTCGGGCCGATCAAGGACTACGAGTGCCTGTGCGGCAAGTACAAGCGCATGAAGTACAAGGGCATCATCTGCGAAAAGTGCGGCGTCGAAGTCACGCTGTCGCGTGTTCGCCGCGAGCGCATGGGCCATATCGAGCTCGCAGCCCCCGTTGCCCACATCTGGTTCCTGAAGTCGCTGCCCTCGCGCATCTCGACCCTGCTCGACATGACGCTCAAGGATGTCGAGCGCGTTCTCTATTTCGAGAACTACATCGTCACCGAGCCGGGCCTGACCGCGCTGAAGGAGAACCAGCTCCTCTCCGAAGAGGAGTACATGATCGCGGTCGATGAATATGGCGAAGACCAGTTCACCGCCATGATCGGCGCCGAGGCCATCTACGAGATGCTGGCCTCGATGAACCTCGAGAAGATCGCGGGCGACCTGCGTTCCGAGCTTGCCGACACCACGTCGGATCTCAAGCAGAAGAAGCTGATGAAGCGCCTGAAGATCGTCGAGAACTTCATGGAATCCGGCAACCGCCCGGAATGGATGATCATGAAGGTCGTTCCGGTGATCCCGCCGGACCTGCGTCCGCTCGTCCCGCTCGACGGCGGCCGTTTCGCGACGTCGGACCTGAACGATCTCTACCGCCGCGTCATCAACCGTAACAACCGTCTGAAGCGCCTGATCGAACTGCGCGCTCCGGGCATCATCATCCGCAACGAAAAGCGCATGCTGCAGGAATCTGTCGATGCGCTGTTCGACAACGGCCGTCGCGGCCGCGTCATCACCGGCGCCAACAAGCGTCCGCTGAAGTCGCTGTCCGATATGCTGAAGGGCAAGCAGGGCCGCTTCCGCCAGAACCTGCTCGGCAAGCGCGTCGACTATTCCGGCCGTTCGGTCATCGTGACCGGTCCGGAACTGAAGCTGCACCAGTGCGGCCTGCCGAAAAAGATGGCGCTCGAGCTGTTCAAGCCGTTCATCTACGCCCGTCTCGACGCCAAGGGCTTCTCGTCCACCGTCAAGCAGGCCAAGAAGCTGGTCGAGAAGGAAAAGCCGGAAGTCTGGGATATCCTCGACGAGGTCATCCGCGAGCATCCGGTTCTCCTGAACCGCGCACCGACGCTGCACCGCCTGGGCATCCAGGCCTTCGAGCCGATCCTGGTCGAAGGCAAGGCGATCCAGCTGCACCCGCTCGTCTGCACGGCCTTCAACGCCGACTTCGACGGCGACCAGATGGCCGTTCACGTGCCGCTGTCGCTCGAAGCCCAGCTCGAAGCCCGCGTGCTGATGATGTCGACCAACAACATCCTGCATCCGGCCAACGGCGCACCGATCATCGTTCCCTCGCAGGACATGGTTCTCGGCCTCTACTACCTGTCGATCATGAACCAGAACGAGCCGGGCGAAGGCATGGCCTTCTCCGATCTCGGCGAGCTGCAGCACGCGCTTGAGACCAAGGCCGTCACCCTGCACGCCAAGATCAAGGGCCGCTTCAAGACGGTCGACGCCGAAGGCAAGCCGGTCTCGAAGATCTACGAGACGACCCCCGGTCGCCTCCTGATCGGCGAACTGCTGCCGAAGAACGCCAACGTGCCCTTCGACATCTGCAACCAGGAAATGACCAAGAAGAACATCTCCAAGATGATCGACACGGTCTACCGTCATTGCGGCCAGAAGGACACGGTCATCTTCTGCGACCGTATCATGCAGCTCGGCTTCGCCCATGCCTGCCGTGCCGGCATCTCGTTCGGCAAGGACGACATGGTGATCCCGGACACCAAGGCGAAGATCGTCGGCGACACCGAAGCGCTGGTGAAGGAATACGAGCAGCAGTACAACGACGGCCTGATCACCCAGGGCGAGAAGTACAACAAGGTCGTCGACGCCTGGGGCAAGGCCACCGAGAAGGTCGCGGAAGAAATGATGGCCCGCATCAAGGCCGTCGAGTTCGACCCGGCGACCGGTCGCCAGAAGCCGATGAACTCGATCTACATGATGTCGCACTCCGGCGCCCGCGGTTCTCCGAACCAGATGCGCCAGCTGGGCGGCATGCGCGGCCTCATGGCCAAGCCGTCGGGCGAGATCATCGAGACGCCGATCATCTCGAACTTCAAGGAAGGCCTGACCGTGAACGAGTACTTCAACTCGACGCACGGTGCCCGTAAGGGTCTGGCAGACACCGCCCTGAAGACCGCGAACTCGGGCTACCTGACCCGTCGTCTCGTCGACGTGGCGCAGGACTGCATCGTCACGCACGTCGATTGCGGCACCGACAAGGGCCTGACCATGACGGCGATCGTCGATGCCGGCCAGGTCGTCGCCTCGCTCGGCCAGCGCATTCTCGGCCGCACGGCGCTCGATGACATCCTCCACCCGGTTACGGGCGAGCTGATCATCAACGCCGGCAAGATGATCGAGGAGGCGCATGTCGCCGACATCGAGAAGGCGGGCATCCAGTCCGTCCGCATCCGCTCGGCGCTGACCTGCGAGATCCAGACCGGCGTCTGCGGCGTCTGCTACGGCCGCGACCTTGCCCGTGGTACGCCCGTCAACATCGGCGAGGCTGTCGGCGTCATCGCCGCGCAGTCGATCGGCGAGCCGGGCACTCAGCTCACCATGCGCACGTTCCACCTCGGTGGCACGGCGAACGTGGTCGACCAGTCGTTCCTGGAAGCGTCCTACGAAGGCACGATCCAGATCAAGAACCGCAACATGCTGCGCAACTCCGAAGGCAACCTCATTGCCATGGGCCGCAACATGGCGGTCCAGATCCTGGACGAGCGCGGCGTCGAGCGGTCCTCGCAGCGCGTTGCCTACGGCTCGAAGATCTTCGTCGACGACGGCGACAAGGTGAAGCGCGGCCAGCGTCTGGCGGAGTGGGATCCCTACACCCGTCCGATGATGACGGAAGTCGACGGTGTCGTCGAATTCGAGGACATCATCAACGGCATCTCGGTGAAGGAAGAGACCGACGAAGTCACCGGCATCACCAAGCGCCAGATCATCGACTGGCGTTCGACGCCGCGCGGCTCCGACCTGAAGCCGGCGATCGTCATCAAGGACAAGAGCGGCGCCGTCGCAAAGCTCTCCCGCGGTGGTGAAGCCCGCTTCCTGCTCTCGGTCGATGCGATCCTGTCGGTCGAACCGGGCCAGAAGGTCAGCCAGGGTGACGTGCTCGCCCGTTCGCCGCTCGAAAGCGCCAAGACCAAGGACATCACCGGTGGTCTGCCGCGTGTTGCCGAACTGTTCGAGGCTCGCCGCCCGAAGGATCACGCCATCATCGCAGAGATCGATGGTACGGTCCGCTTCGGCCGCGACTACAAGAACAAGCGCCGCATCACGATCGAGCCGGCCGAAGACGGTGTCGAGCCGGTCGAGTACCTGATCCCGAAGGGCAAGCCCTTCCATCTTCAGGACGGCGACTACATCGAGAAGGGCGACTACATCCTCGACGGCAACCCGGCGCCGCACGACATCCTGGCGATCAAGGGCGTGGAAGCACTCGCTTCCTACCTCGTGAACGAAATCCAGGAAGTCTACCGTCTGCAGGGCGTTGTCATCAACGATAAGCACATCGAGGTGATCGTTCGCCAGATGCTGCAGAAGGTCGAGATCACCGAGGCGGGCGACTCCACCTACATCGTCGGGGACAATGTCGACCGGATCGAGCTGGAGGACGTCAACGACCGCCTGATCGAGGAAGGCAAGAAGCCGGCCTACGGCGAGCCGGTCCTGCTCGGCATCACCAAGGCGTCGCTGCAGACGCCGTCCTTCATCTCCGCCGCCTCCTTCCAGGAGACGACGAAGGTGCTGACGGAAGCTGCGATCGCCGGCAAGACCGACGGCCTGCAGGGTCTGAAGGAAAACGTCATCGTCGGCCGTCTCATCCCGGCCGGTACGGGCGGAACCATGACGCAGATCCGCCGCATCGCCACCGCGCGCGACGAGATGATCCTCGACGAGCGCCGCAAGTCGACGGGCGCCGGCGTTGCCACGCCGATGCTGGCCGACCTTGCCGATAGCGAGAACGTGCCGGCTGGCGAATAAGCCGGCGGCCGAGCCGGGGCGAACTGCCGCACCCGGCGCAATTGACCAACGCAAGGCGCCCGGAGCAATCCGGGCGCCTTTTGCATTTTGCCAGACTCCGCCTTGATCGCGCGCAAGGGAATTGATCTTCGAACAGTTCTAAATTGCCCTGCAACGCGAGGTGGTGCCGCAATCGGCGGACCTCACCTCGAAATTTCAAGCCTGCGCGCGTCGACCTCCCACCGGCGCGTCCCGGCGAAAGGAGGCAGTTTATGAGAAAGCTATTGTTGAGTTGTTCTGTTGCCCTGTGCGTCCTGTCGGCGGGGAGCGCCGTCGCATCCGACCCGGTGCCTGCCGACCTGCGGCAGACGGCGCTGGAGATCTTCCGGCCGTTGCCCTCGACTGTCCCGGCGGTGCGGGACAACCGCATCACGCCGGAGAAGATCGCCCTCGGCAAGGCGCTGTTCTTCGATCCGCGCATGTCGGCGTCGGGCGTCTTTTCCTGCAATTCCTGCCACAATCTCGGCACCGGCGGCGACGACAACCTCGAGACCTCGATCGGCCATGGCTGGCAGAAGGGGCCGCGCAACGCGCCGACGGTGCTGAACTCCGTCTTCAACGTCGCCCAGTTCTGGGACGGTCGCGCCGAGGACCTGAAGGCGCAGGCCAAGGGGCCGGTGCAGGCCGGCGTCGAGATGGCGAACACGCCGCTGCAGGTGATCGCGACGCTGAACTCGATGCCGGACTATGTCGCCTGGTTCAAGGCGGCCTTCCCCGGCGAGGCCGATCCCGTCACCTTCGACAACTTCGCCAAGGCGATCGAGGCCTTCGAGGCGACGCTGGTCACGCCGGCCCCCTTCGACGCCTATCTGAACGGCGACGACCAGGCCATGAGTAATGAGGCGAGGAAGGGCCTGGCGCTCTTCATCGACAAGGGATGCGCCTCCTGCCATACCGGCATCAACGTCGGCGGGGAGGGGTACTACCCTTTCGGGCTGGTGGAACGGCCGGGCGCCGACGTGCTGCCGGAAGGCGACAGGGGCCGCTTTGCCGTGACCAACACGGTGGACGACACCTACGTCTTCCGCGCCGCACCGCTTCGCAACGTCGCGCAGACCGCACCCTACTTCCATTCCGGCAAGGTCTGGGATCTGAAGGAAGCCGTGACCCTGATGGGGGAAACGCAGTTGGGCGAGGAACTGACGAGCGAGGACGCCGACCTGATCGTCGCCTTCCTGCACGCGCTGACGGGAACCGTGCCGGACGTCGTCTATCCCATCCTGCCGGCGGAGACACGGTCGACCCCGCAACCGACCGCCGAAATCCGCAACTGATGCGGCCCGCCGCCGCCGAGATGAGGCCGCCCGATCCTCGGGCGGCTTTGTCGCATTTCGAAGCGTGGCTCCCGGTCAGGCAAACCGGATGATGGCGACTTCGCCCTCGAGCGCGCCCTGGTAGGCCGAGGCGTGCGGTTCGTCGATCGGAGCATCGGTCAGCGTGCCGATCTGGTCGAGGTCGGCCTCCAGGAAGCCTTCCTCCGCAAGCGCGTTCAACGCCTCGCGCACGGCACTGTCGTCGTCGGGCGCGCGCAGCATGACATGGATGTCGATGCCCTCGTCGTCGCCGTCGCGCTCATAGGCCTTGCCGATGATGATGAAGACCATGGCGTCTTCGTTGTTGTTGTCGTTGTCGGGGGAGATAGGCATGGCGCTTCCTTCAGGTTCGGGATGATAAAGTCCTTACGCCGATCATGCCGAAATGGAAAGCGCGCGGGGCCGGCGCCGGGGACGGGCAGGGGGCGTCACGTGCGTCGACCGGGGGCGGTAGGCTGCCTGCAACGGCATTGATTCTTCGTTTGCGATTCCTTAAGATTCGTCGGGCAAGTGCATCGCCCGACGCCGGCTGCCGAGGCTTCGGTTGCCGCGCCGCAAGCGGGCGAACGCCTCGAAACTCAGGGCGCGCATAGAGGGCGGAGCAAGAATATTTCGCCGGTCCCCTTGACGTACAGGGCGTAAGCCAGTAGAGCCACGCCCATCGGAGCCTATGTGAGGCTGGCTGGTTCAGTACGACTCGTTCTGAAGTTCGCCTCAAACAGGGCTCCAACGCACGTTGAAGACATGAATGCTGCACGCATGACGCGGTTCTGTCGCGTCCTCTGCCTTCGAGGGCCATTCGCAAGAAGCGGATCGGTCCTGTTTTGCGCATGAAAAGAAGCGTGTGGCAGCCGCCGGTAACGGCAAGATCCGCCCGCAAGGGTAAACGAGACAAGATCAAGGGATGGTTGAATGCCTACCGTAAACCAGCTGATCCGTAAGCCGCGTCAGGCACAGGTAAAGCGCAATAAGGTTCCCGCTCTCCAGGAGAACCCGCAGAAGCGCGGCGTATGCACCCGCGTCTACACGACGACGCCGAAGAAGCCGAACTCGGCTCTGCGTAAGGTCGCCAAGATCCGCCTGACCAACGGCTTCGAAGTCATTGGTTATATCCCGGGCGAAGGTCACAACCTTCAGGAGCACTCCGTGGTCATGATCCGCGGCGGCCGCGTGAAGGACCTTCCGGGTGTGCGCTATCACATCATCCGCGGCGTTCTCGATACCCAGGGTGTCAAGAACCGCAAGCAGCGCCGCTCCAAGTACGGCGCGAAGCGTCCGAAGTAACCAGTCACCGGCGCCATTTCGCTGGAACCCAATTTAGTTGAGAGACGAAAAGTATGTCCCGACGTCATAAAGCAGACAAGCGCGAGATCAACCCGGATCCGAAGTTCGGCGATCTCGTTGTAACGAAGTTCATGAACGCCATCATGCTCGACGGCAAGAAGTCCGTCGCCGAAACGATCGTTTACGGCGCATTCGACAGCGTTCAGGGCAAGTCCAAGCAGGACCCGCTTGGCGTGTTCCACCAGGCGCTCGACAACGTCGCGCCGCACGTCGAAGTTCGTTCGCGCCGCGTCGGTGGTGCTACCTACCAGGTCCCGGTCGATGTTCGTCCGGAGCGCCGTCAGGCTCTCGCAATCCGTTGGGTCATCGCAGCGGCACGCAAGCGGAACGAAACCACCATGATCGAGCGCCTCTCGGGCGAACTCATGGATGCGGCAAACAACCGCGGCAGCGCAGTCAAGAAGCGCGAAGACACGCACAAGATGGCGGACGCCAACCGTGCATTCTCGCACTACCGCTGGTAATCTCGAAAAGGCAGTCCATTATGGCACGCGAATACAAGATCGAAGACTACCGTAACTTCGGTATCATGGCGCACATCGACGCCGGCAAGACGACGACGACCGAGCGTATCCTCTACTACACCGGCAAGTCCCACAAGATCGGCGAAGTCCACGACGGCGCCGCCACGATGGACTGGATGGAGCAGGAGCAGGAGCGCGGCATCACGATCACGTCTGCCGCCACCACGACCTTCTGGAAGGGTCGTGACGGCAAGATGCGCCGCTTCAACATCATCGACACCCCCGGCCACGTCGACTTCACCATCGAAGTCGAGCGTTCGCTGCGCGTTCTCGACGGCGCGATCGCGCTGCTCGACGCCAACGCCGGCGTCGAGCCGCAGACGGAAACCGTCTGGCGCCAGGCCGAGAAGTATCATGTTCCGCGCATGATCTTCTGCAACAAGATGGACAAGACCGGTGCGGACTTCTACCGCTCGGTCGAGATGATCAAGACCCGACTCGGCGCCACCGCCGTCGTCATGCAGCTGCCGATCGGCGCTGAAAGCGACTTCAAGGGCGTCGTCGACCTGATCGAGATGAACGCCCTCGTCTGGCGTGACGAATCGCTCGGTGCCCAGTGGGACGTCGTCGAGATTCCGGAAGACATGAAGGCCAAGGCGGAAGAATACCGCGAAAAGCTGATCGAGACGGTCGTCGAGATCGACGAGGCCGCGATGGAAGCCTATCTCGAAGGCAACTATCCGGACAACGACAAGATCCGCGAACTCGTTCGCCGCGGCACCATCGACGTGAAGTTCCACCCGATGTTCTGCGGTACCGCCTTCAAGAACAAGGGCGTTCAGCCGCTGCTCGACGCCGTCGTCGACTACCTGCCGTCGCCCGTCGACATCCCGGCGATCAAGGGCATCGACGTCAAGACGGAAGCTGAGATCGAGCGTCATGCCGACGACAGCGAGCCGCTGTCCATGCTGGCCTTCAAGATCATGAACGACCCCTTCGTCGGTTCGCTGACCTTCGCCCGCATCTACTCCGGCAAGCTCGAGAAGGGCACGTCGGTCATGAACACGGTCAAGGACAAGCGCGAGCGCGTCGGCCGCATGCTGCAGATGCACTCGAACTCGCGCGAAGACATCGAAGAAGCCTATGCAGGCGACATCGTTGCTCTCGCCGGCCTGAAGGAAACCACCACGGGTGACACGCTCTGCGATCCGCTGAAGCCGGTCATCCTCGAGCGCATGGAATTCCCCGAGCCGGTCATCCAGATCGCGATCGAGCCGAAGTCCAAGGGCGACCAGGAAAAGATGGGCCTCGCGCTCAACCGCCTGGCGGCCGAAGACCCGTCCTTCCGCGTCAAGACCGACGAGGAATCTGGCCAGACCATCATTGCCGGCATGGGCGAACTTCACCTCGACATCATCGTCGACCGCATGCGTCGCGAGTTCAAGGTCGAAGCCAACGTCGGTGCTCCGCAGGTGGCCTACCGCGAGACGATCACCAAGCTTTGCGAAGAAGACTACACGCACAAGAAGCAGACCGGTGGTACCGGCCAGTTCGCGCGCGTCAAGATCGTCTTCGAACCGAACCCGGAAGGCGAGGACTTCAAGTTCGAGTCCAAGATCGTTGGTGGTGCTGTTCCGAAGGAATACATCCCCGGCGTCCAGAAGGGCATCGAGAGCGTCCTGTCCTCCGGTCCGCTGGCCGGCTTCCCGATGCTGGGCGTCAAGGCGACGCTCATCGACGGTGCGTTCCACGACGTCGACTCGTCGGTCCTCGCCTTCGAAATCGCATCGCGTGCCTGCTTCCGTGAAGCGGCCAAGAAGGCTGGTGCCCAGCTTCTCGAGCCGATGATGAAGGTCGAGGTCGTAACGCCGGAAGACTACGTCGGCGACGTGATCGGCGACCTGAACTCCCGCCGTGGCCAGATCCAGGGCCAGGAATCGCGCGGCGTTGCCGTCGTCATCTCGGCCAACGTGCCGCTGGCGAACATGTTCAAGTACGTCGACAACCTGCGCTCCATGTCGCAGGGCCGCGCGCAGTACTCGATGGTGTTCGACCACTACGCTCCGGTTCCGTCGAACGTGGCGCAGGAAATCCAGGCAAAGTATTCCGGTCAGAAGTGACCGGAGTACCTGATCCCGAACGATTTGAGCTATTCCCCGCCTAGGGGACAGAAAATGGAGAGCCGGAAATGGCAAAAGGTAAGTTTGAGCGCACCAAGCCTCACGTAAACATCGGCACGATCGGCCACGTTGACCATGGCAAGACGTCGCTGACGGCAGCGATCACGAAGTACTTCGGCGAGTTCAAGGCGTATGACCAGATCGACGCCGCTCCGGAAGAGAAGGCGCGCGGCATCACCATTTCGACGGCGCACGTCGAATACGAGACGCCGAACCGTCACTACGCCCACGTCGACTGCCCCGGCCACGCCGACTACGTCAAGAACATGATCACCGGCGCTGCCCAGATGGACGGCGCGATCCTGGTCTGCTCGGCTGCCGACGGCCCGATGCCGCAGACCCGCGAGCACATCCTGCTGGCCCGCCAGGTCGGCGTTCCGGCGATCGTCGTGTTCCTGAACAAGGTCGACCAGGTCGACGACGCCGAGCTGCTCGAGCTCGTCGAACTGGAAGTGCGCGAACTGCTGTCGTCCTACGACTTCCCGGGCGACGACATTCCGATCGTCAAGGGCTCGGCTCTGGCCGCCCTCGAAGACAGCGACAAGAAGATCGGCGAAGACGCGATCCGCGAGCTGATGGCTGCGGTCGACTCTTACATCCCGACGCCGGAGCGTCCGATCGACCAGCCGTTCCTGATGCCGATCGAAGACGTGTTCTCGATCTCGGGCCGCGGCACCGTGGTCACGGGTCGCGTCGAGCGCGGTATCGTCAAGGTCGGTGAGGAAATCGAGATCGTCGGCATCCGTCCGACGACGAAGACGACCTGCACGGGCGTCGAGATGTTCCGCAAGCTGCTCGACCAGGGCCAGGCCGGCGACAACATCGGCGCGCTGCTGCGCGGCGTCGACCGCAACGGCGTCGAGCGTGGCCAGATCCTGTGCAAGCCGGGTTCGGTCAAGCCGCACAAGAAGTTCAAGGCCGAAGCCTACATCCTGACGAAGGAAGAAGGCGGCCGTCACACGCCGTTCTTCACCAACTACCGTCCGCAGTTCTACTTCCGCACCACGGACGTGACGGGCATCGTCACGCTGCCGGAAGGCACGGAAATGGTGATGCCGGGCGACAACGTCACGGTTGACGTCGAGCTGATCGTTCCGATCGCGATGGAAGAAAAGCTGCGCTTCGCGATCCGCGAAGGCGGCCGCACCGTCGGCGCCGGTATCGTCGCCTCGATCGTCGAGTAATCTCGACGAACGACGAGGCCGAAAGCTGCCGACGGCCTGAAAGTGGGGCAGATGGCGCGCCAGCGCGATCTGCCCGCGGCGCCGGCATCGTCGCCTCGATCGTCGAGTAATCTCGACATCTCCGGCGCCGGAAGACCGGCGCTAGACCAGGCGGAATTCCCGGGCCGCAGTGCTATGCGGCCCGGGCATGGCCGCCACGATAGATTTAGTCGGTCGCACCGCTTGCCGACGAGATGAAAATAGTGCAAATGGCGCGCACGCGTGATTTGCACCTGCTTCGTCATGGTGCGATCGCCAGAAGACAAGGCCGGCCACGGCCGCTCAAATAGGAAGGGGCAGGGGAAACCTTGTCCCTCCGATCTTTGATAAGTTAGCGGACTGGCCGGCATTAATCGAAGTTCAATGCGTGTTCCCTATAGGGAGCCGCGGCAAACAAGAACAAGGACAAGTCGTATGAACGGCCAGAACATCCGCATTCGCCTCAAGGCGTTTGATCACCGGATCCTCGATGCCTCGACGCGCGAAATCGTCTCGACGGCCAAGCGCACCGGTGCCAGCGTCCGCGGCCCGGTGCCGCTTCCGACGCGCATCGAAAAATTCACGGTCAACCGGTCGCCTCACATCGACAAGAAGAGCCGCGAACAGTTCGAGATGCGCACCCACAAGCGTCTTCTCGACATCGTCGACCCGACCCCTCAGACGGTCGACGCCCTGATGAAGCTCGACCTCGCCGCCGGCGTCGACGTAGAGATCAAGCTCTAATCAGGCTTATGAAAGTCCGGCGCAAGCCGAATAACAAGGAAGGTACGTGGCGCGCGAGCGCCAACGGCTTCTAGGAACGGGAAACCCGAAGGTCGGATGACCTCCGTGGAATCCTTAAACAAGAGGCATGTAGGGGCTCAGCCCCCACAGGACTTCTAAGAGGAATGAACCATGCGTTCAGGTGTGATTGCACAGAAGGTGGGAATGACTCGCGTCTACAACGACGCAGGAGAGCATGTCCCTGTAACAGTTTTGCGATTGGACGGCTGCCAGGTCGTCGCCCATCGCACGGAAGACAAGAACGGCTACACCGCAGTTCAGCTCGGTGCCGGCCGCTCCAAGGTTAAGAACACGTCGAAGGCGCTCCGCGGCCAGTTCGCTGCTGCCAGCGTCGAGCCGAAGGCAAAGCTCGTCGAGTTCCGCGTTTCCGCCGACAACCTCATCGAGGTCGGTGCGGAGCTTTCCGCAAGCCACTTCATCGCCGGCCAGCTGGTCGACGTCACCGGCACCACGATCGGTAAGGGCTTTGCCGGCGCGATCAAGCGCCACAACTTCGGCGGTCTGCGCGCCACCCACGGCGTCTCCGTCTCGCACCGTTCGCATGGTTCGACCGGCTCCAACCAGGATCCGGGTCGCGTCTGGAAGGGCAAGCGCATGGCTGGTCACATGGGCCAGACGCGCGTCACCACCCAGAACCTCGAGGTCGTCTCGACCGACGAGGACCGTGGTCTGATCCTCGTCAAGGGTGCCGTCCCGGGTTCCAAGGGTTCCTGGATCGTCGTCCGCGACGCCATCAAGTCCGGCATCCCGGCTGACGCTCCGCGTCCGGCCGCTGTCCGCGCCGCAGCTAAGTAAGGGAGCCTGGTTATGGATCTCAAAGTCACGACCCTCGACGGGAAGGACGCCGGCAAGGTCTCCCTCTCCGACGCGATCTTCGGCCTCGAGCCGCGCGAGGATATCATTGCCCGCGTCGTTCGCTGGCAGCTCGCCAAGAAGCAGCAGGGCACCCACAAGGCCAAGGGCCGCGCGGAAGTCTCGCGCACCGGCGCCAAGATGTACAAGCAGAAGGGTACGGGCCGCGCTCGTCACCATTCGGCTCGCGCTCCGCAGTTCCGCGGCGGCGGCAAGGCCCACGGCCCGGTCGTCCGCAGCCACGAGCACGACCTTCCCAAGAAGGTCCGCGCGCTCGGCCTGCGTCACGCCCTTTCGGCCAAGCTGAAGGCAGAGAACGTCATCATCGTCGATGACCTCGTCGCCAAGGAAGCCAAGACCAAGGCTCTGGCCGGCTCGTTCGCCAGCCTCGGCCTGACCAACGCCCTCATCATCGGCGGCGCCGAGCTCGACAACAACTTCAAGCTCGCAGCCCAGAACATCCCGAACGTGGACGTTCTGCCGATCCAGGGCATCAACGTTTACGACATCCTGCGCCGCGGCAAGCTCGTGCTTTCCAAGGCTGCAGTCGAAGCCCTCGAGGAGCGGTTCAAATGACGGATCTTCGCCACTACGATGTGATCGTATCGCCTTCGATCACCGAAAAGTCGACGCTGGTATCCGAACAGAACCAGGTCGTATTCAACGTCGCCAAGACCGCTTCCAAGCCCGAGATCAAGGCTGCCGTCGAAGCGCTCTTCGGCGTCAAGGTCACGGCTGTGAACACGCTGGTCCGCAAGGGCAAGGTAAAGCGTTTCCGCGGCTTCTCCGGCCGGCAGGGAGATGTCAAGAAGGCGATCGTCACGCTTGCTGACGGTCAGTCCATCGACGTCTCCACCGGGCTCTAATCGGGCAGTCGGCTAAAGAGGACATAAGAAAATGGCATTGAAAAGCTTCAATCCGACGACCCCGAGCCAGCGCCAGCTGGTCATCGTCGACCGGTCGGGCCTCTACAAGGGCAAGCCGGTCAAGGCACTGACCGAAGGTCTTTCCAAGAGCGGTGGTCGTAACAACCTCGGTCGCATCACTGCCCGCTTCATCGGCGGCGGTCACAAGCGCACCTACCGCCTGGTCGACTTCAAGCGTCGCAAGTTCGACGTCGAAGGCACGGTCGAGCGTCTGGAATACGACCCGAACCGCACCGCGTTCATCGCGCTCGTCAACTATGCCGACGGCGAACAGGCCTACATCCTCGCTCCGCAGCGCCTCGCTGCTGGCGACAAGGTCATCGCCTCCGACAAGGCTGTCGACGTCAAGCCGGGCAACACGATGCCCCTGCAGTACATCCCGGTCGGCTCGATCGTTCACAACGTCGAGATGAAGCCGGGCAAGGGCGGCCAGATCGCCCGTTCGGCAGGCACCTTCGTCCAGCTCGTCGGCCGCGACCAGGGCATGGCGATCCTGCGGCTGAACTCCGGCGAACAGCGCCTCGTGCACGGCTCCTGCCTTGCTTCGATCGGCGCGGTGTCCAACCCGGACCACGGCAACATCAACGACGGCAAGGCCGGTCGTACGCGCTGGCGCGGCAAGACCCCGCACAACCGCGGTGTCGTCATGAACCCGGTCGACCACCCGCACGGTGGTGGTGAAGGCCGCACCTCCGGTGGTCGTCACCCGGTTTCGCCGTGGGGCAAGCCGACCAAGGGCAAGCGCACCCGTTCGAACAAGTCGACCGACAAGTTCATCATGCGCTCGCGCCACCTGAAGAAGAAGTAAGAGAGGTTAGTCAGAAATGGCTCGTTCAGTATGGAAAGGCCCGTTTGTTGACGGCTATCTTCTCAAGAAGGCTGAGAAGGTGCGCGAGGGCGGCCGCAACGAAGTGATCAAGATCTGGAGCCGCCGCTCCACGATTCTGCCGCAGTTCGTCGGTCTCACCTTCGGTGTCTACAACGGCAGCAAGCACGTCCCGGTCAGCGTCAACGAAGACATGGTCGGACACAAGTTCGGTGAATTCTCTCCGACCCGGACCTACTACGGTCACGGTGCGGACAAGAAGGCGAAGAGGAAGTAACGATGGGCAAGGCAAAAGCCGAACGTCGGCTGAAGGATAACGAGGCGCAAGCAGTTGCGCGCACGATCCGCGTCAGCCCCCAGAAGCTCAACCTGGTTGCCGCGATGATCCGCGGCAAGAAGGTCGACCGCGCTCTGGCCGAACTCGAGTTCTCCCGCAAGCGCATCGCCGGCACCGTCAAGAAGACGCTGGAATCGGCGATCGCGAACGCTGAAAACAACCACGATCTCGACGTCGACTCGCTCGTCGTCGCTGAGGCTTTCGTCGGAAAGTCGATCGTCATGAAGCGCTTCCACGCCCGCGGTCGCGGTCGTGCCTCGCGCGTCGAGAAGCCCTTCTCGCACCTGACGATCGTCGTCCGTGAAGTCGAAGCCAAAGGGGAGGCCGCATAATGGGTCAGAAAATCAATCCGATCGGCTTCCGCCTCGGCATCAACCGTACCTGGGATAGCCGCTGGTTCGCCGACAACGCCGAATACGGCCAGCTCCTTCACGAAGACCTGAAGATCCGCAAGTATCTGATGGACGAGCTGAAGCAGGCCGGCATCTCCAAGGTCGTCATCGAGCGCCCGCACAAGAAGTGCCGCGTCACGATCCACTCGGCTCGCCCGGGTCTGATCATCGGCAAGAAGGGTGCGGACATCGAGAAGCTTCGCAAGAAGCTTTCGGAGATGACCAATTCGGAAACGCACCTCAACATCGTCGAAGTGCGCAAGCCCGAAACCGACGCGACGCTGGTTGCCCAGTCGATCGCCCAGCAGCTCGAGCGCCGCGTGGCCTTCCGCCGTGCGATGAAGCGTGCTGTTCAGTCGGCCATGCGTCTTGGCGCCGAAGGCATCAAGATCACCTGCGCCGGCCGTCTGGGTGGCGCGGAAATCGCACGTACCGAATGGTACCGCGAAGGCCGCGTTCCGCTGCACACGCTGCGTGCGGATATCGACTATGGTACGGCAGAAGCGGAAACCGCTTTCGGCATCTGCGGCATCAAGGTCTGGATCTTCAAGGGCGAAATCCTTGAGCACGATCCGATGGCCTCCGAGCGCCGCGCGACCGAAGGTGATGCCCAGGGCGCAGGCCAGGGCGAACGCCGCCGCCGTGAAAACGCTTAATTCGCTTTAGGCGAGCAGATCGGAGAATAGAAAAATGTTGCAGCCAAAGCGTACTAAGTACCGCAAGCAGTTCAAGGGCCGCATCAAGGGCGTCGCCAAGGGCGGCTCGGACCTCGCCTTCGGCGAGTTCGGCTTGAAGGCTCAGGAACCCAACCGCGTCAATGCGCGCGAGATCGAGGCGGCCCGCCGCGCGATCACCCGCTACATGAAGCGTGCCGGCCGTGTCTGGATCCGCGTGTTCCCGGACGTTCCGGTCACCGCGAAGCCGACCGAAGTCCGCATGGGTAAGGGCAAGGGTTCGGTCGAATACTGGGCCTGCAAGGTCAAGCCCGGCCGTATGATGTTCGAGATCGACGGCGTCAGCGAAGAGATCGCTCGCGAAGCTCTTCGCCTGGGTTCGGCCAAGCTCTCGGTCAAGACGCGCTTCGTACAGCGCATTGCAGAGTAAGGATTGAGCCATGAAAGCCGCAGACGTTCGCGCACTGAGCGCCGACCAGCTTAATGACGAGCTCGCAAAGCTGAAGAAAGAGCAGTTCAACCTGCGCTTCCAGAAGGCGACCGGCCAGCTCGAGAAGTCCTCGCGCATCAACGAGGTCCGCAAGGACATCGCCCGCGTGAAAACCATTGCCCGCCAGAAGGCGGCAGAAGCCAAGGCCTAAGGAAGAATAATATGCCGAAACGCATTCTGCAGGGCGTAGTCGTTTCCGACAAGAACGAGAAGACCGTTGTTGTCCGGGTAGAGCGCCGGTTCGCGCATCCGCTGCTTCAGAAGACGGTCCGCCGTTCGAAGAAGTACAAGGCGCATGACGAGAACAACCAGTTCAAGGTTGGTGACGTGGTTTCCATCGAGGAATGCGCACCGATCTCCAAGGACAAGCGCTGGACGGTCGTTTCCGCCCAGGCTTAATTCATTCACTTTTCGCGCGAGGGGTTGCCCTTTGCGCGAAAACCTGTATGAAGCAGCGCAAGGACGCTCGGAATCGGGCGTTCTTTTGCTTTGAGCGCAGGGAAGGTCCCGGGTTTCGCCAGGCGGAGCCTCAGAGGAAACCACCTTGGCAAGACCCATCCCGCGCGAAAAACATAGATTCTCATAAGCTGGAACAGGGGGCTTCCTTGCCCAACCGGTCCGGTTACAACAAGAAGGCGACCTGACATGATTCAGATGCAGACTAACCTCGACGTCGCGGATAATTCCGGCGCACGTCGTGTCATGTGCATCAAGGTGCTGGGCGGCTCCAAGCGCAAGTACGCTTCGGTCGGCGACATCATCGTCGTCTCGATCAAGGAAGCGATTCCGCGCGGCCGCGTGAAGAAGGGCGACGTGATGAAGGCGGTGGTCGTTCGCACCGCCAAGGACATCCGCCGCGCCGACGGTAGCGTCATTCGTTTTGACAACAACGCCGCCGTCCTGATCGACAACAAGAAAGAGCCCATCGGCACCCGTATCTTCGGACCGGTTCCGCGCGAGCTGCGCGCCAAGAACCACATGAAGATCATCTCGCTGGCTCCGGAAGTACTCTAAGGAGCGATGGCAATGCAGAAGATTCGCAAGGGCGACAAGGTCGTCGTGCTCACCGGTAAGGACAAGGGCCGCACCGGCGAGGTCGTTCAGGTCATGCCGAAGGAAGATCGCGCGATCGTGCGTGGCGTCAACGTGGTCAAGCGCCACCAGCGCCAGACCCAGTCGCAGGAAGCCGGCATCATCAGCAAGGAAGCCCCGATCCACCTGTCCAACATCGCGATCGCCGACCCCAAGGACGGCAAGCCGACCCGCGTCGGCTTCAAGATCGAAGGTGACAAGAAGGTCCGTGTGGCAAAGCGTTCGGGAGTTTCGATCGATGGCTGACGCTAAGTACGAGCCGCGGCTCAAGAAGGAATACGTAGGCCGTATCCGCAAGGCGCTCCAGGAGCAGTTCTCCTACGCCAACGAAATGCAGATCCCGCGCCTGGAAAAGATCGTCATCAACATGGGTGTTGGCGAAGCGACCGGCGACTCCAAGAAGCCGACCGTAGCGGCTGCCGACCTCGCAGCGATCGCCGGCCAGAAGCCGGTCATCACCCGTGCACGCAACTCCATCGCGGGCTTCAAGGTCCGTGAAGGCATGCCGATCGGCGCCAAGGTCACCCTTCGCGGCGTCCGCATGTACGAGTTTCTGGATCGCCTCGTGAACATCGCGCTGCCTCGCGTGCGCGACTTCCGTGGTCTGAACCCGAAGTCCTTCGATGGCCGTGGCAACTTCGCCATGGGTATCAAGGAGCACATTGTGTTCCCTGAAATCAACTACGACAAGGTTGATCAGATGTGGGGCATGGACATCATCGTTTGCACGACGGCCACTAACGACGACGAAGCTCGGGCTCTGCTGAAAGAGTTCAACTTCCCGTTCCGTCAGTAATCCGTAACGACAAGCGTAAAGAAGGATAACTGTAATGGCGAAAACGAGCGCAGTTGAAAAGAACAAGCGCCGCCGCAAACTGGTTGCCAGTCAGGCCACTAAGCGTGCAGCCCTGAAGGCGATCATTCAGAACCAGTCTTTGCCGATCGAAGACCGGTTCAAGGCCACCCTGAAGCTTGCCGCCCTGCCGCGCAACGGCTCCAAGACCCGCATCCGCAATCGCTGCGAAGTGACGGGCCGTCCGCGCGCATTCTATCGCAAACTCAAGATGTCGCGTATCGCGCTTCGCGAACTGGGCAACCTCGGCAAGGTGCCGGGTATTGTCAAGTCGAGCTGGTAAGGAGACGGGTACATGGCAATGACTGATCCGCTGGGCGATATGCTCACCCGTATCCGCAACGGCGCCGCACGCCGCAAGTCGAGCGTTTCCACGCCGGCTTCGAAGCTGCGCGCCCGTGTTCTCGACGTCCTGCAGGCCGAGGGCTACATCCGCGGCTATTCCGAGGTCGAATTCGAGAACGGCAAGGCTGAGCTGAGCATCGAGCTCAAGTACTACGAAGGCGCGTCCGTGATCCGCAAGATCGACCGCGTCTCCAAGCCGGGCCGCCGGGTTTATGTCTCGGTTAAGTCCATTCCGCAGGTCGCGAACGGTCTCGGCATCACCATCCTTTCGACCCCGAAGGGCGTGATGGCCGATCACCAGGCACGCGAACAGAACGTTGGTGGCGAGGTTCTTTGCTCCGTCTTCTAAGGCGGGCAGGGGATCTCCATAACGAACAGACAGGTAAAAAAAATGTCTCGTATCGGTAAGAAGCCCGTTCCGGTTCCCGCTGGTGTGACGGCCTCGGTCGAAGGCCAGAAGATCACCGCGAAGGGCCCGAAGGGCGAACTTTTCTTCGTCGCCAATGACGAAGTCTCCGTAAAGCTGGAAGACAACGCGATTGTCGTGCAGCCGATCAACCAGTCCAAGGATGCTCGGTCCAAGTGGGGCATGTCCCGCACCATGGTCGAGAACATCTTCAAGGGCGTCAAGGACGGCTACGAGCGCAAGCTCGAGATCAACGGCGTCGGCTACCGTGCCTCGCTGCAGGGCAAGAACCTGCAGCTGGCGCTCGGCTTCAGCCACGACGTGGTCTATGAGCCGCCGGTCGGCATCACGATCGCTGTTCCGAAGCCGACCGAAATCATCGTGACCGGCATCAACAAGCAGCAGGTCGGCCAGGTTGCCGCGGAAATCCGCGAATACCGTGGCCCCGAGCCCTACAAGGGCAAGGGCGTCAAGTATGCCGAAGAGCGGATTGTCCGCAAAGAAGGCAAGAAGAAGTAAGGATCACGCGAAATGGCTAGCAGGAAAGAAGCACTTGCACGTCGTGCCAACCGCGTGCGCCGTCAAATCAAGGCGGTCGCCAACGGCCGTCCGCGCCTGTCGGTTCATCGCTCGTCGAAGAACATCTACGTACAGGTTATCGATGACGTGGCCGGCAAGACGCTTGCGTCCGCCTCCACGCTCGACACCGATCTGCGCTCGTCGCTGAAGACGGGCGCCGACACGGCAGCGGCCGCTGCCGTGGGCAAGCTCATCGCAGAGCGCGCCACCAAGGCCGGCGTCAAGGAAGTGGTCTTCGACCGCGGCGCCTTCATCTACCACGGCCGCATCAAGGCTCTCGCCGAGGCTGCCCGTGAAGGTGGTCTGAGCTTCTGATCGAACCTGGCGGGCGTCAAAGCCCGCCGGACCTCGTTCAGTGGGTACCGGTCGTCTGCCCGAAAAGGGGAGGCGACCATTGTCAATCTGCCGATTGCACCCGGAAAAGAAAAAGGAAAAGGACAATGGCACAGGAAAGAAGGGGCCGCGAGGATCGCCAGCCCCGTGAAGAGCGCGACAGCGAGTTCGTCGACAAGCTCGTAGCAATCAACCGCGTCGCCAAGGTGGTGAAGGGCGGCCGTCGTTTCGGCTTTGCAGCCCTCGTCGTCGTCGGCGACCAGAAGGGCCGCGTCGGCTTCGGCCACGGCAAGGCCCGCGAAGTTCCGGAAGCCATCCGCAAGGCGACCGAAGCTGCCAAGCGCGAACTGATCTTCGTTCCGCTGCGTTCGGGCCGCACGCTGCACCACGACGTGCAGGGCCGCCACGGCGCCGGCAAGGTTCTCCTGCGTTCGGCCAAGGCCGGTACCGGTATCATCGCCGGCGGTCCGATGCGCGCCGTCTTCGAGACGCTCGGCATCCATGACGTCGTCGCCAAGTCGACCGGTTCGTCGAACCCCTACAACATGATCCGTGCGACCTTCGACGCGCTGAAGAGCCAGATGCACCCGAAGGACATCGCGGCGCAGCGCGGCATGAAGTACGCAACGCTGCAGGCCCGCCGTGCTTCCGCCGGCGTTGCTTCCGAAGAATAAGGGAGCTTGAGCAATGGCTAAGAAGGAAGTTGCAAAGAAGACGGTCACCGTCGAGCAGATCGGCTCGCCGATCCGTCGCCCGGCCATTCAGCGCCAGACGCTGATCGGCCTCGGTCTCAACAAGATGCACCGGGTCAGGACGCTGGAAGACACCCCTTCCGTTCGCGGCATGATCCGTGCCGTCCAGCACCTCGTTCGCGTCGTCGACGAGAAGTGAGGGGGATAAGATCATGAAACTGAACGAAATCAAGGACAACGAAGGCTCGACCCACAGCCGCAAGCGCGTCGGTCGTGGCATCGGCTCGGGCTCCGGCAAGACCGGCGGCCGCGGCGTCAAGGGTCAGAAGGCCCGTTCGGGCGTTTCGATCAACGGCTTCGAGGGCGGCCAGATGCCGATCTATCGTCGCCTGCCGAAGCGCGGCTTCAACAACATCTTCGCCTCGGAGTTCGTCACGGTATCGCTGGCGCGTCTGCAGACGGCGATCGATGCCAAGAAGCTCGACCCGAAGGCGACCGTCGATGCTGCCGCCCTCAAGGCTGCCGGCGTCATCCGCCGCGCCAAGGACGGCGTTCGCATCCTCTCCGACGGCGAGCTGAAGGCGAAGCTGTCGATCGAGGTCGCCGGCGCTTCCAAGGCCGCGATCGAGAAGATCGAAAAGGCCGGCGGCAACATCAAGCTGCTCTCGGCTGCTGCCGAGTAATCGACTGCGATTTGATACGCCCGGGGTGCTTCACTCCGGGCGTTCGCGTTCCCATATGAGGGGCTTCGCGCCAACACCGGCCCGGTTTCCGGCAGGGCGAGCGACGGAACGTCGCTGCGGACGCGAAAAGACCAACTGCCCAATTCCTGAAATCGAGCGGGATCTCAGGAATTTGGCAGGAGCGGGCGAATGGACTTCGCCTGTTTCTTCGGGAGTATCGGCCAGGGGAGAGGTCGGGATTGCTTGACAATCCGCGCTCCGCCCGGTTTACCCTCCGTGCCGCCTGCTTCGCATCCTCGCGAAGGCGGGCGAAAGAAATTCGAGCGTGCCGCATCGGGCCGGGAATTCCTTCCGGACAGCGCGCGCTGCAACGGTTCAGCCGTTGCCCGGGTCGGTCTCGCAAGGCTTCTCCGGGCATGGTTACGCGGAGAAACGCATGGCATCGGCAGCGGAACAACTCGCCTCCAATCTCAATTTTTCGACCTTTGCCAAGGCAGAGGACCTCAAGAAGCGGCTCTGGTTCACGCTGGGCGCGCTGCTGGTCTATCGCCTCGGCACCTACATTCCGCTGCCCGGCCTGAACGCCGACGCCTTCGCCCGCGCTTTCCAGGGGCAGAGCGGTGGCATCCTCGGTCTGTTCAACATGTTCTCCGGCGGTGCCGTCGAGCGCATGGCGATCTTCGCGCTCGGCATCATGCCCTATATCTCCGCCTCGATCATCGTCCAGCTGATGACCTCGGTCGTCCCTTCGCTGGAACAGCTGAAGAAGGAAGGCGAGCAGGGCCGCAAGATCATCAACCAGTACACCCGCTACGGCACCGTGCTGCTCGGCACGCTGCAGGCCTATGGCATCGCCGTCGGCCTCGAGGGCGGGGAGGGGCTGGTCGTCGATCCGGGCTGGTTCTTCCGCATCTCCACCGTCATCTCGCTGCTCGGCGGCACGATGTTCCTGATGTGGCTCGGCGAGCAGATCACCTCGCGCGGCATCGGCAACGGCATCTCGCTGATCATCTTCGCCGGCATCGTCGCCCATCTGCCGACTGCCATGGCCGGCACGCTGGAACTCGGCCGCACCGGCGCGCTGTCCTTCGGCGTGATCGCCGCCGTCGTCGTCATGGCGGTCGCCGTCATCGCCCTGATCGTCTTCGTGGAGCGCGCGCAGCGCCGCCTGCTGATCCAGTATCCGAAGCGACAGGTGGGCAACCGCATGTTCCAGGGCGACACGTCGCACCTGCCGCTGAAGCTCAACACCGCGGGCGTCATCCCGGCGATCTTCGCCTCCTCGCTGCTGCTGCTGCCGGCGACGCTGGCGGGCTTCAGCAACACGACCGAGTTGCCGGGCTGGGCCACGACGATCATCGCAGCGCTTGGCCACGGCCAGCCGCTCTACATGGTGATGTACGCCGCGATGATCGCCTTCTTCGCCTTCTTCTACACGGCCATCGTCTTCAATCCGAAGGACACGGCCGACAACCTGAAGAAGCACGGCGGCTTCATCCCGGGCATCCGTCCGGGCGAGCGGACCGCGGAATATATCGACTACGTGCTGACCCGCATCACGGTGCTCGGCGCCATCTACCTGGTCTTCGTTTGCATCCTTCCGGAAATCCTGATCGCGCAGACGGGCGTGCCGTTCTACCTTGGTGGTACGTCGCTTTTGATTGTTGTCAGCGTCACCCTTGATACTGTAGCACAGATTCAGGGTCACCTGATTGCCCAGCAATACGAAGGGCTGATCAAGAAGTCGAAGTTGCGTGGAGGAAAGAGGGGACGATGAGACTGATATTTTTGGGGCCGCCGGGTGCCGGCAAGGGCACGCAGGCGAAGCTCCTGACGGAGAAGCACGGCATTCCCCAGCTTTCTACCGGTGACATGCTGCGCGCGGCCGTGGCCGCCCAGACCGAGGTCGGAAAGCGGGCGAAGGCGGTGATGGATGCCGGTCAGCTCGTCTCCGATGCGATCGTCAACGAAATCGTCTCCGACCGGATCGATTCGGCCGACTGTTCGAAGGGCTTCATTCTCGACGGTTATCCGCGCACCGTACCGCAGGCAGAAGCGCTCGACCGGATTCTGGCCGGCAAGGGGCTCAGCCTCGATGCCGTCATCGAGCTGAAGGTGGACGAGAAGGCGCTGCTCAAGCGGATGGAGAGCCGGGTGGCGGAAACCATCGCCGCCGGCGGCACCGTCCGCCCGGACGACAAGCCGGAGGTCCTGGAGCGGCGGCTGGCGGAGTACCGCGAGAAGACCGCACCGTTGTCGGAATACTACGCCTCCACCGGCAAGCTGAAGACGGTGGACGGCATGGCGGACGTCAAGGCGGTGACCGCAGAGATCGGCCGGATCCTGGCGTAAGCCGTCGATCAGGCAAATGGAGCTGGCCGGGGTTGACTTTTCCGGCCGATTCCTCGTAAGAGAGCGCCAACTCGCGACAAGGCAGCGATCGGCGCGGATTTCTCGAAAGAATGAGATCCGGGTCCGGTCGCGTTTGACATGTCCCGAAGCTCGAAATTGAACGCGCGGCCCTTGGGGTCGCGGGACGAAGAAAACCCACTTGCCGGATGGCAACTGGAAGCAAGGAGAACAGGCGTGGCTCGTATCGCTGGCGTCAACATCCCGACTGCAAAGCGCGTCGTCATCGCGCTGACCTACATCCACGGGATCGGTCCGAAGTTTGCACAGGAAATCATCGAGAAGGTCGGCATCCCGTCCGACCGTCGCGTCCATCAGTTGACGGACGCCGAAGTTCTGGCGATCCGCGAAACGATCGACCGCGACTACCAGGTCGAGGGCGACCTGCGTCGCGAGACCTCGATGAACATCAAGCGCCTGATGGACCTCGGCTGCTACCGCGGCCTGCGTCATCGTCGCGGCCTGCCGGTCCGCGGCCAGCGCACGCACACCAACGCCCGCACCCGCAAGGGTCCGGCGAAGGCCATCGCAGGCAAGAAGAAGTAATTTCCCGAAATGGGGAATGGGGAGGCTGGCGTTTGCGCCGGCCTCTTTTGAGTTTCGAACGGGGCCTCGGCCGCATCTGCGGCGACCGCATTTCAAGGTTGTCCCGGTCGGTGGAGCTGCTGGCACTACGGCAGTGACGATATCGCCGCACGCTAGCCCATCAAGGCGACGTGCACATGACAATGCAGGGCAGGGGCGCAAGCGCTCCCACCCGGTGGAGCCGCTGGAACTACGGCGGTGTCGAGATCAACGAAAGGAATACCCATGGCCAAGGAAGCCGCACGCGTCCGCCGTCGCGAACGCAAGAACATCACCTCCGGTGTTGCTCACGTCAATTCGTCGTTCAACAACACGATGATCACCATCACCGACGCGCAGGGCAACGCCATTGCCTGGTCGTCCGCCGGTGCCAAGGGCTTCAAGGGTTCGCGCAAGTCGACCCCGTTTGCCGCACAGATCGCCGCTGAAGACTGCGCCAAGAAGGCCCAGGAACACGGCATGAAGTCGCTGGAAGTCGAAGTCTGCGGTCCGGGTTCGGGTCGTGAATCGGCGCTGCGCGCCCTGCAGGCTGCCGGCTTCATGATCACGTCGATCCGCGACGTCACGCCGATCCCGCACAATGGCTGCCGTCCGCGCAAGAAGCGCCGCGTCTGATCATTCGCATTCGTGATGCCGGAAGGCGCGATCGTCGCGCCGCCGGTTCTTCAAAATTCGGCCGCCACGATTGGATGGTGGTGGCGAACGGAAGGCAAAAGATATGATCCAGAAAAACTGGCAGGAACTGATCAAGCCGAACAAGGTGGAATTCTCCTCGTCGGGCCGCACCAAGGCCTCGCTCGTGGCAGAACCGCTTGAGCGCGGCTTCGGTCTGACGCTTGGCAACGCGCTCCGCCGCGTTCTGCTGTCGTCGCTGCGCGGTGCTGCCGTCACCGCCGTACAGATCGACGGCGTGCTGCACGAGTTCTCGTCGATCCCGGGCGTTCGGGAAGACGTGACCGACATCGTGCTCAACATCAAGGAAATCGCCATCAAGATGGATGGCGACGATTCCAAGCGCATGGTCGTGCGCAAGCAGGGCCCGGGCGTCGTGACCGCCGGTGACATCCAGACGGTTGGCGACATCGAGATCCTCAACCCGAACCACGTGATCTGCACGCTCGACGAGGGCGCGGAGATCCGCATGGAGTTCACCGTCAACAACGGCAAGGGCTACGTTCCGGCCGAGCGCAATCGCGCAGAAGACGCGCCGATCGGCCTCATCCCGGTCGACAGCCTCTACTCGCCGGTCAAGAAGGTGTCCTACAAGGTTGAAAACACCCGCGAAGGCCAGGTTCTCGACTACGACAAGCTGACGATGTCCATCGAGACCGATGGCTCCGTCACCGGCGAGGACGCGATCGCGTTCGCTGCCCGCATCCTCCAGGACCAGCTGGCCGTGTTCGTCAACTTCGACGAGCCGCAGAAGGAAGCCGAAGAGGAATCGGTCACCGAGCTGGCGTTCAACCCGGCGCTGCTGAAGAAGGTCGACGAGCTGGAGCTTTCGGTCCGCTCGGCGAACTGCCTGAAAAACGACAACATCGTCTATATCGGCGACCTGATCCAGAAGACGGAAGCCGAAATGCTTCGGACCCCGAACTTCGGTCGCAAGTCGCTGAACGAGATCAAGGAAGTTCTCGCTTCCATGGGCCTGCACCTCGGCATGGAAGTGCCAGCATGGCCGCCCGAGAACATCGAGGATCTCGCCAAGCGCTACGAAGACCAGTACTAAGCGGCACGAGAAGCATGCGGGCGGTTCGCCGCTCGCATGTCGCGCCGATGAACATGAACCAAAGGCAGGGTATCGCCGCTGCCTTTCCCCGTCAGACAGCAGGCAAGTCGCCTGTATGTGCCAGGAAACGGCAGGACCGATGCGATATCGGGAGACCTGCGTAGAAGGAGAATAGCAATGCGCCACCAGAAAGCCGGCCGCAAGCTGAACCGCACCGCCAGCCACCGCAAGGCGATGTTCGCCAACATGGCTGCCTCGCTCATCACCCATGAGCAGATCGTGACGACCCTGCCGAAGGCAAAGGAAATCCGTCCGATCGTCGAAAAGCTCGTCACCCTCGGCAAGCGGGGCGACCTGCACGCTCGTCGCCAGGCGATCTCGCAGATCCGCGACGCCGCCGTCGTCTCGAAGCTGTTCGACGCGATCGCTTCGCGCTACGCCAACCGCAACGGCGGCTACCTTCGCATTATGAAGGCCGGCTACCGCACGGGCGACAACGCGGCACTCGCCGTCATCGAGTTCGTCGACCGCGACGTCTCCGCCAAGGGCGCAGCCGACAAGGCCCGCGTCGAAGCCGAGGCTGCCGCCGAAGCCGCCTGATCTCTCGGGCTGCGGAATGAAACGGAAAGGCCGGGTGCGCAAGCGCCCGGCCTTTTGGCGTTGACTGCGATCCCCGACGGGCTCATGCGCGGGCGAGCGCCATGAACTTGCCCCTCAGCCTCTGCGCCTTGCCCCTCACCCTAACCCTCTCCCCGCAGGCGGGGAGAGGGGATGCGTGCCTGTCGGGCATGGGACGATACTGGCGACGTTGTGGATCTCGCCGCCACTGCGATTGATGAAAGTACGGAATGCGGCGCAGCGTCCGTCCTTCTCCCCGCCTGCGGGGAGAAGGTGCCGGCAGGCGGATGAGGGGCCGCTAAGGTCCGGAAGCGGCGACGGTATCAAGCCCGTCCCAGGTGGGGCCGGCCCGCCGGCCCGCGCCGCCACTGGTTGAAGCGCTGGCGAAATAGCCGCCAGACGAGGAGCGCGGTGACGAGCGCGATATAGATCATCTGTTCCGGCCCCACGACCTTCACCGACATCGCAAAATGCAGCGCGCCCGCGGCGGCGATCACGTAGACGAGCTTGTGCAGCTTGTTCCACCGCGGCCCGAGCTTGCGGATCGACCAGCTGTTCGACGTCAGCGCCAGCGGAATCAGCATCACGAAACCCGCCATGCCGATGGTGATGAACGGGCGCTTGGCGATGTCGGCGACGATCTGCGGAAAATCCAGATACTTGTCGAGGATCATGTAGGTGGAGAAATGCATGACCACGTACCAGAAGGCCAGAAGCCCGAGCGCCCGGCGGTAGCGGATCCAGTTGATGCCGAACAGGTCGCGGATTGGAGTGATGCAGAGCGTGGCGATCAGGAAGCGCAGGGCCCAGATGCCGAGCAGGTGCTCGAATTCCTTGATGGCGTTTCCCGGCAGCTGTCCGGTCGCGCCGAGATAGAAGCCGGACACGGCCGGGATGAAGCCGAGCGCATAGAGCGCCCAGACGGAGGCGCCGTGATACCGGCGGGGCAGGGTGGGGAGCGCGACCATGGTCAGAAATTCGCAGCCAGGTCCATGCCGGCATAGAGGCTTGCGACCTCCTCGCCATAGCCGTTGAAGGGCAGGGTGTCGCGCCTGCTGCCGCCGAAGAAGCCGCCTTCGCCGATCCGGTTCTCCGTCGCCTGGCTCCAGCGCGGATGGTCGACCGCCGGGTTCACATTGGCATAGAAGCCGTACTCGTTCGGCGCCGAAAGGTTCCAGGTGGTGGGCGGCTGCTTGTCGGTCAGCGTGATCTTCACGATCGACTTGATCCCCTTGAAGCCGTATTTCCACGGCACGACGAGACGGACGGGCGCGCCGTTCTGATTCGGCAGCGTCTTGCCGTAGAGGCCGACGGCGAGGATCGTCAGCGGATGGCGGGCCTCGTCGAGCCGCAGCCCCTCGACATAGGGCCAGGGCAGCGGCTGGAAATAGCCCGACTGGCCCGGCATCTGTTCCGGCCGCACCACGGTCTCGAAGGCCACGTACTTGGCGCTTCCGAGCGGATCGACCTTGTCGAGCAGGCTCGCCAGCGGAAAGCCGATCCAGGGGATGACCATCGACCAGGCCTCGACGCAGCGCATCCGGTAGGTGCGCTCCTCCAGCGGCATCGCCAGCAGGTCCTCGAGGCCGAATTCCTTCGGCTTGCCGACCATGCCCCCGACCTTGATCGACCAGGGCTGCGGCTTGAAGTCGCCGCCGTTCGCGGCCGGGTCGCCCTTGCTCATCCCGAACTCGTAGAAATTGTTGTAGTTCGTGACGTCCTTTTCCGGCGTCAGCGGCTCGTCGACCTTGAACTGTGATGGCGACGCCGTGAGCCCGGCCGCAAGCGCGGCTGCCGATGGTGTCAGGAGCATGCTGCCGGCTGCCGCGGCCAGGAAACCGCGCCTGTTCAGGAACAGGTGTTCCGGCGTGATTTCATGCGGCGGGATCTTTGGCGGGTGATAGGCAACCATGGGTGCGTTCCTTTGACGAGTGCGGTCACCATGCATGTACGCAAGGAATGACGCCAAAGTTACAGGCGCTGCGGGCGCGCAGCCGCGCACAATTTCGTGTGCCGGCCGTGAGCGGCATTTGCCCCCCGGAGCACGGGCGCATTTGCCTTTTTTCGCGCGAAATCTTATCTGAACGTGGCGGCAACGAAAGGGAGAATCTTTGATGAAATTCGGCCACGGCCTCGCTACCGCAACCCTTCTCTTGCTTGCCGTCTCCACGCCTGCCGTCGGACAGGAAAAGACCGTCCCGCAGACGAACCTGGAAATGCAGCTTTCCTTTGCGCCGCTCGTCAAGCAGACGGCGAACGCCACGGTCAACGTCTATGCCGAGCGGATGGTCGAGCGCCGCTCGGTCTTCAACGACCCGTTCTTCGAGGAGTTCTTCGGCCAGCGCATGCCGAACAGGACGCAGAAGCAGTCCTCGCTCGGCTCGGGCGTCATCGTCGGCAAGGACGGGATCGTCGTCACCAACAACCACGTCATCCAGGGCGCCGACGACATCAAGGTTGCGCTCGCCGACGGCCGCGAATACCCCTGCAAGGTCCTCCTGAAGGACGACCGCGTCGACCTCGCCGTGCTGAAGATCGAGGCGAAGGAGACCTTCGACATTCTGCCGCTCGGCGACAGCGACGCCGTCGAGGTCGGTGATCTCGTGCTGGCGATCGGCAACCCCTTCGGCGTCGGCCAGACGGTGACGAGCGGCATCGTCTCCGCACTCGCCCGCAACCAGGTCAAGGCCGGCGACTTCGGTTTCTTCATTCAGACGGATGCCTCGATCAATCCCGGCAATTCCGGCGGCGGCCTCATCAACATGAGGGGCGAGCTGATCGGCATCAACACCGCCATCTTCTCGCGCGGCGGCGGCTCCAACGGCGTCGGCTTCGCCATCCCCGCCAACCTCGTGAAGGTCTTCGTCGCGAGCGCGGTCGGCGGCAGCACCAATTTCGACCGGCCCTTCGTCGGCGCAACCTTCGACGCCGTGACCTCCGATGTCGCAGAAGCCCTGGGCCTCACCAAGGCCCGCGGCGCGCTCGTCTCGAAGGTGCTGCCGGGCAGCCCGGCGGAGAAGGCGGGGCTTAAGCCCGGCGATGTCGTCACCGCCGTCAACGGCATCGAGGTCGAGCATCCCGATGCGCTCGGCTATCGGCTCGCCACCGTCGGCATCGGCGGCACGGCGAAGCTGAGCGTCAGCGACGGCGGCAAGCAGGAGGAACTGACGATCGCCCTCGACCGCCCGCCGGAGACCACCCCGCGCGACGAACGGCTGATCGAGGGCCGCAATCCGTTCTCGGGCGCCGTCGTCGCCAACCTCTCGCCGCGCGTCGCCGACGAGTTGCGCATGCCGGCAGGCACCGAGGGCGTGGTCGTCACCGAGGTCAACCGCGGCTCGCCGGCCGCCCGCATCGGGCTGCAGCCGCGCGACATCATCGTCCAGCTGAACGGCACGGACGTCGCATCGACCGAGGTGCTCGAGGAACTGGTGGCCGACGATCCGTCCGTCTGGCGCGTCGAGATCGAGCGCGACGGCCAGCGCATCCGGCAGTTCTTCCGATGAACGACCTGTTCGCCCCCTCAGAGCCGGAAGGCATGGCAGCCAGGCGCCCGCTCGCCGACCGCCTGCGGCCGCAGGCGCTGACGGAGGTGGCGGGGCAGGCGCATCTGACCGGTGCGGACGGCGTGCTGACGCGCATGATCGCCTCCGGCTCGCTCGGCTCGATGATCTTCTGGGGACCGCCGGGGACGGGCAAGACCACCGTCGCCCGGCTGCTCTCGGGCGAGGCGGGCCTGGCCTTCGAGCAGATCTCGGCGATCTTCTCCGGCGTCGCCGACCTGAAAAAGGTGTTCGACACTGCGCGGCAGCGGCGGATGGGCGGGCGCCAGACGCTGCTTTTCGTCGACGAGATCCATCGCTTCAACCGGGCCCAGCAGGACAGCTTCCTGCCGGTGATGGAGGACGGCACGATCGTGCTCGTCGGCGCCACCACCGAGAATCCGTCCTTCGAGCTGAACGCCGCACTCCTGTCGCGGGCTCGCGTGCTCACCTTCAAGCCGCATGACGAGGAGAGCCTCGGCGAGCTTCTGCGGCGGGCCGAGGCCGCCGAGGACAAGCCGCTCCCCCTCGACGACGGCGCCCGCGCGGCGCTCCTGCGCATGGCGGACGGCGACGGCCGGGCGGTGCTGACGCTGGCGGAAGAGGTGTGGCGGGCGGCGCGCCCGGGCGAGGTGTTCGGCCAGGACGACCTGTTCCGCATCGTCCAGCGCCGCGCCCCCGTCTACGACAAGGCCCAGGACGGCCACTACAACCTGATCTCCGCTTTGCACAAATCCGTACGCGGCTCCGATCCGGATGCGGCGCTCTACTATCTCTGCCGGATGCTCGATGCCGGCGAGGATCCGCTGTTTCTCGGCCGGCGGCTGGTGCGCATGGCGGTGGAGGATATCGGGCTCGCCGATCCGCAGGCGCTCGTCGTCTGCAACGCGGCGAAGGACGCCTATGATTTCCTCGGCTCGCCGGAGGGCGAGCTGGCGCTGGCGCAGGCCTGCGTCTATCTCGCCACCGCCCCGAAGTCGAACGCGGTCTATACCGCCTTCAAGGCGGCGACGCGGGCGGCGAAGGAGAACGGTTCGCTGCTTCCGCCCAAGCACATCCTGAACGCGCCGACCAAGCTGATGAAGAGCGAGGGCTACAACGACGGCTACCGCTACGATCACGACGAGCCGGACGCGTTTTCCGGCCAGGACTATTTTCCGGAGAAAATGGGCCGGCAGACCTTCTACGACCCGCCGGAGCGCGGCTTCGAGCGCGACATCCGCAAACGGCTGGAGTGGTGGGCGAAGCTCAGGCGCGAGCGCAACGGCTGAAAAGCGTGCGGGCTGCCGTCAGCGTTGCGCGGACGGCCGCGAGGGAGGCGTGAAGCGGGGACCGGCCTTCGTTTTCGGCTTCGGCACGACCCTGATCGACGACTCGACCTTGCCGGCGTGCCCTTCGGTGTCGATGACCACGTGCCAGTGGGCGCTTTTCGGAATCGTCAGACGGATCGGCGTCTGCTTGGCGACGCCGCCGAGGAACTTGTGCTGGCGCGCGTTCCGGAAGAGATCGAAGTCGGCATGCGTCATCAGCCGGACGTTGGCGACGGCCGAGAGCGAGATCTCGATCACCACGCCTTCGCGGATGTCCTGCAGGTCGTAATGAGTATAGGGGATGGAGGTCTGCGCCATTGCCGTCCTGTCTGCCTTGGTCCGCCGCCATCATGCATGGCAGCGGTTAAGGATCGGTTGGTGCCGCGTGGCGTGAACAGGGGATGGCGCGGGCGGCCGTGGGCGTTCAGATCCGGGGGCGATTGCGCGCCGTCGTCCGCCTGAAGCCGGCTTGCCGCAGGTGCCGTGTCCGCCTGGCCGGGTTGTCGAGCTCCACCTCAAGGCCCTCCGGCGCCCGGCAGATGTCGGCCGGATCGCGGTCGCTCTCATCGCGGGCGAAATGCATGGCGGCGTCTTCGCTTGCGAACAGCCCGCCGACCTTGCCGAGCCTGTCCTGCACGACCCAGCAGCCATGATGGTCGCGCCCGACGGTGAAGCGGGCGGGGCTGGCTGGTACGTGGATGCGATGCGTCTGACGACCCATGATCTGGATCTCCTCTGTTGACGATGGTGTTAGCCGGCCGACCAGTTGCAGGTCAGCTGAATGGCTGCGGCGATCAGGATGGTGATGCCGAGCCGCAGGCCGATGTGGCGGAGCGCGACTAGGGCCGGGCTGCGGGCCGGGACCCGATCCGTCTGATTAGTCGGCGTTGGGGCTCGGCGAAACCGGTTCTGTTCGCTCGCCGGATCGATGTCGGTGTGTTCCATGGGCCTATGCCGTCCGGCTCATGAGTTCGGCACGCTCCGGCAGGGCGGCGATCGCACGGCGAAGCAGGCGCTGGACGTCGAGCGAGGGGGGCGTCAGCGGCAGCCGCACTTCGGCCGAAAGCCCGAGAATGAGGGACAGCGCGTCCTTCGCGCAGGCGACGCTGTTTTCCTGTTCCAGCGCGGTCAGCAGCGGCGTCAGCCTGTCCTGCAGCGCATAGGCCACATCGACATTGCCGGTCCGCAGCGCGTTGTGAAGTGCCGAGGTCAGCCGCGGGGCGACGTTGGCGGCGATCGAGAACGCCCCGCCGCCGCCGCAGAGGCTGAAGGGGCAGGCGGCGGGCTCGTGGCCGCAGTAGTGCAGCAGGCGTGCGCGCAAATCCGGCGGGGTCCGGGCAAAGCGCGAAACGTCGCCGGTGCCGTCGACGAGGGCCGTCACCGACCCGATCGTGGCCAGTCGCTCGACCGTGCGCGGGGTGAGATCGACGGCGGTGCGCGCCGGCGCGTTGTGGATGACCAGGGGAATGTCGACCGCCGCAGCCACCGCCTCGATGTGGCGGACGATGCCCTCCTGCGAAGGCTTGCTGTAGTAGGGGACGGTCAGCACTGCCGCATCGGCGCCGAGCGCCTTGGCCTGGCTGGTCAGCGCGACGGTCGTCTCGGTCGAATTGGTGCCGCAGCCGACGAGGACGGGCACGGCACGGTCGGCGACCTCTACGGCGGTCTGGATCATGGTGCAGCGTTCATCCAGGGTGAGCGTCGGCGCTTCGCCAGCCTCGCCGCAGACGAGAAGGCCGGAAACCCCGCTCCTGATCTGCCATTCGATCAGCGTCAAAAGGCCGATCCGGTCGAGCGCGTTCCCGCGGAACGGCGTGACGAGATCGCAGACCGCGCCACGCGGAAGAAAGGAATGGTAAGGCGACATCGTGGACTCCATGGGAACCTCAGGCCTCCGTGCTGCCGGAGGCGACAAGGGCCGCCAGCAGGCAGGCCGCGCGCTCCGGATGGTGGGCTGTGTGAATGCGCCGGCGCCGGCCGTGCGGCGCAACGGTGGTCGCCATCCGGCAGCTCCAGATGCCGCCGGCCTGGGTCAGTTCCAGCAGGTCGCGGGCAGGGGCGGCCATCGCTGCCAAGAGCAGGACCGCGCCGGCGAGATCGTCGCCCTCCATCATCTGCCGGAACCGGGGAAACGCCGCATGGGCGCGAACATTCGCGAGCGCCGGCAGGACGCGCAGCGCTTCCCAGACGAGGTGCTCGCGGAGGATGCGGGCCGCCGCGATCCGGCTGCGCAGCGACGCCACGGCGCCGATATCCTCGGATTGGGCTGCCTCGCCATCCTGCGGGCGGCGGTGCGGGCGAGGCAGGAAAGGCAGGGGGGTATGGCTGTTCAGGGGCATGGTCGCAGCCAGCGTTCAGCCGAACAGGATGAGCCAGCCGATACCGGCGGCGATCAGCGTCAGGACGACGACGAAACGGATGCGGGCGGCCTCGCGGCTGTGATCGCGCCTTTCGCCTGCCTCGGGCGGCAGCCGGCGCATCCTGAGCGCCTGTTTTCCGACGCGCATGGTGGCTGTGGCAAAGACGGTCCGTGTGCTGAGCGGGGTAGGGGCGCTTTGATCGTGACGGGTGGCCATGACATCGTATCCAGTTGACGATGGCGGGAGCCTAGGGCCGTCGCGGATCGGATTTCGATGGGGAAAGCCGGTGCCGGAGGTCAGAAAATCATAAGGGCGGCGTCAGGGGACGAGGTGGGCGAGCCGGCCGGAAATGCCTGGAACGCCGCTGATACTGCCGACCGGGGCAACGTCGGCTGCGCATTGCTGCCCTGGTCAGGAAACAGTCCGGGCGGACAGGAAGCCTGTCGCTCAGTTCTTGCTGTCGTCGAATTTCGGCGGGGCGATCGGGTCGCTCGCCGGAAAGGTCTCTTCCAGCGCCTCGTCGAGATATTCGTCCTCCTTCCGCTTCTCCTTGTCCTTCTGCTTGTCGCTCTTGGGAGCAGGCTTTTCTGGCTTCGGCATGGGAACCTCCTGGTGTTGCTGACGGGCGGGTGACCGGCACGCTATTCCTCGTCGATCAGGGCGAGGATACGCCGCTGGATGTCTTCGTCCTGGCTGCGGATCGCCTGCATCAGCAGGCCCAGTCTACCACGCAGACCGTGGATCTGGTCGAGCAGTTGCATGGCGACGTCGACGCCGTCCTCGTTGACCCCCATCGGACCGATCAGGTCCTGGATCAGGCGGGCGCGGGCGAGGTCGGCGTCGTGGAACAGGCGCATGCCGTCCCGCTCCTCGGGGATCAGCCAGCGATGCTCGACCCATGTGTCGAGCAGGGTGATCTCGATTTCGAGGTAGCGGCAGAGTTCGGTGTCTTTCATCTCAGCCTCCCATGTGCCGGCGCGGCGCCTGTGCCTTTCCGGCTTCCCAGCGCTCCGCGAAGGCGGTGAGTTCGTGATCGGGCGTCTGCGGCAGCACCACCTGCAGCGTCACATAGGCGTCGCCATGGCCGCCGCCGGGCTTGTGCAGGCCCTTTCCCTTCAGCCGCAGGGTCTTGCCGGTATTCGAATGCGGCGGGATCGTCACGTTCACCGCGCCGTCGAGCGTCGGCACGCGAATCTTGCCGCCGAGGACGGCCTCCGTCAGCGAGATCGGGATCTCGTAGCGGACGTCGTCCCCGTCCTGCCGGTAGAAGGAGTGCGGCCGCACGCGGATCTCGATGCGCGCATCGCCGGCGGGCGCGCCGCCGTGTCCCGGCTCGCCCTTGCCGCGCAGCCGCAGCGTCTGGCCGTCGCGCGTGCCGGGCGGGATCGTCAGGTCGATCGGCGGGCCGTCGGGCAGGCTGATCTGTTTCTTCGTGCCGTTGGCCGCCTCGAGGAAGTCGAGCTCCATGGAGAAATAGGCGTCGCGCCCCTTGCCGCCCTGCTGCCGTCCGCGCTGCGAGAAAAAGCCGGAGAAGATGTCGTCGACATCGCCGAAATCCGAAAAGCTCTGGTTGCCCTCATAGCGGCCGCCAGTGGCGCCGGCGGAGGCATAGTCGCGATAGTACTGCCGCGGCGGCGTCTCGGCGCCGGTCTCGTCGATCTCGCCGCGGTCGTATTTGCCCCGCTTCTCCTCGTCGCCGAGCAGGGCATAGGCGGCCGAGACCGCCTTGAACCGTTCCTCGGCGTCCTTGTCGCCGGGATTGAGATCGGGATGCAGTTTCTTGGCGAGCTTGCGGTAGGCGCTCTGGATATCCTTCTGCGTCGCGTTCTTGCCGACACCGAGGACCTCGTAGGGACTGCGGCTCATTCTCTGTTCCTTCGAACCATGATCAACGCGCGGCGGATCGCGGCGGCCCCGCGCCGACGAAGCGTGGCACGTCTCCGCCCTGATCTCAACCATAGGGCACGGCTTCGAAATGAACAGGGACAGGCGCCGTCGAATCTGTCGCAGGCGCCATCGGACGGGGCGTCTGTGGTCGCCGGGAGTTCAGTTCCGGTCCAGGCGGATATCGCTCGTGACCACCGTCTCGCCGTTTGCGGGATTGCGGTCGATGGTCCGCAGCCTCAGGCCGTTGTCGCCGATCTTCTGGATCGTCATCTCGGCCTGCCGGTCGCCGTTCACCAGCCGGCTCCAGCGCACCGCGAGGCTGATGGTCGACCCCTTCCTCGCGCCGGAGAGCGTCGAATGGCGGCCGGAGGGGCCGATGTAGATGCCGCTGTAGCGCGCGCCCCTGGCCTTCAGTTCGGCGGAGATCGGGCGCCGGAACAGCATGAGCGCCTTGCAATTGCCCTGCATGGAGACCGACGCCGCACCGGCATCCGAGCGCAGCCTGCAGTCGACGTTGACGGCGGGCCTGCCGATCCGCGTCACCACGGTCCCGCCGCCGGTCCAGTTGCCGGCCAGCGACTTCAGGAAGGCGCTTTCGTCGGCGCGCGCAGGCACGGCAGCCGACAGCGCGGACAGGAGACAAAGGAGAGGGAAGGCGATGCGCATGCGTGACCTGCCTCGCTTCGGGCTGCATCCACCGCCATCGTGTCCCCAAATCGGTGTGAAAGCGAGGCCTTCCCGAACAAATGATCGAAGCGGCCGGGCCCCGTCCCAATTGCAGGCAGAATAGATAGATAGAGCTATCCCCCTGGTCGAAACTTCGTGATAAAGCAATTGCTAATATAAATAGTTCCGACGTCGGACGACCGTCCAGATTTCCGGGCGGCTGGACGATCCCGCATGCCTGTCAATCGAAATGCTTGAGATTTTCTTCAACGGGAGGGCAACATGGCGGTTCCGACCATCAGCATTACGCGCGTCGAGGCTCTGGAGGGCGGTTTTCTTCGCTTCAAGGTGAGCCTCAGCGCGCCGACCACGGACGAGGTCAGGATCGACTATCGCGCCCTCGAGGGCACCGCCAAGGATTCACCGCTCAATTTCCAGGATTATACCGTCCAGAAGGGCAATGGCGGAATCTACCGGATCGACACGCTCGTCATCCCCGCCGGGCAGACGGAGGGCGAGATCGTGGTTCGCGCCCGCCCCGACAACCTGGACGAGGTGGACGAGTCCCTCTGGGTCGAGCTGTTCAACCCCAAGGGCGCGGCCTTCGTCGGCAATCCCGCCACCGTCCGCGTGCTGGGCGTCGTGCAGGACAACAACGGCACCGGCTCCGACCTTGCCATGTTCGTGTCGAGCCCGACCGTCGTCGAAGGCGACGGCGGCGCGCGGCGGGCCGTGTTCGAGGTGCATCTGTCCGAGGCGCTCGCGACCGACCTGACGTTGAGCTACCGCACGGTCGACGGATCGGCCCGGGCTGGATCCGACTATTCCGCCAAGACCGGCACGGTCAAAATCTCGGCCGGCGAGACCACGGCGACGGTCGCAGTCGATCTGCTCGGGGACAATGCGGTCGAGCTCAATGAGTATTTCTCGCTCGTCGTCACGCCGCCGGGCGTCGTCAAGAACGGTCGCGAGGGCAGCGCCGGCACCGCCACCATTCTCGATGACGACACCGGCAACGGCGCGATCCCGATCATCGCCGTGGAGCGCGCGACCCAGACGGAAGGCGGCACGATGCGCTTCCGGGTCGTCCTGTCCAAGGCCACGGACGACGAGGTGCGCATCGACTACCGCACCGTGCTCGGTTCTGCCACGGACGCGCCGCTCAACAACCGGGACTACCCGCCGCAGACGGGGACGCTCGTGATCGAGGCGGGCGACCGGGTGGGCTTCGTCGAGATCCGCGCCAATCCGGACAATCTCGACGAGGTCGACGAGTCGCTCTGGCTGGAGTTCTCCAGCCCGGACAACGCGCGATTTGCCGGATACCAGAAGATCGAGCGCGTGCTCGGCATCGTCAACGACGACGACGGGACCGGCAGCAACCGCTCCGTCTTCGTGTCGAGCCCGACCATCATCGAAGGTGACGCAGGCGCGCGCCAGGCGGTGTTCGAGATCCATCTTTCCGAGGCTTATGAGAAAAACCTCACATTCAAGTTCAAGACATCGGACGGCACGGCCAAGAGCGGCGCCGACTATGCCGGGCGGTCCGGCTCGGTGACGCTGCTGGCCGGCCAGACGGTGACGGCGGTCACGATCGACCTGGTCGAGGACGAACGGCTCGAGGGCGACGAGAGCTTTTCGCTGGCCCTCACGCCGCCCGCGGGCGGCATCGTGAAGAACGTGGTCACGGCGGGCCGGGCGACGATCGCCAACGACGACGACATCCACGAGGTCATCCGTGGCAACGACAGCGCCAACCGCCTCTATGGCGGCACCGGCGATGACAGCATTTTCGGCAACGGCGGCAACGACACGCTCAGTGGCGGTTCCGGCAAGGACCGGATTGACGGCGGCACGGGCAACGACGTTGAGGATGGAGGGAGCGGAAACGACAAGCTCTGGGGCAGAGAGGGCAACGACAGACTGACCGGGGGAACGGGAAACGACGGGCTTGAGGGCAATTCGGGCAAGGACACGCTGAAAGGCGGCGACGGCCACGACAGAATGAAGGGGGACAGCGGCATCGACACGCTGGAGGGCGGCAAGGGCGCCGACCGGCTCCTGGGCGGCGACCAGGCCGACACCTTCGTCTTCCGCGCGCGCAGCGATTCCACGGTCGATTCCGCCGGCCGCGACAAGATCGGCGACTTCAGCCGCAGCGAGGGTGACAAGCTCGGCCTGTCCGGAATCGACGCCAAGACCGCTGCCAAGGGCAACAACGCGTTCTCCTTCATCGGCGACGACGCCTTCGACAAGCACGCGGGCGAGCTGCGCTATGCGCACAAGAACGGCAATACCCTGGTCCAAGGCGACGTCAACGGCGACGGCAAGGCGGACTTTGCCTTCGTGCTGGAGGGCACGATCGGCTTGAAGGCGTCCGACTTCATTCTGTGAGGACGACTATGCCGGTGCCGCAGACGGAGGCTGCGCGCGGTTCGTCGCGACCTGCGCTCAGCTCGACTGGCCGGCGACCCAGTTGTGCCAGTCGGCCTCGCTGCCGCGGAAGACGTTGAGGTCGATCTTGCCGTCGACGCCCTGGGACAGGCCGGAGCCCGAATACTGCCAGAACACCCATTTGCGGTTGGGGTAGCGCTTCGACGGGTGGGCTGCGACCGAGCGCAGCCAGAACGGATGGTTCGGGAACTCGCCGGAGAGATTGTCGGCATAGAAGTCCGGCGCGGTGTAGATGATCGGACGCTGGCCGTAGTGGCGTTCCAGCTTGTCCATGAACACCTGCATCTTCTCCAGCACCTTCGCCCGCGACAGCCGGCGCTTGCAGCTCGATTCGGCGTTGTACTCGACGTCGATCACCGGCGGCAGCGCGCCGGCCTCGCGCGGCACGTTGCGGATGAACCAGTCCGCCTGTTCTCCGGCCGTCCGGCACCAGTAGAAGAAGTGGTAGGCGCCGCGTTTGATCCCGGCTTCCTTGGCCCGGCGCCAGTTCTTCTGGAACATCGGGTCGAGATGGTCGCCGCCGTCGGTCGCCTTGATGAAGGCGAAGTTCGCCCCTTGCGTCCTCAGCGTCTGCCAGTCGATCTCGCCCTGCCAGCGCGAGACGTCAACGCCGTGGACGGCGTGGTGACGCGGGCTGACCTTGCCGAAGTTGATCGGCTTGGCGTCGCGAAAGCGCTGGCTGTAGATGCGCGGCCCCTTGCTGGCCCTCGGGGCTGCGGCCGGCGCTTCCGGCGCGATCGTCTCGAGCGGACGCTGCGAGGGCACGGCCATGCCGGCGTCCCGCGTCACCGCGTCGAACTGCTGCTGGTCGGGCACCGGTCCGGCCCAGGCGAGCTCATGCGGTGCAGAGCCGTCTTCGCCCGTCTCCGCGGCGGCCACATCGCCGACCTCCGCCGTCGGCACCGGCGAGGCCGGCCGCACGATCGAATTCGTGGTCTCGCGGGACGTCAGCCCCGCCTTGAGCGCCTCCGGCCCGGAACTGGACGAGCAGCCCGAAAGGACAAGGCCGAGGAGGATGAGGGCAGGGGCGGCCGAAAGATGCATGGGAACCCGTTACGCAAGACCAAGGACGACGGTTCGGGGCGAGCCGCCAGGAACCACAAAGGACAAGGCTAACGGGGAATTACCAAGAAAGACTGAATCCAATCTTTACGGCGCAAGATCGCTTCGCGCCGCCTGTCGTCGCGGGGCGGGGGCGGGGG
>NZ_JARGEO010000011.1:0-166772 GCF_029210525.1 Mycoplana sp. MJR14
ACGGCGCCGCTTGAACCAACAGAATTGTTTCCAAATCACAACAGCACGCTCTAGCCACGCCGCTTCGCCACCACCCCGCCCGTGACCGCCGCCTTGACGCCCGTCGTGCCGGGAAAGGTCAGCGGCAAGCCTTCCAGCGAGCGGACCGCGAGATAGGCCCAGGCCTCGGCCTCCATGCTGTCGCCATCGAGCCCCGCTTCCTCCGCAGCCATCACCCGTGCCCCCTGCCCGCCCGCCAGATCGGCGAGGTCGGCCATGATGATCCGGTTCAGCCGCCCGCCGCCGCAGACCACGTAGGTCCTTGGTGGCTGCGGCAGATGTCCGGCGGATGTCAGGATGGCGGCGGCGGTGACATGCGCCAGCGTCCGCGCCCCGTCCTCCAGCGTCGCATCCCCGCCGGCCGGCGGGAGAAAGTCGTTGCGGTCCAGCGAACGCCGCACCGTCGCCGTGAAGAAGGGATGGTCGAGATAGCGCGCGGCAAGGCTGGCGACGACGCGGCCCTCGCTGGCGATCATGCCGCCCTGGTCGAAGGGGATGCCCGCCTGCGCCTCCACCCACTGGTCGATCAGCGTATTCCCGGGCCCGCTGTCGAAGGCGACGATCGCGCCGTCCGCGCCGACATAGGTCAGGTTCGAGATGCCACCGATATTGACGAAGACGACGGGAAAGGCGCAGTCGGCCGGCAGGTTGCGGGCGAGCGCCGCATGGTAGACGGGAATGAGCGGCGCCCCCTGCCCGCCCTCGGCCATGTCGTTGGCACGCATGTCGTAGACGACGTCGATGCCGGCCTCGCGCGCAAGCAGCGCCCCGTCTCCGAGCTGAACCGTCAGCGCCTGGTCGGGACGATGCAGCACGGTCTGGCCGTGGAAGCCGATCACGTCGACCGCCGCCGCCGTCAGGCCGTTTTCGTCCAGGAAGGCCCTGACCGCCTCGGCATGACGCAGTGTCAGCTCGCGCTCCACCGCCGCAAGATCGCCCGGCCGCTCGTCGCGGCGCCCGATCGCCTTCGCCGTTTCCAGTGCCGCCTGCAACCGCTTGCGGAATACCGGATCGTAGGCGACGCCCATCGTCGGCCCGCGCTCCACTGTGCCCTCGCCGTCCGTCCGCATCAGCGCGACGTCGATGCCGTCCAGGCTGGTGCCGCTCATCAGCCCGATCGCGGTTCGTATCCGTCCCATGACAAAATTCCAGAATCACTTTTGGAGTGATTATGCGCAAAAACAGTGCTAGATGCCGCGCCATTCGTTCGCATCACCTCCCCCACAAGAGAGAAGACCAATGTCGGGTTTCAAGTCAGATTTCCTTCGCACGCTCAGCGAGCGCGGCTTCATCCACCAGATTTCGGATGAGACCGGCCTCGACGACCTGCTCTGCAAGGAAACCGTGACGGCCTATATCGGCTTCGACCCGACCGCACCCAGCCTGCATGCCGGCGGGCTGATCCAGATCATGATGCTGCACTGGCTGCAGCAGACCGGCCACCGCGCGATCTCGCTGATGGGCGGCGGCACCGGCATGGTCGGCGACCCCTCCTTCAAGGACGAGGCGCGCCAGCTGATGACGCCGGAGACGATCGCAGCCAATATCGCCTCGATCAAGAAGGTGTTCTCCAGCTACCTGACCTATGGCGAGGGCCCGAAGGACGCGCTGATGATCAACAATGCCGACTGGCTGCTCGGCATCAACTACCTGGAATTCCTGCGCGACGTCGGCCGCCACTTCTCGGTCAACCGCATGCTGTCCTTCGACAGCGTCAAGATGCGCCTCGACCGCGAACAGTCGCTCTCCTTCCTCGAATTCAATTACATGATCCTGCAGGCCTACGACTTCGTCGAGCTGAACAAGCGCTATGGCACGCGCCTGCAGATGGGCGGCTCCGACCAGTGGGGCAACATCGTCAACGGCATCGACCTCGGCCACCGCATGGGCACGCCGCAGCTCTACGCGCTGACCTCGCCGCTGCTGACGACGGCCTCCGGCGCCAAGATGGGCAAGTCGATCTCCGGCGCCGTCTGGCTGAACCCGGACATGCTGTCGGCCTATGATTTCTGGCAGTACTGGCGCAACACCGAGGATGCCGACGTCACCCGCTTCCTGAAGCTCTACACGACGCTGCCGATGGACGAGATCGCCCGCCTCGCCGCGCTCGGCGGCTCGGAGATCAACGAGGTGAAGAAGATCCTCGCCACCGAGATCACCGCCATGCTGCACGGGCGCGAAAATGCCGAGCAGGCGGCCGAGACCGCCCGCAAGACCTTCGAGGAAGGCGCGCTCGCGGAGAACCTGCCCTCCGTCGAGGTCCCGAAGGCCGAGCTCGAAGCCGGCATCGGCCTCCTGTCGCTGATCGTCCGCGCCGGCCTCGCCGCCTCCAACGGCGAGGCCCGCCGACACGTGCAGGGCGGCGCCGTCCGCATCAACGACAAGGCCGTCAGCGACGAGCGGATGACGATCGGCAGCGCCGAAGTGACCGCCGACGGCGTCGTCAAGCTCTCGCTCGGCAAGAAGAAGCACATGCTGGTGCGTCCGGCCTGAGCCGGCCGAATCGCCATCGGAGGTGTCAATGTCCACAGAGGACGGAGCACACGAGTGGAGACGGTGCGACGAGTGTCGAAGCGAATACATCGCATCGACCTCCAAGATGCTGTCCCTGTGCCCCGAGTGCTCCCATCACCTCTATGGCTATGACAACTGCGATCATAGTTTTGAAGGTGGTCGCTGCGGGCTATGTGGTTGGGACGGCCAGAGGTCAAAATACATCCTGAAACTTATCGCCGGCTCGAACTGAATGGCCAACATGTCGTGAAGAAGCAGGGCCTTAAATGCTTCTTGCTTTCACAAGTGGAACGACGCCCCGCCCTCAGAACTCGAAGATGTTCCGGAACACGCCCGGCGCGATGACCGACAGCGGATTGACCATCAGCCGCGGCTGGTCGAAGGGGCCGGTCAGCTTGAAGGTGATGCCGATCAGGCCGCGGTCGCGGCCGTTGCCGAGGATGATGCCGATCAGCGGCAGTTCGGCAAAGAGGCGGTTGAGCCCGTAGGCGGGCATGAACGTGCCGGTCAGCTCCATCTGGCCGCTGGCATTGCGGACCATGCCCTGGAAGGTCGCGCCCACCGCATCGCCGCGCACCACGCCGTTTTCGACCCGCAACGTGCCGTCCTTCGACACGACGAAGGCAAAGCCCCGCTCGAAGCGCATCGAGCTCGTGTCGATCTCGCTGCGGACCGCGTCGTTGAGGCTCTTGCCGCCCGCGGGCGTCGATACCATCGAGCGCAGCTTCTCCTCGCCTTCCAGCCGGAACTGGCGGATGTCGACCGGGCCGCGCCAGGCGCCGTCCGCGCCCGCCTTCAACTTCACGTTCAGCAGCCCGCCGCCCATGTGCCGATAGATGTTGGCCAGCCGGGCGAGCGCGCCGGCATCGCCGGAGGTGATCTCCAGCGTCTGCTCGCCGCCCCCGCCGAGCTTCGCCACCACCGCTTGGCCGCTGCCCGTCACGCCGGACAGATCGAGATCGGTCATGCGGCTGCCGTTGTGCCCGTAGGATAGCTTGAAGCTGTCCAGCGCCTCGCCGTTGAAGCCGATCGCCCGGCCGATGTCGGCCCGGACCGACACCGCCGCCGCATCGCCGCCGCCACCGCCTGGACCGCCCGGCTTGTTCTTCAACCGCGCCAGCACCGGACGCAGGTCGGCGAGTTCCCCGTTCACCTTCGCCACATAGCCTCCGCGCGAGCGCGAGAGCTCGAGCGAATAGCGATCCTGGGCCGACAGGCGGACCTGTCCGAAGCGGGCGGAGCTTAGGCCGCCGTCCTTGAGCGCGAGCTCGCCGGTCACGGCAAAGCCGTCGCCGGAGAAGTCGAAATCGGACAGGCGCGTGACGCCGCCCTCCGGCTTGCCCAGCGCGAACGTCGCCTTGGCCGGGACCCCCGCCCCCTTCTCCCAGCCGATCCAGGGAAGCTGCACGAGGCTCTTGCCGAGATCGCTCTCGACCTTCTGGCTGCCGTCCGGCTGGGTGGTGATCAGGATGCCCACGGGCCCGGCCACGATATCGGCCAGCCCCGGAAACAGCCGTGCCCGGTCCTTCTCGGAGATGGTTCCCGAAATCGTCAGGTCGCGCTTCAGCCCGCCGCCCTGGCTCACCGGCTCGATCAGCGTCACCTCCAGCGGCACGCCGTCGATATACGCCTTCGCCTTGAGATCCGCCCGCTCGGGATTGATGACGAGATCGCCCTGGACGTTGGTGACCTTCCGGCCGGCCATCGGCTGCCTGAGATCGACGCCGAGCAGGTCGATATCGGCGGTCCATTGCGGCGGCGGCGGGTTCTGGTCGCGCACCAGGCCGAAGCGCGCCTTGACGTTGGCCTCGACGGGTCCCGAGAAGTCGTCCGGCACGAACGGCGTCTTCTTCAGAACGTCGATCGGCCGGTAGGTGACGAGTTCACCGATCGCGTCACCGGCGCCGGCGATGTTGAGGTCGATCTCGGCCATCAGCGGCCGCTCATAGGTGTTCGGCAGGACGACGGTGCCGTCCTTGACCGACACCGACCGCCCGGAGCCCATATAGGCCGTGCCGCCGGTAAGGCCGATCTCGATCCGCTCGCCATGCAATTCGAAATGACCGGCCGCGTCGCGCAGCGGCGGGATGTCGCCGGCGATGTTGAGGCGGGTGTCGGCGATGTCGAAGGTGATCGTCAGCTCGCTGCCGCGCAACTGCAGCCGACCTTCCGGCTCCGGCTCGCGATCGGCCGCCATCGAGACCTCGATGCGGCCGTTGGTCACCGTGCCGCCGTAGATGTTGGCGATCACCCACTGGCGTGCGCGCCTTCCGAGCCAGTAGGGCCAGAGCTGCTTGACGGTGGTGGCGTCCAGCGTATCGCCGACCATCGCGAAGTTCACCGCGGGGCTGCGGCCGCCGAGCGCGATGCCGAGCGAGCCGGCGAGCGAACCGCGCGGCGTCGAAACGCCGAGTTCGTCGAACAGGATCTGCTTGCTTTCCGGCAGCAGCCGGCCGGAGGCCTTCGCCTCGAAGCGCACCGGCGTCGCCCCCGTGTCGATCGGCGCGCCGACGGCGTTCTCCACGAGAACGTCGATGCCGAATCCCTTCTGCGTCTGGCCCGGCAACCGGTCCAGGTCGATCAGCCCGCCGGTGAAGGGGAAGGAGGATGCGCCGACATGCACCTCGGACTTGGCGATCTCGATCCCGCGGCGGTCATAGTCGTAGTAGGCCGCGACCCGGCTCGGCTTCACCTCCGCGCCCTCGCCGCCGAGATAGAGCATGCCGCCCTGCGTGGAGAGGCCGAGGTCCAGCCGCGGCTTCAGGCCCGCCCCGCCACGGACGGCGGAAACGGTGACGGCGACCGGCACGTCGAGGCCGGAACGGATGTCGCCCTCGGCGGTCCGCTGAAGCGTGAAGGGCGCCAGCGGAACGCCGGAGATCGTGCCGCTCACCTCTGTCGCGCCGCCGCTGCCGCTGGCCACGAGATCGATCGCGCCGGCCCTGCCGTCCAGGTTGAACTCGCCTGCAATCGACATCTCGCCGTCCCCGGTGCGGGCAAAGCCGATCTCCTCGATGTCGAGCGTCAGCGTCCGCCCGCCGGCGGCCGCGATCGGCAATGCCAGCTGGTTGATGCGGACGCGCCTCAGGTCGCTGCCTGCGACCATCGCCCCGATCCGCTCCAGCGCCGCAAAGGCCGCATCCTGATAGGCCGGGACGGCGTCGAGCCGCACCTTCGCAAGATCGATCGGTGGTCCCTTGGGCAAGAGCGCCGGGTTGAACATCGCCCCGTCGATATCGAGCCGCGAGGGCGCGACCCGGCCGGTGAGCAGGGCCAGCGGATCGAGCACGATCGCCACGGCCTCGGCGTTGGCGACGTTCTCGCCGCCGTCCTTGCGGCTGAAGGAGACATTCTCCGCGCGCAGCGCCAGGCCGCCGAGACTGGAGAAGCGGACGACCGTGTTTTCCACGGCGGCGGCATAGTTCGGGCCGACGGCACGATTGAGCGCGGCCGACGCCCGGGTGTTCAGCGTGCTGTCGATCAGCCCGCTCTCGACCGTCGCCACGACCAGGACGATGAGCAGGGCGACCACGCCGCAGATGCCGGCGAAAAGGCGCGCCAGAACCGAAAGATGGCCGGGCCGATCGGTGCAATGAAGGATGAGCGGCTCATGCGCCTGCGCAGACGGCAGTTCGTGCAGGGAGACGATATCGCCCCGGCCGAATCTCACCTTCTCGCCGCGGATGTCGCTCATGTCGCGGTTGTTCCATTCATCAAGTCGGCGCGCCGACGTCACCTCGCAGGACAGGCGTCCCGTCAGCCGAATGCGACTGGACGATTCCTGCTGGCACTATATACCGGGGATCGGGTCCGCATGACCTAAAAACCTGGCCAAAGAAAGGAAATACCATGGCGGAATTGTCTCCTGGTGCGCCGGCGCCGGATTTCTCCCTGCCGGCGGACGGCGGCGAGAACGTCTCGCTCGTGGCACTTCGCGGCAAACCCCTGGTGCTCTTCTTCTATCCGAAGGACGACACCGAAGGCTGCACGGTGGAAAACCTCGCCTTCTCGGCCCTCATCGGCGAATTCGACAAGGCCGGCGTGCGGGTGCTGGGCGTGTCGCCCGATCCCGTCAAGAAGCACGACCGTTTCAAGGCCAAGCACGACCTGAAGGTGACGCTGCTCTCGGATGAGGGCCACCAGACGCTGGAAGCCTACGGCGTCTGGAAGGAGAAGAGCATGTACGGCCGCACCTACATGGGCGTCGAGCGCACCACCTTCCTCATCGACAAGGACGGCAGGATCGCGGAGATCTGGCCGAAGGTGAAGGTGCAGGGCCACGCGGAAGCCGTCCTGGCGCGCGCGAAAGAACTTTAAGAAAATGCCTTATACGCCTGACCGGATAGACATTCCTCCGATCGGAAGCCTGCGCGGCGGCGCGACGCTGGCGATCCGTTCGGCCGACCTCGACGTCAAGACGGAGATCGCCCAGGAAACGGCGCGGCGATGGTTCGCCCGCACGCTTTCGGTGCGATCCCCGCTCGATCCGCCGCTTCCGGACCGACCGGGCCGGCCGCCGCGGCCGGAACTGGTGCCGCCGAAGAACATGAAGAAGCGCTCGCTGCACACGCTGAAGGGCCGAATCGCCCTCCTGCACGCGCTGGCCCATATCGAACTCAACGCCATCGATCTCGCGCTCGACATCGTCGCCCGGTTCACGACCCAGGGCGTGCCCCATTCCTTCTTCGACGGCTGGATGCAGGTCGCCTTCGAGGAAGCCAAGCACTTCCGGCTGATCCGCGACCGGCTGCGCGCCCTCGGCGCCGATTATGGCGATCTTCCGGCCCATGACGGGCTCTGGCAGGCCGCCCACAGCACCCGCAACGACCTGACGGCCCGGCTTGCGGTGGTTCCCCTGATCCTCGAGGCCCGCGGCCTGGACGTGACGCCGGTGCTGCAGGAAAAGATGCGCGAGACCGGCGACATCGAGAGCGCCGATATCCTCGACATCATCTACAACGACGAGAAGGGCCATGTCGCCGTCGGCGCCAAATGGTTCCGCTTCCTCTGCGCCCGGGAAAGGAAGGATCCGGCGGCGAGCTTCCAGCAGCTCGTGCGCGCCAACTTCCGCGGCTCGCTCAAGGCGCCGTTCAACGATGTCGCCCGGGCGGAGGCCGGCCTAACGCCGTCCTTCTACCGCAGCCTCGTTTCCGTCAGCCAGAGTTAACGATCCGCGCCCGCCCGCAAGCCTTTGTTAACCTTAACGGTGTGTAATTCCGTCTCACCAAGGGGCAAGACACTGGCTGTCGGGGGTTGTGGTGGCGGATCGTCCTGAAAATCGCGTCTTCGGCAAGAAAGAGCAGCAGCATATCATCATCCTCGCCTCCGGCGACCGCATCCGCCACATGACCATCCGCCCCTGGATGCTCGCCGTCACCTTCTGCTTCGCCGGCATGTTCACCATCGGCTACCTGGCCGCCACCTCCTACCTCGTGCTGCGCGACGGCCTGATCGGCGCCACCATGGCGAGGCAGGCGCGCATGCAGCACGACTATGAGGATCGCATCTCCGCACTGCGCGCCCAGGTCGACCGGGTGACAAGCCGCCAGCTTCTCGACCAGCAGGTGGTCGAGGAGAAGGTCGAGAAGCTCTTCCAGCAGCAACTGGCGCTGACCGAGCGCAACGGCAAGCTCGACTCGCTCCTGAACCGGGCGGACGACGCCGGTCTCCCCGCAACGGCCGAACCCGAGCCGCAGCCCGCAGAACTCGGATACGGTCGCCGCGCTGACGCCGCCCCGGGCCTGAAGGCGATCGACCGGCTGCTCGGCAAGAGCACGGCAGCCGTCGCATCGCAGCCGGCATCCGCGCCGGCCCTGGCCTACGCCGCGCCCGGCGAATCGGTCGCCGACCGCACCGACAGGATGTTCTCCCGGGTGACGCTCTCGCTGAAGGACATCGAGCGCCAGCAGCTCTCCCGGATCGCGACACTGACCACGGGCGCCGCCGAGACGGCCGATGCGATCGAGGCTATCCTTGCCCGCAACGACATCGCGGTGCCGGCCGAAGGCACCCCGGAGGGAACCGGCGACGCCATCGGCGGACCCTTCGTCGAGCCGGAGACCGGCGACAGCTTCGAGACCTCGATGGGGCAACTGGACACCGCGCTCAACCGGCTCGAACTGATGCGCGGCACCGTGCGCCGGCTACCCTTCGCCAACCCCTCGCCCGGCAGCCCGGTGACGAGCCGCTTCGGCAACCGCACCGATCCCTTTCTCGGCCGCCTCGCCCTGCATGCCGGCATCGATTTCCGGCTCCCGGTCGGCAGCGAAGTCCGCGCCACGGGCGCGGGGACCGTGGTGACAGCGGCCCGCACCGGTGGCTACGGCAATCTCGTCGAGATCGACCACGGCAGCGGCCTGACGACCCGCTATGCGCACCTGTCGCGGCTGCTGGTCAAGGCGGGCGACACGGTCGACGCCGGCGAGGCGATCGGCCTGTCCGGCTCCACCGGCCGCTCGACCGGTCCGCACCTCCACTACGAGGTCCGCCGCGACGGTCGCGCCAGCGATCCCGCCCGCTTTCTTTCGGCCGGTCGCAAGCTCTCGACCTACATGAATTGAGGCCATCGGGCGAAAAGCCGCAGGCGACCTTAACCTTGCCTTCACCTGCGGATCCGCAAGAACCGTTCGTTTCCTTGACTTTCCGGCGCTTTCAGACTATGTGCGCTGCATCCAGCGGGCATCCCTACAGCTGAAACCCCAAGCGTTCGCAAGAACCGGAACGGAAACAGATTTCCCTTTGACCACTTTTTCAGATCTTGGCCTGAGCCAAAAGGTACTTTCCGCAGTCACCGACGCGGGCTACACGATTCCCACTCCGATACAGGCCGGAGCGATCCCACCCGCCCTGCAGCGCCGGGATATCCTGGGCATCGCGCAGACCGGCACCGGCAAGACCGCATCCTTCGTGCTGCCGATGCTGACGATACTGGAGAAGGGTCGGGCCCGGGCGCGGATGCCGCGCACGCTGATCCTCGAGCCGACCCGCGAACTCGCCGCCCAGGTCGCCGAGAACTTCGACAAGTACGGCAAGAATCACAAGCTCAACGTCGCGCTCCTGATCGGCGGCGTTTCCTTCGACGAGCAGGATCGCAAGCTTGAGCGCGGCGCGGACGTCCTGATCGCCACGCCCGGCCGCCTGCTCGACCATTGCGAGCGCGGCAAGCTCTTGATGACCGGCGTCGAGGTTCTCGTCATCGACGAGGCCGACCGCATGCTCGACATGGGCTTCATCCCCGACATCGAGCGCATCGCCAAGCTCATCCCCTTCACCCGCCAGACGCTGTTCTTCTCCGCCACCATGCCTCCGGAGATCCAGAAGCTGGCCGACCGCTTCCTGCAGAACCCCGAGCGCATCGAGGTGGCCCGTCCCTCCTCCACCGCCAAGACGGTGACGCAGCGTTTCGTCGCCGCACACGCCAAGGACTACGAGAAGCGCTCCAAGCTGCGCGACCTGATCCGCGCCCAGCAAGAACTGAAGAACGCGATCATCTTCTGCAACCGCAAGAAGGACGTCGCCGACCTGTTCCGCTCGCTCGACCGCCACGGCTTCTCCGTCGGCGCCCTGCACGGCGACATGGACCAGCGCTCGCGCATGACCATGCTGGCCAACTTCAAGGACGGCAACATCCAGTTGCTCGTCGCCTCCGACGTCGCCGCCCGCGGCCTCGACATTCCCGACGTCAGCCACGTCTTCAATTTCGACGTGCCGATCCATGCCGAGGACTACGTCCACCGCATCGGCCGCACCGGCCGGGCCGGCCGCTCCGGCGCCGCCTTCACGCTGGTGACCAAGCGCGACACCAAGTTCTCCGACGCCATCGAGAAGCTGATCGGCCAGTCGGTCGAATGGCTGGACGGCGATCTCTCCACCCTGCCCGCGCTCACCGAGAGCGACGAGCGCGAGAAGCCGCGCAAGGGCCGCGGCCGCGAGCGCGACAGAGATCGCGACCGGGACCGGGACCGGGAACGTGGAAGCAGTCATAAAAGCGACAACCGCCGCGACGACAATGGCAAGGAAGCCATCGCAGCGGACAGAGGGAGCGATGCCGTGAAAGCCGACCGCCAGAACGACACGAGGCCGAGCCAGCCGGTGCGCAACCAGCGTCCTGCCAACGACGACAACCGCGATCGCCGCAGCCGCTATCGCCGCGACGAGGACGACGGCCCGACGCCGGTCGGCTTCGGCGACGACATCCCGGCCTTCATGCTGATCGCCGGCAAGGCCTGATCCGCATCCATGCCCGTTCCAGGCTCCGAGGTCCCCGGCGTCGGTTGCGGCCTCGCCGTGCTTCGCGACGGCAGGCTGCTGCTCTACCGCCGCACCCGCCCGCCGGAAGCCGGCCACTGGAACATCGTCGGCGGCAAGGTCGACCACATGGAGCATTCCCGCGACGCCGCGCGTCGCGAGGCCGAGGAAGAGACCGGACTGTCGTTCGGTCGCCTCGACTTCCTTTGCCTGTCGGAACAGATCATCGAGACGGACGGCCAGCACTGGCTGTCGCTGATCTACGTGACCGAGGACTTTTCCGGCGAGCCGAGGGTGATGGAGCCGGAGAAGCTGCCGGAGTTCGGCTGGTTTTCCCTGAACGAGCTGCCCCAGCCCCTGTCACGCTTCACCGCTGCCGCGGCGGCGGCACTGCGCGCTCGCTGACCGCGGCACGGGCACAACCTCACTTTTTCGTCGGGCCGGCGCGAATGGCCGCCTCGAGCGCCAGCTTCACCCAGCAGGCCATCAGGTCCGGATCGTCGAAGGCGTCGTCCGGAATGGTCCAGTAGGGCATGCGCAGCGGCATGCCGGTCTTGCGCCCCTCGTACACCCATTGCCGGCAGCCGGAGACCTCGAATTCGGGGATCGTCACCTCGTCGGCCTTGAGCAGCACCTCGCCGTCCACCTCGAGCGCGACGATCAGGTCCCCGGCATAGATCCCCTTGCCGCCGAACATGCGCTTGATGGTCACCGGTCCCAGCGACTGGAACATCTCGTGGATCGCCTCGTTGTTCATCGCCTACCCCTTCAGAACGCCGCCCGCCTCGGCGATCGCCTCCGGCGTGTCCACGTCCAGATGCGCGGCCGGCCCGATCTCGACGTCGATGATGTCGAGGCCGGACGTCTCGATGATCTGGCGCGCACCGACGTCCCCGGAAAGCGCGCGGACCGCCGGGAAGGTCGCACGCGGCAGGATCACCGGATTGCCGCGCTTGCCGGCAGACACCGCCCGCACGATCGCATTGCCGCCGGCCCCGGCGAAGGCATCGATCAGCCTGCGCAGGTCCGCCGCCGTCACGCCCGGCATGTCGGCGAGATGGACGAGCACGCCGTCGCAATCAGCTCCCACCGCCTCGAGACCGGCGTTCAGCGACGTCGACATGCCTTCCTGGTAGAGCGGATTGCGGGATATGGCCACAGACAGGCCCGCGACGGCGGCCTCGATCTCCGCGGCCCGGTGGCCGGTGACGAGCACGACCTCCGACGGCGCTGCCTCGATCGCCGCTGCAACCGACCTGCGCACCAGCGGCACGGCGTCGAACTCGGCGAGCAGCTTGTGGCGCCCGCCGGCTCCCATGCGTCGCGCCTGCCCGGCGGCGAGCACGACGATCGCGACCTTTGCCGCAGCCTCGCCGCCGCCACGACGCTCGCCCTTGACCTCGCGCGGCCGCGGCCGCGTCGGGATCTCGGCCAAAAGCCCGCCGACCCCCATGCCCGTCAGTTCCGCCCGCCCCGGCGTCTCACCGGCGAGGATGCGGGCGAGCACCCAGTCGAAGCCGTTCTCCTTCGGGCTGCGCGCACAGCCCGGCGCGCCGATCACCGGTGTCTCGCCGATATGGCCGAGGACGAGGAGGTTGCCGGGATCGACGGGCATCCCCACCTGCTCGACGCGGCCGCCGGCCAGCCGGATCGCGGCCGGGATCACGTCGTCCGCATCGGAGACCGCCGACGCCCCGAAGACGACCACCAGTTCGTTGTCGCGAACGGCCGGCCCGAGCGCCTCGGCAAGCGCCGGCGTCTCGTGCGCCACCCGCGTCTCGCCGCTGAGCGTGCTTCCCGACGGCGACAGCCGGTGTTCGAGGAGCAGCCTCGTCTTGTCCATCACGCTCGGCTTCAGCGACGGCAGGACGGTGGCGATCAGGCCGACCCGGCGCGCCGCAAACGGCTTGACGAGGAGCGCGCCGCCACCTCTCAGCGCCGCCGCCGCGCGTTCGACCGCGTCCTCGGCCACCGCCAGCGGAATGATCTTGATCGTCGCCACCATGTCGCCCGGGCGGACGGTGGCGTGATCCGGCAGGGTCGCGATCGTGATCGCCGGGTCGACGCGGTTGAAGCGGTCGATCGCCGTCCGGTCGGCGATCAGCAGGCCGTCGACGGCGGCATGAATGTTGACGCGCCCGGTCGCGGGCACGGTGAAGGTCAGGTGATCGGGGCCGATCGCAGCGGCGAGCCGGGCGGCGGCGGCGTCCTCGTCCAGGTCGCCGGGCTCCAGGCGCACGGCGATGACGCTCTTGACGCCCGCGCCCAGCAATTGCCGGCAATCCGCCTCGTCGAGCCTGCGCCCCTTCGAGAAGGAAACGCCGTCGCCGCGCACGCCGTGTGCCAGGATCGATCCGGCGGCCGCCCCGGCGGGGATTTCGCCGAAAATCATGCCGCAGCTCCCCGATAGAGTTCGCGCCGGCGGAAGGCCTCGATGACCTCGGCGAGGATCGCGACCGCGATCTCGGCCGGGCTTGCCGCGCCGATGTCGAGGCCGATGGGCGCGCGGATGCGCTCGATCATGGCCGCGCTCGCACCTTGCGAAAGCAGCCGCTCCACGCGCCTGGCATGCGTCTTGCGGCTGCCGAGCGCGCCGACATAGAAGCAGCCCGCCTCCAGCCCGGCCCGGATCGGGTAGTCGTCGATCTTCGGGTCGTGCGTCACCGCCACCAGCGCCGTATAGGCATCGAGCGGCCTCTGCTTCAGCACGTCCTCCGGCCAGTCGGCGACGAGATCGGTGCCGGCAAAGCGCTCGCCGGTGGCAAAGGCGGTGCGCGGATCGACGATCGTGAGATCGAAGCCTGAGACCTTCGCCATCGCCACCAGCGCCTGGCTGATGTGAACCGCGCCGATCACCACGATCCGCGGCGGCGGCAGGTGCACGTTGAGGAAATAGCTGCGCCCCTCGACCTCGACCACACCCGACCTGCCGGAGCGGAACGCGGCCGCGATCGCCTCGCCCAGCGGACCGACGACGGCATCGCCCTCGCGCACGAGCCGGTCGCGCCCGTCGCCGAGGTCGGTCAGGTACACCACGGCGCGGCGGGCGCGACGTTCGGCATTGAGTTTGCGCAGAATGTGCGGATCCATCAGCCGAGCCGCTCCAGGTAGACGCGGATGCGGCCGCCGCAGGAAAGCCCGACCCGCCAGGCCGTCTCGTCGGCGACGCCGAATTCGAGCATCCGCGGTTCGCCGCTGCCGATCACGTCGAGCGCCTCGGTGATGACCGCGCCCTCGACGCAGCCGCCCGACACCGAACCGTGAAAATTGCCGTCGCCGTCGATGACGAGGTGGCTGCCGGCCGGGCGCGGCGCCGAACCCCAGGTCTCCACCACGGTGGCGACCGCCACCGCGCGACCGTCATCCATCCAGCGCTCCGCCACGGCCAGCGGGTCGAGGGTATCCGTCGCGTCGTCCATGGCAGCCTCCGTCATGTCTGTGCGGCGAGAAACCGCCGCGGGTCAGCGCGCCCGCCGCTTTCGCCGGAAAGCGCTGCGACAAGTTGTCCGATGGCCTCTAGATTGTGCACGGCGCGCAGTTCGTCAACATGCGGCAGCATGGCCAGCACGCCCTTCGCGCGGGCCTCGAAGCCTTCGAAGCGCAGCAGCGGGTTCAGCCAGACGAGCCGCCGGCAGGAGCGATGCAGCCGGTCGATCTCCGCCTCCAGCGTCGCAATGTCCTCGCGCTCCAGCCCGTCGGTGATCAGGAGCACGATGGCGCCCTGCCCGAGCACGCGCCGGGACCAGAGCCTGTTGAACGCCTTCAGCGTCGCGCCGATGCGGGTTCCGCCCGACCAGTCCTCCACGGCCCGCGCGCACGCCTCCACCGCCTCGTCGGGATCGCGGTGGCGCATCTGCCGGGTGACGTTGGTCAGTCGCGTCCCGAACAAAAATGTGTGAACGCGCCGCCGCCGGTCCGTCAGCGCGTGCAGGAAATGCAAAAAGATGCGCGTGTACTGGCTCATCGAGCCGGAGATGTCGGCGAGCACCACGAGCGGCGGATGCACGAACTTCGGCTCGCGGTAGCGCGGCAGGATCAGCGCCCCGCCGGTGCGCATCGCCCGGCGCATGGTCGCGCGCGGGTCCACCGTCGCCCGGCCGGTGCTGGGCTGGAAGCGCCGGGTTCGGACCTCGTCCATCGGCAGGGTCAGGGCTGCGACCGCACGCTTGGCCTGGCGCAGTTCGGCCGCGGTCATCTGCGCGAAGTCCATCCTGCGCAGCACCTCGCTGACCGACGCGGTGAACCGGGCGTCGATCTCCACGTCCGGCTCCTCGCGCGGCGGCCGCCGGTCTTCGGGCGCGGCAAAGAGCGCATCGGCGATCCGCCGCTCGCCCGCCTTCCTGCGCGCTTGCTCCGCCTCCCGGCGCACCACCGGCGACATCATCGTAATCATCTTCTGGACGAGGTCGCGCGAACGCCAGAACAGCCGGAACGCCTCGTCGAAGATCGCCTGGTCCTCGTGGCGGGTGACGAGCGTGCAGTGGAGCGCGGTGTAGAATTCCTCGCGATCGCCGATGCCGATCGCCTGGACCGCCTCGATCGCGTCGGCGACGGCGGCCGGCCCGATGCGCATGCCGGCCTTGCGGAGCGCCCGGGCGAAGTGGACGATGTTGTCGGCCAGCCGGCCGTCGTCCGGCGGCCTTGCAGCGAGCGCGTCAGGCCCCGCCCCGGTCATCTCAGCCCGCCGCGCGCAGCTCGGACCTCACCTCGTCGAGGAGCTTGCGGCCCTCGCTCCCTTCGATCCGGGCGATGTCGTCCTGGTATTTCAGAAGCGTTCCGAGTGTGTCGGCGATCGTCTCCGGGTCGAGCGCGGTGCGGTCGAGCTCGGTCAGGGCGGTCGCCCAGTCGATCGTCTCGGCGACGCCTGGGTTCTTGAACAGGTCCATCGTCCGCAACCGCTGGACATAGGCGACGATCTCGCGCGACAGCGCCGCGTTGCAGCCGGGGATCTTGCGACCGATGATCTCCAGCTCCTGTGCCGCCGAAGGATAGTCGACCCAGTGGTAGAGGCAGCGGCGCTTCAGCGCATCGTGCACCTCGCGGGTCCGGTTGGTGGTGATGATGACGATCGGCGGCTCGGCCGCCCGGATCGTGCCGAGCTCTGGCACGGTGACCTGGAAATCCGACAGCACCTCGAGCAGGAACGCCTCGAAGGCCTCGTCGGTCCGGTCGAGCTCGTCGATCAGGAACACCGGCGCCCGGCCATCCGGCGAGGAGAGCGCCTGCAGGACGGGCCTGCGGATCAGGTAGCGGTCGGAGAAGATGTCGGATTCGATGCGGTCGCGGTCGGTGGTGCCCGCAGCCTCGGCGAGCCGGATCTCCAGCATCTGCGCGGGATAGTTCCACTCGTAGACCGCCGAGGACACGTCCAGCCCCTCGTAGCACTGCAGGCGGATCAGCGGCCGGTCCAGCGCCTTCGCCAGCACCTTGGCCACCTCGGTCTTGCCGACGCCGGCCTCGCCTTCGAGAAACAGCGGCCTCTTCATCTTCAGGGACAGGAACAGCACGGTCGCAAGGGCGCGCCCGGCCAGGTAGTTCTCCGTCGCCAGCATCTCCGCGGTCTCTTCGATCGACCGGGGAACGGATCCCGTCTTGTAAGCCGCCATGCGTCCTCCGCTTTCAAGCGAGGTTACAGCGAGCGATAGCCACGGTCCATATAGATGAGAGGCGGTTTCTGCGGGCCGTGAACGAGCCCGACGACCTCGCCGAACAGGATCATGTGCGTTGACATCACCTTGAACTCGATCAGCCGGCAGTCGAACGACGCCAGCGCCCCCTCCAGGATCGGCGCCCCGGTGACAAGCTCGCTCCATTGCCCCTCGGTGAAGCGGTCGCCGGGTATGGTCGGATCGCGGCCGGAAAAGACGTTGGCAAGCTCCACCTGGTCGGCTGCGAGCGCGTTCAGCGCGAAACGACCGCTCTTCTGAAAGATCTCGTTGCGCGGATTGGAGACGTTGAGGCAGGCCAGCACCATGGCCGGCGCGTCGGAAACCGAGCAGGCCGCGGTGATCGTCACCCCGCGCCTTTCGCCCTCGAATGCCGTCGTGACGATCTGGACGTGACCTGCGTATCGGCTCATGGCGTCGCGATAGAGCGGCGGGTCCAGCATCAATCGGTCCAACACAAAGATCTCCCTTGTTGTAAAAAGGGGATAGATGGAAACAATGAAGAAAAATGTAAGCGCCGCAACGGCGTTTTCCAATCTCTCGAGCCCGGGATAGCGGCATCCGCCCTAGCCTTCAATGCGAAAATTGACCGGAAGCAATCCGGTCGTGCAAGTATGCAGCGAAACGATACTGGTGAATTCATGCTCCGCCGCCTTCTTTTCGGCCTCATCCCCCTGCTGGCGCTGGCAGGCCCGGCCATCGCCGCCGGCCCCAGGATCGCCGTCGTCGCGCCGCTGTCCGGCCCGCTCGCCATTCTCGGCGAGCAGGTGCGCGCCGGCGCACGCGCGGCGGCGAAGGCAAGCGGGGCCGAGCTCGTCGAGATCGGCGAGGCCTGCGCCGAGGAGGGCGACAATGCGATCGCACCCGCCGTCGTTTCCGCCGGTGCGATCGCCGCGATCGGCTTCCTCTGCACCGAGGACCTGCAGTCCGCCCTGCCCGCGCTGGCGGATGCCAATATTCCCGTGCTGACCCTTTCCGCCCGCTCCGGCGTGCTGATGGAGGACGCGCTGAAACGGAACCGGCCCTTGTTCCGGCTGGCTCCGGCGCCGGGCATGGAGGCGCAGAAGGCGGTCGACGTGATCGCGGCGGAATGGGCGACGGAACCCTTCGCGCTCATCGACGACGGCACGATCCATGCCCGCGAGCTCGTCGAGGCCGTCAGGCTGAAGCTCGAGGAGCGCGGCATGAAGCCGGTGTTCGTCGACACCTACCGCCCGGCGCAGGAGCAGCAGATCGGGCTGGTCCGGCGATTGGCGCGGGCCGGCGCGACCCGCGTCTTCGTCGGCGGCGACCGCGGCGACATGGCCATCATCCTGCGCGATGCGCGCGCCGAGCGCCTGCCGCTCACCTTCATGGGCGGCGAGATGCTGATGGCCGCCGACACCCAGGTCAAGCTCGAAAACGGCGCCCGGGCGATCCTCCTGCCGACGGACGGCGTGACACCGGAGGCGATCGCGCTGGCGGCGGCGATGAAGCAGGCGGATCTCGTCGCCGAAGGCTACGTCTTCCCCGCCCATGCCGCCGTCACGGTCGTCAGCCGCGCCGCGGCCGCCGCCGGCGCGGCAAACCGGCCGTTGGCCGACGTGCTTCGGCAGCAGACCTTCCCCACCGTCCTCGGCCCGATCGGCTTCGGCGACGACCACGAACTGCGCGACAACCCCTACCTGCAGATGGAATGGCGGGACGGTCGCTTCCATCCGCTCGGCAACACGGCGGAGGGCGAGTGAGATGAAGCCCGGACCGCGCAACCTGATCACCGACGTCGAAGGCCTGCGGGTCGGCAACGCCGCCGACGCACGGCTGAAATCCGGCGTCACGGTCGTGCTCTGCGACAGGCCCGCCGTGGCCGCCGTCCAGGTGCTCGGCGGCGCGCCCGGCACGCGCGAGACGGACCTCCTCGAAGCCCACAACACCGTCCAGACGATCGATGCGATCTGCCTTTCGGGCGGCTCCGCCTACGGGCTGGACGCGGCCTCGGGCGTGCAGGCGGCGCTGCGGGAGATGGGGCGCGGCTTCGCCGTCGGCCCTCATCTCGTGCCGATCGTCCCGGCCGCGATCCTCTTCGACCTGATGAACGGCGGCGACAAGGACTGGGGCCGCTTTCCGCCCTATCGCGAACTCGGCCATGCCGCGACGCTTGCGGCCGCCGCAGATTTCTCCACCGGCACCGCCGGCGCCGGCACCGGCGCGACGACGGCGACCTTCAAGGGCGGCCTCGGCTCCGCCTCGACGGTGCTCGACAGCGGCGTCACCGTCGGCGCGCTGGTTGCCGCCAATGCGCTCGGTTCGCCGACCATCGGCTCGTCCCGTCATTTCTGGGCGGCGGCCTTCGAGGAGGGGGACGAGTTCGGCGGGCTCGGCCTGCCGCAGCTGATCCCCGCCGAGGCCCGGCGGCCGCGCACCAAGCTCGGCGGCGCGACGGACGCGCCCACCAACACGACGATCGCCGTCATCGCCACGGATGCCGTCCTGACCAAGGCTGAGGCCAGGCGGCTTGCGATCTCCGCGCATGACGGCTTCGCCCGCGCGCTGTGGCCTGCCCATACCGCGCTCGACGGCGACCTGGTCTTCGCACTCGCGACCGGGGCGAGCGGCAGGACGGTGGCGCTGGAAGGCTTCATCGAACTCTGCGCCGCCGCAGCCTCGACGATGGCGCGCGCGATTGCCCGCGGCGTCCACGACGCCACGCCCGAGCCGGGCGACCTCATCGGGTGCTGGCGCGACGCCCGCGCCGGGCAGAAACGCTGATCGGCTTCCGTTGCACTCCTTAGCCCTGACGACGTCGGCGCCGCAGCCCATGCCCGACGCCGCGCCTGCCGCCGCACGATCCGTCGTTGTCCGACATCCCCGGCAATGCTATGGGCACGGCAGCACAACATGCCTCGGAGCCCGACATGACCCGCCCCATCCGGATCGCCCCCTCCATTCTCGCCGCCGACTATGCCAGGCTCGGCCAGGAGGTGCGCGACGTCGTCGCGGCCGGCGCCGACTGGATCCATCTCGACATCATGGACGGCCATTTCGTGCCCAACATCTCCTTTGGCCCCGATGTCATCAAGGCGCTGCGGCCGCACACCGATGCCTTCTTCGACTGCCACCTGATGATCGCCCCGGCCGACCCCTATCTCGAGGCCTTCGCCAAGGCCGGCTGCGACAGCATCACCGTCCATGCCGAGGCCGGCCCGCATCTCGACCGGTCGATCCAGGCGATCAAGGCGCTCGGCAAGAGGGCCGGCGTCTCGATCAACCCGGCAACGCCCGAAGCGGTGCTGGACTACCTGCTGGACAAGATCGACCTCGTCCTCGTCATGACCGTCAATCCCGGCTTCGGCGGGCAGAAGTTCATTCCGGCGATGGAGGAGAAGATCCGCCGCGTGCGCAAGCTGATCGGCGAGCGGCCGATCGACCTGCAGGTCGACGGCGGCATCGCGCTGGACACGATCGCGCTTCCCGCGTCCGCCGGCGCCAACGTCTTCGTCGCGGGCTCCGCCATCTTCGGTGGCGGCCATGTTGACGCCTATCGCAAAACCATCGAAACTCTGCGCGCGAACGCAGAAGGGGCACGCGATTGAGGCAGATCGGCAAAATCGCCGCCATTGCGGCCGGCGCATTGCTTGCGCCGCCGGCTGCATTCGCCGGCGATTTCGCCCAGGTCCGCCCGATCGGCTTTTCCGAAGACGGCAAGATCTTCGCCTACGAGGAATTCGGGATCCAGGACGGCTCGGGTTCCGCCTACGCCAACATCTACTTTATCGACACCGCCAAGGATGAATATCTCCCCGGCTCGCCCATTCGCGTGCAGGCGCCGGAGAACGATTCGAGCCTCAGGCGGGTGCGGGCCGAGGCCGCAGCCAAGGCGAGCCCCGCAATCGCACACTACAGCCTCAACGACCATCCCGGCCAGCTGGTCGCCCTCAATCCCTACAGCGAGGTCGGCCCCGCCGCCGACAGCTTGCGCTACTACGCGTACCCGGCCGAACCCAGGGTCGGCGAGCCCTACACGCTTCGGCTCACCGAAACGCCCGCCCCCTTGCCGGCGGCATGCGAGGGCCTGGTCGACAAGGGCGTCGGTTTCACGCTCGAATTCACGGAAAAAGCCGGAAAGCCGGTATCGGAGGTCGTCTATTCCGAGGAGCGGACGCCGCAGAGCCGCGGCTGCCCGACCGGCTATCGCATCGCCGGCGTCGTGACATACGACACGCCGCAGCAGCCGATCCACATGGCCCTCGTCATGGTGCTGCGCTTTGGCTTCGAGGGGCTCGACGGGCGTTGGCTCGCCGTGCCGCTGAGGCCATAGCGGCGATGCACGTGCACCGCCAGCGACTGGAACTCGGGAAACCAACGCAAGCCGTACCGCTCCTGCCGGGATGGGTGGCGCTCGCGGGCGGGGCCGTCGTCTGGGGCCTGCTGATGGCCGCCTCGGCGCTCGTCTCCCTGTACGTCCGCAACCGGCTCGAGACCGCCCATCTCGCCCAACTGCTGGCGCTCTACCTTGCCGGCGGGGTCCTCGCCTGGCCGTTCGTGGTCTTCACTGCCCGTCTCGTCTCCCGCAACGCCCGGCTGGAGACCCGCTTTGCCGCTTGCCTGGTGCTGCTTGCCGTCGGAACCATCGCCATGACGGCCTTCCTGTTTGCGATGGACTATCGGCTCTTCTATTCGCAATGGCACCAGCCCTTGCTGACGAAGACCGGCATGCGCCAGGTCTTCGGAACCTCCGCTTCCGCGGTCTACCAGTTCGCCGTGATGGGGCTCGGGCTCTATCTTCCGGTCGGATTGCCGCTGCTTGCGGCGGTCAGCCTGTGGCTCGCCAAAGCCATGCGTTGAGCTTTCTGGCCATTCTTGGTAGAGGGGCGCCAACGCCCCCCTTGAAAGAAAGATCTAGCCGATGATCCCCCGCTATTCCCGCCCGGACATGGTCGCCATCTGGTCGCCCGAAACCAAGTTCCGCATCTGGTTCGAGATCGAGGCGCATGCCTGCGATGCGCTGGCCGAACTCGGCGTCATCCCGAAGGACGCGGCGAAGACCATCTGGGACAAGGGCGGCAAGGCGGTCTTCGACGTCGCCCGCATCGACGAGATCGAGGCGGTCACCAAGCACGACGTCATCGCCTTCCTGACCCACCTCGCCGAAATCGTCGGGCCCGATGCCCGCTTCGTTCACCAGGGCATGACCTCCTCGGACGTGCTCGACACGACCTTCAACATCCAGCTCGTCCGCGCCGCCGACATTCTGCTTGCCGGCCTCGATCGCGTCCTCGCCGCCCTGAAGACCCGCGCCTTCGAGCACAAGGACACCGTCCGCATCGGCCGCAGCCACGGCATCCATGCCGAGCCGACCACGATGGGTCTGACGCTCGCCCGCTTCTATGCCGAGATGAACCGCAACCGCGCCCGCCTCCTCGCCGCGCGCGCGGAAATCGCGACCGGCGCGATCTCCGGCGCCGTCGGCACCTTCGCCAACATCGACCCGCGCGTCGAGGAACATGTCTGCGCCGCACTCGGCCTCGTCCCCGAGCCGGTCTCCACCCAGGTCATCCCGCGCGACCGCCACGCCATGTTCTTCGCCACCCTCGGCGTCATCGCGTCCTCGATCGAAAACGTCGCAATCGAGATCCGCCACATGCAGCGCACCGAGGTGCTGGAGGCGGAAGAGTTCTTCTCGCCCGGCCAGAAGGGCTCCTCGGCCATGCCGCACAAGCGCAACCCGGTGCTGACCGAGAACCTGACCGGCCTTGCCCGCCTGGTGCGCATGTCGGTCGTCCCGGCCATGGAGAACGTCGCCCTCTGGCACGAGCGCGACATCAGCCATTCGAGCGTCGAGCGCGCCATCGGCCCGGACACCACCGTCACCCTCGACTTCGCGCTCAACCGGCTGGCCGGCGTCATCGAGAAGCTGGTGGTCTATCCGGAAAACATGGAGAAGAACCTCAACAAGTTCCGCGGGCTCGTTCATTCGCAGCGCGTTCTGCTGGCGCTGACGCAGGCGGGCGTTTCGCGCGAGGACAGCTACCGGCTCGTCCAGCGCAACGCGATGAAGGTCTGGGAACAGGGCAAGGACTTCCTCGAGGAGCTTCTGGCCGACCAGGAGGTGCGCGCGGCCCTTTCGGAAGAAGAGATCCGCGAGAAGTTCGACCTCGGCTATCACACCAAGCACGTCGACACGATCTTCAGGCGCGTCTTCGGCGAGGCCTGAGCCGGACGATACGAAAAAGGCGCGGTCGGGGACCGCGCCATTCTTCCATTCGAGTTCAGCCACCGCGCCATTAGGTGCGGCCGAGCAGGATGGTCTCAGCTGTTCTGGATCTGGTCGACCGCAACGCCGAGAAGCTCGACCATCTGGCTGCGGATGTCGTCCTCGCTCTTGGCGATGCCGGCAGCTTCGAAATCCGCCTTGATCTTGCGCACGACGTCCTCGTGTCCGGCTTCTTCGAAATCGGCCGCCACGACCTCCTTCGCATAGGCCTCGAGATCGCTCTTGCCGAGCAGTTGGCCGGCCCAGAGCCCCAGAAGCTTGTTGCGCCGCGCCTCGGCCTTGAAGCGAAGCTCTTCGTCCTTGGCGAACTTGGCTTCGAAGGCCTTTTCGCGATCCTGCATGGCGGTCATGTCACGACTCCCGTATATTTGATCCTGTTCCCGTAGGGACTGCCGACCCATAAATCAAAAGCGTGTCGAAAGTGCAATGTGAAGTTTGCGGCATGGCTTGCGGAAAGCCAAGGCCGGAAATCAAGGCCCTGAAATGCGGGGATCGGACGACTGGCCGATTGTGAAACCGGTACAATTCGTTTATGGACCCGGGAAAGAATTGATGCCGCGCTACCCAAGGGCGCCAAATACAGAGAAAAATCCATGAACCGTCGCCGCCGTATCTACGAGGGCAAGGCCAAGATTCTCTACGAGGGTCCTGAGCCGGGCACGCTGATCCAGTTCTTCAAGGACGACGCCACCGCCTTCAACAAGAAGAAGCATGACGTCATCGACGGCAAGGGCGTGCTGAACAACCGGATCTCCGAGTACCTCTTCACCCATCTGAACAAGATGGGCATCCCGACCCATTTCATTCGCCGCCTCAACATGCGCGAGCAGCTGATCAAGGAAGTCGAGATCATCCCGCTCGAGGTGGTCGTGCGCAATGTCGCCGCCGGATCGCTGTCGAAGCGCCTCGGCATCGAGGAAGGCACCGTCCTGCCGCGTTCGATCATCGAGTTCTATTTCAAGGCCGACAACCTCGAGGACCCGCTGGTCTCCGAGGAGCACATCACCGCCTTCGGCTGGGCGAGCCCGCAGGAACTCGACGACATCATGGCGCTCGCCATCCGCGTCAACGACTTCCTCTCCGGCCTCTTCCTCGGCGTCGGCATCCAGCTCGTGGATTTCAAGATCGAGTGCGGCCGTCTCTACGAGGGCGACATGATGCGCATCATCATCGCCGACGAGATCTCGCCCGACAGCTGCCGGCTCTGGGACGTCAACACCCAGGAAAAGATGGACAAGGACCGCTTCCGCCGCGACATGGGCGGACTGCTGGAAGCCTACCAGGAAGTCGCGCGCCGGCTCGGCATCATCAACGAGAACGAGCCGATCCGCGGCACGGGTCCCGTTCTGGTCAAGTAGTTGTGGCGGGACCGCCCGCCGGCCCTCAAGAGGGCCGCAAATGGACGCTTTTGAAGAGGAACACATGATCAAGGCACGCGTAACGGTCACGCTGAAGAACGGCGTTCTCGACCCGCAGGGCAAGGCGATCGAAGGCGCGCTCGGCAGCCTCGGCTTCGACGGCGTCGGCCACGTCCGCCAGGGCAAGGTCTTCGACCTCGAGCTGCAGACCGCCGACAAGGCGAAGGCGGAAGCCGAGCTGAAGGACATGTGCGAGAAGCTTCTGGCAAACACGGTAATCGAGAACTATACTATCGCCCTCGCCTGAAGGTTGAAGGAGCGTGCGATGGCCGACGTTGATGGTGACCTGCTCTACGAATTGCTCAAGAGAATGCAGTCCGATATCGCATCGCTTAAGTTCGAGATGGCGGGCACCAAAACCGAGATGATCAACATGCGCGGCGTAATGGTCTCCATGCAGCAAGACGTTCACCAGATCTATATGCGCCTCGACCGCGTTGACCAGCGCCTAGACCGTATCGACAACCGCCTCGAACTGCGCGAGCTCGCCGAGGCCCAGGCAAAGTTTGAGCCACACCCATGAAGTCAGCCGTCGTCCAGCTCCCAGGCCTCAACCGTGACCGCGACATGATCGCGGCCCTCACCAAGATCGGCGGCAAGGCGCCCGTCACCGTCTGGCAGACCGAGACGGAGATCCCCGCCGGCGTCGACCTGATCGTCATTCCCGGCGGCTTTTCCTACGGCGACTACCTGCGCTGCGGCGCGATCGCCGCCCGCATGCCGATCATGCAGGCGATCAAGGCCAGGGCCGAGGCCGGCGTGAAGGTGCTGGGCGTCTGCAACGGCTTCCAGATCCTGCTCGAGGCCGGCATGCTGCCGGGCGCGCTGATGCGCAACGCCTCGCTGAAGTTCGTCTGCAAGGAGATCAGGCTCGAGGTCGTCAATGCCGAGACCGCGTTCAGCCGCGCCTATGCGAAGGGCCAGATCCTGCGCTGCCCCGTCGCCCATCACGACGGCAACTACTTCGCCGATGCCGAGACGATGGCGAGGATCGAGGGCAACGGCCAGGTGGTCTTCCGCTATGCCGAAGGCACCAACCCGAACGGCTCGATGAACGACATCGCCGGCGTGATCAACGAGAAGGGCAACGTGCTCGGCATGATGCCGCACCCGGAAAACCTGATCGAGGCCGCCCATGGCGGCGCCGATGGCCGTGGCCTGTTCGCCTCCGCCCTCGACGTAATCGCCGCTTAACCATAGGCCGCTATCAAGGGCGCCCGTCCCGTCTGAAAGGCCCTCCATGCGCCCGTTTGCTCTCTCCGCGGCTCTCAACGCGATTGCCGTCACGGCAGTCTCCGTCCTCGTCGCAGCCTGCCAGTCGGCACCGCCGGCGCCCCGTGCGAACACGGCCGCCCTTCCGACCATGGAACGGATCGCGCTCGGCGCCAATTCCTGCTGGTTCAAGTCGGGGGATGCCGCCTTCAAGGCCTACCGCCTGGCGCCGGAGCTGAATTCCTTCTCCGGCAAGCCGCGCATTCTCGTGGTCCCGCGCCGCTCGCCCGAATCCCGTCCGCTCCTCGTCGTGCAGGCGGAAGGCCACCCCGCGCGGCTCAGCGCCTTCGGCCCGTTGATGGACGAACCGGTGGCCGGCCGCATCGCCGCCGACGTCAAGAGATGGGCGGCAGGCAGCACCGGCTGCAGCTGATCCGGCCCGGGTCGTTGCCCATCCGCCGTCCTTCACCGCCATCGCCGCTGCCGGGAACCTGCCCGACACAGTCTCGTTTACCGCCGTCATGACGATACAGATCCTCCACAATCCCCGCTGCTCGACCTCCCGCAATGTCCTGGCCAGGATCCGTGAAACCGGGCGGGAGCCGCAGATCGTCGAATATCTGAAGAACCCGCCGACCCGGGAGGAACTGGTGGGAATCCTGATGGCGATGGAGGCCGAACCGCGCGACATCCTGCGCACGAAGGAGCCGCTGGCCCGCGAGCTCGGCCTGCTCGACCCGCAGCGTTCCGACCGCGAGATCATGGATGCCATGCTGGCCCACCCGATCCTGATCGAAAGGCCGATCGTGATCTCCGGCAAGGGAGCCCGGCTCTGCCGCCCGGTCGAACGGCTGGACGAGATCCTCTGACCGATCCGCTCCGTCACCTTGTTGACGCGGCCATTTTCCTGTCGCGCCGTGCTGCCGCTTGCGCTAAAGAGACCGCAAAGCCCTCACCTCACGGACAAGACGAGAGACGATGACCATCTCCAACAGCCGCCCGATCACCCCGGAGCTCATTGCCGCCCACGGGCTGAAGCCGGACGAATACGAGCGCATCCTGTCGCTGATCGGCCGCGAACCGACGTTTACCGAGCTCGGCATCTTCTCGGCCATGTGGAACGAGCACTGCTCCTACAAGTCGTCCAAGAAGTGGCTGCGCACCCTGCCGACCAAGGGCCCGCGCGTCATCCAGGGTCCCGGCGAGAACGCCGGCGTGGTCGACATCGACGACGGCGACTGCGTCGTCTTCAAGATGGAGAGCCACAACCACCCCTCCTACATCGAACCCTACCAGGGGGCCGCGACCGGCGTCGGCGGCATCCTGCGCGATGTCTTCACCATGGGCGCCCGCCCGGTCGCGGCGATGAACGCGCTGCGCTTCGGTGCACCCGACCATCCCAAGACCCGCCACCTCGTCTCCGGTGTCGTCGCCGGCGTCGGCGGCTACGGCAATTCGTTCGGCGTGCCGACCGTCGGCGGCGAGGTCGAGTTCGACCCGCGCTACAACGGCAACATCCTCGTCAACGCCTTCGCCGCCGGCCTCGCCAAGAGCGATGCGATCTTCTACTCCAAGGCCGAGGGCGTCGGCCTTCCGGTCGTCTATCTCGGCGCCAAGACCGGCCGCGACGGCGTCGGCGGCGCGACGATGGCATCCGCCGAATTCGACGAGTCGATCGAGGAGAAGCGCCCGACCGTACAGGTCGGCGACCCCTTCACCGAAAAGTGCCTGCTGGAAGCCTGCCTCGAGCTGATGCAGACCGGCGCCGTCATCGCCATCCAGGACATGGGGGCCGCCGGCCTGACCTGTTCGGCCGTCGAGATGGGCGCCAAGGGCGATCTCGGCATCGAGCTCAACCTCGACCTCGTGCCGGTCCGCGAGGACCGCATGACCGCCTACGAGATGATGCTGTCGGAAAGCCAGGAGCGCATGCTCATGGTTCTTCGCCCCGAGAAGGAGCAGGAAGCCGAGGCGATCTTCCACAAGTGGGGCCTCGACTTCGCGATCGTCGGCAAGACCACCGACGACCTGCGTTTCCGCATCCTGCACCAGGGCGAGGAAGTCGCGAACCTGCCGATCAAGGAACTGGGCGACGAGGCCCCGGAATACGACCGCCCCTGGCGTGAGCCGGGCAAGCCCGCGCCCCTGCCCGCCTCGCTGGTGGCCGAGCCAAACGACTACGGCCTGGCGCTGCTGAAGCTCGTCGGTTCGCCGAACCAGTCCAGCCGCCGCTGGGTCTATGAGCAGTACGACACCCTCATCCAGGGCAATTCGCTGCAGATCCCGGGCGGCGACGCCGGTGTGGTGCGCGTCGAGGGCCATCCGACCAAGGCGCTCGCCTTCTCCTCCGACGTCACCCCGCGCTATGTCGAGGCCGACCCGTTCGAGGGCGGCAAGCAGGCGGTCGCCGAATGCTGGCGCAACATCACCGCCACCGGTGCCGAGCCGCTGGCGGCCACCGACAACCTCAATTTCGGCAATCCCGAGAAGCCGGACACGATGGGCCAGTTCGTCAAGGCCATCCAGGGCATCGGCGAGGCCTGCCGGGCGCTTGACTTCCCGATCGTCTCCGGCAACGTCTCGCTCTACAACGAGACCAACGGCGTAGCGATCCTGCCCACCCCGACGATTGCCGGCGTCGGCCTCCTGCCCGACTGGTCGACGATGGCGAGGATCGGCGGCGCCGCAGCCGGTGACCAGATCGTGCTGATCGGCAGCGACGGCAGCCATCTCGGCCAGTCGGTCTATCTGCGCGACGTGCTCGGCATCGTCGACGGCCCCGCGCCGGAAGTCGATCTCGTCGTCGAGCGCCGCAACGGCGAATTCGTCCGCTCGGCGATCCGCAACGGCCAGTTCTCCGCCTGCCACGACATTTCCTCCGGCGGCCTCGCCGTCGCCCTCGCCGAGATGGCGATGGCTTCCGGCAAGGGCATGCAGATCAGCCTGAAGGACTGCAACGGCCCCGCCCATGCGCTGCTGTTCGGCGAGGACCAGGGTCGCTACGTCGTCGCCATGCCCGCCGACATGGCGAACTTCCTCTGCGCCAATGCGGAAGGCGCCGGCGTGCCGTTCCGCAGGCTCGGCACCGTCGGCGGCACGGAGCTCGTCGTCGACGATCTGCTGCGGCTGCCGATTGAACAATTGCGCGACACCCATGAATCGTGGTTCCCTGAATTCATGGATGGCAGCTCGAATGCAGCCGCTGCCGCCGAATAACACAAAAGGGAGCACGCATTATGCCCATGGCACCAGGTGAAATCGAAGACATGATCAAGGCCGGCATTCCCGGAGCCAAGGTCACGATCCGCGATCTGGCAGGCGATGGGGATCACTATGCCGCAGAGGTCGTCGCGGAAGCCTTCCGCGGCAAGACCCGCGTCCAGCAGCACCAGATGGTCTACAACGCCCTGAAGGGAAACATGGGCGGCATCCTGCACGCACTCGCCCTTCAGACGTCTGCGCCGGAGTGAGAAGCTCCGGATGGCAAGCCTGATCGAGGATTTCGTCTCCGGCGTCGTCAGCAGCGCCCTCAAGGAGGTGCTGAAGAAGTCGGGCGTGAGGAAGACCACCAGGCGCACCCGTCGCCGGACCACGAAGGCGAAGACGGGCGGACTGATTGCCGACTTCGTCGAGGCGGCGCTGAAGAAGAAGCCCGCCCGCAAGCAGGTCAGCCGCCGCCGCACGGCCGCCGCCCGCAGCAAGCAGCGCCGCACCACCCGAGCCTGATCCCGGCCATCAGCACATTTGATGGGTCAATTCCGCGCGGGGTGATGGAAAATCGCCCCGCGCATGCTATCTAGGGGCAACAGCAGTCCGGACCTTGAACCCGGACAGGAAAGGATTGGAATATGAGTGGCATCAACGATTTCATCGACAACGAGGTCAAGAGCAACGACGTCGTGCTCTTCATGAAGGGCACCCCGCAGTTCCCGCAGTGCGGTTTCTCCGGCCAGGTCGTCCAGATCCTCGACTATGTCGGCGTCGACTACAAGGGCATCAACGTGCTTGCGGATGCCGACCTCCGCCAGGGCATCAAGGACTATTCCAACTGGCCGACCATCCCGCAGCTCTACGTCAAGGGCGAGTTCGTCGGCGGCTGCGACATCGTCCGCGAAATGTTCCAGTCCGGCGAGTTGCAGTCGCATCTGCAGGCGCAGGGAATTGCGGTCAAGGGCGCGGCCTGACGCTGCCCCCACCGCATCACATCATCAAACCGTTACAAGGCGCCGCGACCCACGGCGCCTTCTCTCTTTTTTCTGGATTTTCATCATGACTGCAATTGCACCCGACGCGTCCCAGCGCCTGAACGGCATGGGCAAGGGAGAGTTCATCGCGCTGATGGCGATGCTGATGGCGCTGAACGCGCTCGCCATCGACATCATGCTGCCCGGCCTCCAGGAAATCGGCGCCAGCCTCGGCGTCGTCAGCGAGAATCACCGCCAGTACGTGATCTCGGCCTACCTGCTCGGCTTTGCCTGCGCCCAGCTCCTCTACGGCCCCATATCCGATCGCTTCGGCCGCCGCATCCCGATGTTCGTCGGCCTCGGCATCTACATCGTCGCGGCACTCTCGGCCGTCGTGGTTCCGTCCTTTGCCGTGCTGCTCGCGCTGCGGTTCGTGCAGGGCATCGGCTCCGCGGCGATGCGGGTGATCACCATCTCGATCGTCCGTGACGTCTATGGCGGGCGTGCCATGGCCGAGGTGATGTCGCTGATCATGATGGTCTTCATGGTCGTTCCGGTGTTGGCACCCGGCACCGGCCAGGTCGTCATGCTGTTCGGCGACTGGCACCTGATCTTCATCTTCATGGGCGTCATTGCGGCGATGGTCGGCGCCTGGATGTACCTGCGGCTGCCGGAAACGCTGGCGCCGGAAGATGTCCGCCCGTTCACGCCCGCCTCCATCCTGGAGGGCTTCAAGATCGTGCTGACCGACCGGGTGGCGCTCTGTTACACGCTGGCGAGCACGTTCATCTTCGGGGCGCTGTTCGGGTTCATCAATTCCGCCCAGCAGATCTATGTCGGCATCTACGGGCTCGGCGTCTGGTTCCCCGTCGCCTTTGCCGGCGTCGCCGCCTTCATGGCGTTCTCCTCCTTCGTCAACGCCCGCCTCGTCGGCCGTTTCGGCATGCGCCGGCTTTCCCACGGGGCACTGCTCGGCTTTCTGGCCATCAATGCGCTCTGGCTGGCGCTGACGCTCGCCTCTAAGGACCACCACCTGCCGTTTGCGGTCTTCATCGTGCTCTTTGCGCTGGCGATGTTCCAGTTCGGCTGGATCGGCTCGAACTTCAACTCGCTCGCCATGGAGCCGCTCGGCCACGTCGCCGGCACGGCATCCTCCGTGCTCGGCTTCATGGGCACCGCCGGCGGCGCGGTTATCGGCGGCGTCATCGGTCAGGCCTTCAACGGCACCGCCGTGCCGCTGGTCTCCGGCTTCTTCATCCTCTCCGTCATCGGCCTGGTGTTCGTTCTCATCGCCGAGCGCGGCAAGCTGTTCCAGCCGCACAACCGGGCGGTCTGATCGCTGGCGACGGCAGACGCAAAAAGGGCCGGACGATCGCTCGTCCGGCCCTTTCTCGTTCCTGCGGCACCGCTCAGTCGACGGTAAAGACCTCGCGGCGCATCATCTCCCAGCTGTCGCGGTCGGGGGCCAGCAAAAGGCCGCCCTCGACATGGCGGGGCTTGTAGGGCGAGCCGTCGAAGCGGGCGGCATAGGCGCCGGCCTCCTGGCTGATCAGCGTGCCGGCCAGGTGGTCCCAGGGCATCAGCTTGTTGTACATCAGGTAGTGCAGGTGGCCGGCGGCGAAGGTGCGGTACTCGTGCGCAGCGCAACGGTAGTTCGAGGCGAAGGCGACCTTGGCGAGGTTGGCCATCACGCGGGCGCGCCTGTCCTGGGGCAGGAAGCCGGTCGAGGCCATGCCCGTCATGTCCTCCAGGTCGACCGGGGCGGCAGCCTTCAGGCGGATGGCCGGACGGTGCCCGCCCGTCTGCCAGGCACCGGCACCCTTTTCCGCCAGCACGAAATCGTCGCCCATCGGATCGTAGATCACGCCGGCGATCGTTTCGCCGCCGGCGACCACCGATGCCATCACGCCGTAGAGCGGCACGCCGGCTGCGAAGTTGAAGGTACCGTCGATCGGGTCGATCACGACGGCGAGGTCGGCCTCGGCGAGCTTCGGAAGCAGCGCCGGGTCGGCCGCGACACTCTCCTCGCCGACGAACAGCGCGCCCGGCAGGACCGCCTCCATGCCCGCCTTGATGAAGCGCTCGGCGGCCTCGTCCGCCTCGGTCACGAGGTCGATCGCTGACGTCTTGGCGCGCACGTCGCCCTCGGCAAGGGCGCGAAACCGCGGGCGGATCTCGACCTCGGCCGCCTGGCTGAGGAGTAAGGCAAGGGCATTGATGTCAAAGCTGGTCGTCATTTGAAGCTACCGTCGTCAGGGAGGAGAAATCGAAGAGCGCGGGATCGAGCAGGTGCGACGGGTTCACGTGCGCAAGCGCCCGCAGCATCGTGTCCTTGCGGCCGGGCATCCGCGCCTCGATGTCGGCGAGCATCGCCTTCATCGCGTTGCGCTGCAGGCCGTCCTGCGAGCCGCACAGGTCGCAGGGGATGATCGGAAACCGCATGGCGGTGGCGAACCTGGCAAGGTCGTCCTCGGCCGCATAGGCGAGCGGGCGCAGCACCATCAGGTCGCCGTCGTCGTTCAGGAGCTTCGCCGGCATCGAGGCGAGCCGCCCGCCATGGAAGAAGTTCATGAAGAACGTCTCGAGGATGTCCTCGCGATGGTGCCCGAGCACCAGCGCGTCACAGCCCTCCTCGCGGGCGATCCGGTAGAGATTGCCGCGTCTCAGCCGCGAGCAGAGCGAGCAGTAGGTCGCCCCCTCCGGCACCTTCTCCTTCACCACCGAATAGGTGTCCCGATACTCGATGCGGTGGCGCACCCCGATCGAAGACAGGTAGTCCGGCAGGATGTGCTTCGGAAAGTTCGGCTGGCCCTGGTCGAGGTTGCAGGCGATCAGGTCCACCGGCAGCAGGCCGCGCCACTTCAGGTCCATAAGCAGCGCCAGCAGCCCGTAGCTGTCCTTGCCGCCCGAGACGCCCACCAGCCAGCACTTCTGTCCCTTCAGCATGGCGAAGTCTTCGATCGCCTGCCGGACCTGCCGCAGGAGCCGCTTGCGCAGCTTGTTGAAGGAGACCGACTGCGGGGCGCCGGCGAACAGCGGATGGCGGTGGCCGCCGTCTTCGGCATCGTCGTCGATCTTGAGCGCAAGCGTCATCAGAGCGTCCGTATTCAATTCGTCCGGGTTGCAATGCCCCGAACGGCCGCCACAATCAAGCGCCAAAAACCGACCAGCCGGTGCGCGCCGCCAGCATTTCCAGCGCGATCGTGCCGAGCGCCGAGTTGCCGACCTCGTTGAGCCCGGGCGACCAGACGGCGATCGACGCCTTTCCGGGGGCGATCGCCAGGATGCCGCCGCCGACGCCGCTCTTGCCCGGCAGGCCGACGTGATAGGCGAAGTCGCCCGAGCCGTCATAATGCCCGCAGGTGAGCATCAGCGCATTGATGCGCCGCGCCCGCTGCGCGGAGACGACGCGGTGGCCGGTCAGCGGGTTGGTTCCGCCGGCGGCGAGAAAGAGCCCTGCCCTAGCCAGCTGGCGGCAGCTCATGGCGATCGCGCACTGGTGGAAATAGACGCCCAGCACATGATCGACCGGATGGATCAGCCGGTCGAAGGAGCGCATGAAATTGGCAAGCGCGGCGTTCCTGAAGCCAGTCGCGGCTTCCGAACGGGCCACCTCGTGGTCGATGACGATCTCCTCCTCGTCGGCCAGGTAGCGGACGAAGCGCAGGATCTCGCCGATCGCCTCCTTCGGCGGATGGCCGGCGAGCAGGAGGTCGCTGATCGCGATCGCCCCGGCATTGATGAAGGGGTTACGCGGAATTCCAGCCTCCCGCTCGAGCTGGACGATCGAGTTGAAGGCCGAGCCGGAGGGCTCGCGCCCCACCCGTTTCCAGATCGCATCGCCGTGCTTGCCGAGCGCGATCGTCAGCGTGAAGACCTTCGAGATGCTCTGGATGGAAAAGGCGACGTCCGCATCGCCGGCCAGATGGACGCCGCCGTCCACGGTCACGACGGCCAGGCCGAACCGGTCCGGCGCCACCCGCGCCAGCTGCGGGATGTAGTCCGGCAGCCGCCCCTCGCCGAACCGCGGCGAGAGTTCCCTGTGTATATCGGCCACGATCGTCTGCAGGTCGGGCATCGGCGATCCTCCGGCAAGAGATCCCTAAAGACGAAAAAGCCGCCCGTTTCGGGGCGGCTTTCGCAATGGTCAGCGTCGCGTTGAAATCAACGCGAATAGAATTCGACGACCAGGTTCGGCTCCATGACGACCGGGTACGGGACGTCGGACAGGCCGGGAACGCGTGCGAAGGTGGCGACCATCTTGTTGTGGTCGACTTCGATGTAGTCCGGAACGTCACGCTCGGCGAGCTGAACCGATTCCAGGACGGAAACGAGCTGCTTGGACTTCTCGCGGACTTCGATGACGTCGCCGGCCTTGCAGCGGTAGGAACCGATGTTGACGCGGACGCCGTTGACCTTGACGTGGCCGTGGTTGACGAACTGGCGGGCAGCGAAGACCGTCGGAACGAACTTGGCGCGGTAGACGATCGCGTCGAGGCGCGATTCCAGCAGGCCGATCAGGTTCTCCGACGTGTCGCCCTTGCGGCGGTTGGCTTCGTCGTAGATCGAGCGGAACTGCTTTTCGCGCAGGTCGCCGTAGTAGCCCTTCAGCTTCTGCTTGGCGCGCAGCTGCACGCCGAAGTCGGAGAGCTTGGACTTGCGGCGCTGGCCGTGCTGGCCCGGGCCGTATTCGCGGCGGTTGACCGGGGACTTCGGGCGGCCCCAGATGTTTTCGCCCATGCGGCGGTCGATCTTGTACTTCGATGCAGCGCGCTTGCTCATCGCATTTCCTTTCAAACAGTTACACCGGCCCGTTACCAGACCGGATCAAGGAAACACGCCCTCCTCTGAATGCCGTTTTCGGCTTTCTGACAGATTTCTCACGATACGCGACCGGAGAAACCACGGGACATGTTAAATGAAACACCGGACATCTCTGCCCGGCGTTGGCGGGTCTCTAGCCGCTATCGCCGGTGAAGTCAACGTCTTTGTCCGCCTGCGAAGCCTCGCTCCGTACCCCTTCCGGCCAATGGAAAGGCGGCACAACTCATGGTATAGTCCACCACGGACATCCATTCGTGTCGCGACAATCCAACGCCATCAGCCGCCCCGTACCGAACGACCCGCGCAGGAGGATTGAAATGGCATTCTATCAGATGCTTCGCAACGAAAGCCTCTATCCGCGCGGCGAGGCCTCGCCCGGCCAGGCGGGCTGGATCGCCGCCCGTCTCCTGCGCCTGCGCGCGCTCCTGAACGGGGAGATCACCTCGAAGCGGCAGCCCGACACGCTGATCATCGGCTCGTGGAACATCCGCCATTTCGACGGGGGCCGCCTCCGCCTGCCGGAGAGCTATCACTACATCGCCGAAATCATCGATCACTTCGACATCTGCGCCGTCCAGGAGGTCAAGGACATCAAGGCCGTGGAGCGGCTGGTCCGGCTCCTCGGCCCGAACTGGGATTTCTTCGTCAACGACAGTTCCGGCCCCGGGCGCGGCAACAACGAGCGCATGGCCTTTCTCTTTGACCGGCGCAAGGTCTCCTTCCGCCACCTGATCGGCGAACTGGTGCTGCCGAAGGGTGCCCTGCCCGGCGACGAGCAGATCGGCCGCACCCCGTTCTTCGCCTCCTTCCAGGCCGGATGGTTCAAGTTCACGCTCTGCTCGGCGCATATCGTGTTCGAGGAGCAGGCCAATCGCCCGTTGCGCGAGGATGAGATCCGGGTGATCGCGACCGCGCTCGCCAAGCGGGCGAAAGAGGCGGACGAGGTGCATGTCATGCTCGGCGACATGAACATCGAGGATCCCGGCGATGCCGGCATGCAGGCGCTCGTGAACAACGGCTTCAAGGCCGTGCCGCTCGGCCCGACGACGCTTTCGGGCAACAGGCACTACGACCAGATCGCCTTCACCGGCCCGCACAACGAGACGAACCTCGTCGGCCATGGCGTGCTCCGCTGGCAGGATGCGGTCTTCACCGACGCCGAGGCCGAAGGCTACCGCAGCGTCGCGCCCACCGGTGGCGAACCGGACGGCGGCGAACCCGATGCGGACTGGCCCAGGGCCTACCGCGCCTGGCGAACGCACGAGATGTCCGACCACCTTCCGGTCTGGATCGAGATCAGGACCGACTATTCCAACGAGTATCTTCTGGAAACGCAGCGGCTTCTGCCGGGCCAAGGAAGGCCTCCAACCCGCTGAGCGGGCTTTGCCGGAGCCAGGCCGGGTGCGCCTATTCCGCTGCCGGCCGCAGCGTCTCGGTCAGGTCCGGCCCGTTGGCGTCGCCGGGCGCGGTCTCGCAGGCCAGATCCGGGAAGGCGACGATCCTCAGCCCGGCCGCATCGCTGTGCACCACGATCAGCCCCTGTTCCTCGAAATAGCCGAGCAGGCGCCGCGCGCGGCGGGCGGAGTGCGTGCCGTAGGCGCGTGCGATCATCGCATCCGACGGACACGGCAGACCGCGAACGGCCGATTGCGCCACCAGCAGGAAGACGGCCTGCAGGTCCTCGCTCACCTGCCGCGAAAGCTCGAGCGCGGTCGCCCAGGCCTCGGTCGCGGCCGTCTCGGCATCGACGCCCGACCGCGCGACCGCCATCTTGCGGCGGAAAGCCGGCAGCGACAGCGGTGCGCCGGGCACGCGGCGGATGCGGCAGCGGACGAGAAAATCCTGGAACAGTTCCGCATCCGGGCGGAAGGCCGCGCCCGGATTGTCGAGGATTTCGGAGAGCACGTGGTCGAGCAGCGCCTCGCGCTCCTCCGCCGGCATTTCCGGTGCTGCCGGCCGCGCCGGCTCGGCGGCGACGGGTTCCGGCCGCGCGCGCGACAGTTCGGCGAGGATGTCGGTGGTCGGGCGCGGCTGCGGGGCGACGCGGCGGACGAGCGGCCGCGTGAACTCCTCCGGATCCGGCGTGAAGATCAGGTCCTCGACGTCCTGCGGCGCCTCCGGCAGCGGCATCAGCCTGGGGCTCGTCGAGCGCGCCGAGGTCTCGACGGCGCCGATCGTCACCGACAGCGGCCGCCGCGACAGCGCCGGACCGAGCGCCACGAAGGAGCCGCGCTTCAGGTCGCGGAACATTTCCGCCTGCCGTCGGTCCATGCCGAGCAGGTCGGCGGCGCGCGCCATGTCGATATCGAGGAAGGTTCGGCCCATCAGGAAGTTCGAGGCTTCGGCCGCGACGTTCTTGGCGAGCTTGGCGAGCCGCTGGGTGGCGATCACGCCGGCAAGCCCGCGCTTTCGCCCGCGGCACATCAGGTTGGTCATGGCGCCGAGCGAGAGCTTGCGCACCTCCTCGCCGACATCGCCGCCCACCGAGGGCGCGAACATCTGCGCTTCGTCGACGACGACGAGCACCGGATACCAGTAGTCCCGGTCGGCATCGAACATCGCGTTGAGGAAGATGCCGGCCGTGCGCATCTGCTGCTCGACCTCCAGCCCCTCGAGCGAAAGCACGCAGGAGACGCGGTGCTGGCGGATGCGGGTCGCGATCCCGACGAGTTCGGCGTCGGTGCGCTCGCCCTCGACGACGACATGGCCGAACTTGTCGGCGAGCGTGACGAAGTCGCCCTCCGGATCGATGATGCACTGCTGCACCCAGGGTGCCGACTGCTCGAGCAGCCGCCGCAGCAGGTGCGACTTGCCCGAGCCGGAATTGCCCTGGACGAGAAGACGGGTGGCCAGCAGTTCCTCGATATCGAGCGTGGCCGGCGCGCCGCCCTGCGCCGTTCCCATGTCGATGCCGACCTTCATGCGATCCTCGTGCCCAACCAATCGATTCGTCCGGCCGCAGAGTGCCGGGAAATAAGGGCGAGACCTAGCACGAAAGGCAGCCCGTGCGGGGGCTGGAAAAGAAGAAACCCACAGGAAGCTGCTGCGGCCGCGCGCGACTGTGATACGGGCGCTACACCCTGAGCCCGAAACCCTGCATGAGCCGCCGGGTGGCGAAATCGGGTTTTCCGGAGGTGAGGATGGCGATGTCCTCGCCCGCTGCAAATCCATCGAGCGCGGTGCCGTCGAGCGCCGGCACGAGCCGCCGGGCCTGGCGGGCGATCGCCTCCGCCGGGTCGAGCCAGTCGACCGGCCAGGGCGCAAGCCTGCGAAACAGGTTGGCCATGAAGGGATAGTGCGTGCAGGCGAGCACGACGATGTCGGTCTTCCTGCCGTCCTGCTCCAGGAAGCACTGGGCGATCTCCGCCCGCACGTCGTCGTCCGACAGGCTCTCGCCGCGGATATAGGCCTCCGCCATGCGCGCGAGGTTTTCCGAGCCGACGAGCCGCACATGGCACTGGCTGGCAAACGACTGGATCAGGTCGCGCGTATAGGCCCGCTTCACCGTTCCCGGCGTCGCCAGCACCGAGACCAGCCCCGAGCGCGTGCGCTCCGCGGCCGGCTTGATCGCCGGCACGGTACCGACGAAGCGCATCTGCGGGAAGGTCGCCCGCAGATCGGCGCCGACGAGCGTGAAGGCGGTGTTGCAGGCGATGATGCAGACTTCGGGATCGTGCTCGGCCAGAAGCCGGTCGAACAGGGCGACGATCCGCGCCTTCAGCGCGCCCTCCTCCCAGCTGCCGTAGGGAAAGCCGGCGTCGTCGGCGACATAGGTGAAGTGCCGCTCCGGCATCATCACGCGGGCCTCGCGCAGCACCGTCAGCCCGCCGATGCCGCTGTCGAACACGAGAACGGGTTTGGCGCTATTCGTCGTCACGTTCGGCCTTCGGCCTTCTGTTGCGGGTGCGATTGGGCGCGGGCGTGCCGCGCGGCGCCTCGCGGGTGAAACGATCGAGACAGGAGACGATGCCGCGCAAGACCTGGATTTCCGAGCCGGTGAAGGAGGGACGCGTCAGCGCCGAGCGCAGGTTTTCGATCAATTTCGGCTTTTTGGCGGCGGGGCGGAAGTAGCCGCGCGCGTCGAGCGCCTCCTCCACATGATCGAACAGCCCCTGCAACTCGTCCTTCTTGGCCGGCCGCTGCGGCAGCGCCGAAAATGCCGTTTCCTCCGGCGAGCCAACCCCCGTCTTCATCCACTCGTAGCTCATCAGCAGGACGGCCTGCGCAAGGTTCAGCGAGGCGAAGGCGGGGTTGACGGGAAAGGTGACGAGTTCGTCGGCGAGCGCGATCTCCTCGTTGGTCAGCCCCGTGCGTTCGCGCCCGAACAGGATGCCGGTCTTCTCGCCCGCCCTGAACCGCGCCCGCAGCGTCTCGGCCGCCACCACCGGCGAGCGCACCTCCTTGTAGCCGTAGCGGTCGCGCGCCGTCGTGGCATAGACGAAGTTGAGATCGGCGACCGCCGCCTCCAGCGACGGATACACCTTCGTCGCGGTGATGACGTGATCGGCCTTGCTCGCCGCCGAGATCGCCTTCTCGCTCGGCCAGCCGTCGCGCGGATTGACGAGACGCAGTTCCGCCAGGCCGAAATTCGCCATGGCGCGTGCGACCATGCCGATGTTCTCGCCCAGTTGCGGATGGACCAGGATGATCGCCGGCCCTTCCGCTATCAGTTCTCGCTCGCTGTTCGTTCCCGCCATGCCTTCAACCGTCGCGTCCAATGATCTGACCCGGAGCAAGTCCCGGCCCGCTGCCGGTCCCTGCCACATTCGGCGGCAAAAGAAAAGAAAGGCTCCTAGCGTCAACACACGCCGTAGACGCAAGACCTCAGGGATACTACTGCTGCTTTGTTCGACTCACGCCCAGGCACTGCCGGAATGAAGCAAATCTTGCCCTTCTCATTCTTGATGGCCCACGCCCTGCTGTGGATCGCCCTTGCCGTCGCGGCCTACGCCAATGCCGGCAGCTACACATTTGCCAGTTGTTGGCAGATCCTCATCTTCTACATTCCTCCGCTACGTATCCTGTTGCTCGGAATGATCGTGTTAAGCCCGGGGATACTGATCGGCTCGATTTTCTATCCGGCGCTGCGCGGCAGCAGAACCCAGTGGTTTGCGGGCCATAGCATGATCGTGGTCGCCGGACTTTTGGCCTGCAACCAGGCAGCCTCTGCCGCAGCGGGTCAGGTCTCGTGCCTCTGACGTCAAACCGGTGGCCGATCCCGGCCTCCGCTACTCCGGCGTAACCTCCTGCTCCGGCGTCGGGTTGGCGCCCTCCTTGGCGATCGCCAGCATCTCCGTCTTCAGCGAGCCCGGGTCGCCGTCCTGCGGCCGCAGGATGTCGTCGATCACCGCCCGGCCGTCTTCCTCGACCACGTTGAAGTCCACCTCGGCCGGCTTCCAGTCCGGCTCGCGCTCGCCGAAGCAATGGGTGTTGTCGAACGTCGTCTTGACGACCGTGACGCCGCCGGCCGGCGGCTGCGCCTCGATCTTCAGGTCGTTGATCGTGCAACCGTCCTGCCCCATGGCGATCACGTCGTAGTCGAACGGCGAGCCGCCGTCCTCGTAGGCCGGATATTTCGCCGCCTCGCGATAATTCGCGATGAAATCCTTGCTGTAGAGCCGCTGCAGGAACTCGTCGTTGAAGTAGTCGACGTAGTCCGGCGGATTGCTGTCGTCCTCGGCTACGTCGGCCCAGTTCTTCGTCACCGTCTCCATGATCTCGCGAACCGGGGTGGCGGCATCGGCGGCCAGCGCAAGAGACGGCAGCAGCACGAGGGTGGCGGTGAGGCACAGGCGTATCATGGAATTCTCCCGAGCGGGCGGATAGGGCCGGAAGGCCGATGAAAGGGATTCGTGTCGCCGTGAAGACAACATCGGCAATGGGGACAAATTCTGGCAGAGCGAATCGGGCGCCGCCCCGCGGCCACCAGCGACCATATTTCCGGCCTGCGAGAAAGCGAAAATAACGTCCGCCGGCCCTTGCTCGCCTTTGCCTTCCCGCCATCCGGTGCTATAGGCGCACACGATCCAACCTTCACGAAACGGGGCAATCCGCCCTCATCAGGCAGCGAGGCATTCCATGGCAAAGATCAAGGTCGCAAATCCGGTCGTCGAGCTCGACGGCGACGAGATGACCCGCATCATCTGGCAGTTCATCAAGGACAAGCTGATCCACCCCTACCTCGACATCGACCTGAAGTACTACGACCTCAGCGTCGAGAACCGGGATGCGACGGAAGACCAGGTGACGATCGATGCCGCCAACGCCATCAAGAAGTACGGCGTCGGCGTCAAGTGCGCGACGATCACCCCGGACGAGGGCCGCGTCGAGGAGTTCAAGCTGAAGAAGATGTGGAAGTCGCCGAACGGCACCATCCGCAACATCCTCGGCGGCGTCATCTTCCGCGAGCCGATCATCTGCAAGAACGTGCCCCGCCTCGTGCCCGGCTGGACCAAGCCGATCATCGTCGGCCGCCACGCCTTCGGCGACCAGTACCGCGCCACCGACTTCAAGTTCCCCGGCAAGGGCAAGCTGACGATGAAGTTCGTCGGCGAGGACGGCAAGGAGATCGAGTACGACGTCTTCGACGCGCCGTCCGCCGGTGTCGCCATGGGCATGTACAACCTCGACGATTCGATCACCGAATTCGCCCGCGCCTCGTTCAACTACGGCCTGCAGCGCAAGGTGCCGGTCTACCTCTCGACCAAGAACACCATCCTCAAGGTCTATGACGGCCGCTTCAAGGACATCTTCCAGGAGGTCTTCGACAAGGAGTTCGCCGAGAAGTTCAAGGAAGCCAAGATCTGGTACGAGCACCGCCTGATCGACGACATGGTGGCCTCGGCGCTGAAGTGGTCCGGCGGCTATGTCTGGGCCTGCAAGAACTACGACGGCGACGTCCAGTCCGACATCGTCGCCCAGGGCTTCGGCTCGCTCGGCCTGATGACCTCGGTGCTGATGACGCCGGACGGCCAGACGGTGGAAGCCGAAGCCGCCCACGGCACGGTGACCCGCCACTACCGCCAGCACCAGAAGGGCGAGGAGACCTCGACCAACTCGATCGCCTCGATCTTCGCCTGGACCCGCGGCCTCGCCCATCGCGCCAAGCTCGACAACAATGCCGAACTCGCGAAATTCGCCAACACGCTGGAAAAGGTCTGCGTCGACACCGTCGAGGCCGGCTTCATGACCAAGGACCTGGCGCTCCTGATCGGCCCCGACCAGCCCTGGCTCTCCACCACCGGCTTCCTCGACAAGATCGACGAGAACCTGCAGAAGGCCATGGCGGCCTGATCCAAGCGATCGTCATCGACCGCATCCGAAGGACCCGGCCTCGCGCCGGGTCTTTCATTTTCCGCTTCCGCCATCTTGCGCCGGAAGCGTTGCGGGTATATACCCGCGACATGTCCAGCGATACCTGTCACTGCATTCTGCTGCGCAAGGCCTCCCGCAAGGTCTCGTCCTACTACGACGAGGCGCTGGCCCCGCTCGGCGTGAATATCGGCCAGTTCAGCCTTCTGAGGAACGTCAACCGCCTGGCGCCGGTGTCGCTGACGGATCTCGCCGCCCGCGTCGAACTCGACCGCTCGACCGTCGGCCGCAACGCCAAGGTTCTGGAACGCATGGGCATGGTGGCGATCGGCCACGGCGAGGACCAGCGCGAGGCCGTGCTGACCATCACCGAGCTCGGCCGCGCGATCCTTACCCAGGGCGCGCCGCTGTGGGACGGCGTGCAGGAGGACATCGAGTCCCGGCTGGGTCCCGACAAGACCAGGCAGCTGCAGGAACTGCTCGCGGCTCTCTAAGAAATTTGGCCAGAAACGGGTATATGCCCAGAAAAAACGGGCAGATACCCGCATCAATCCGCCCGCATGCGGCGAAAAGGAAAGGGAATTTGAACATGCTCTCCACAAGCCTCGCCGGATGGATGGCCCGCCGGAACCTTCACTACGGGTGGGTAGTCGCGGCGACCACGTTCCTGACCATGCTGGCGACCGCCGGCGCCATGGGCTCGGCCGGCGTGATGATCCAGCCGCTGCACCAGGAATTCGGGTGGGACATTGCCGACATCTCCACCGCCATGGCGGTGCGCCTGGTGCTCTTCGGCCTGCTCGGCCCCTTCGCGGCCGCCTTCATGAACCACTTCGGCATCCGCCAGGTCGTCACCACCGCCCTTGGCCTGATCCTGTTCGGCATCGCCGCCTCCTTCTTCATGACGGAGGTCTGGCAGCTCCTCCTGCTCTGGGGCGTCGTTATCGGCATCGGCACCGGCATGACCGCGCTGGTGCTGGGTGCGACCGTTGCCAGCCGCTGGTTCTCCAAGCGTCGCGGCCTCGTCGTCGGACTGATGACGGCGAGCAACGCCACCGGCCAGCTCGTCTTCCTGCCGGTGCTCGCCGCCCTGACCGAAGCCTATGGCTGGCGCATGGCCCTTGCGCTCGCCGTCTCCGTCATTGCGCTCGCCATGGTGCTCGTGCTCCTGCTGATGCGTGACCATCCCGCCGATGTCGGCCTGCCGGCCTATGGCGAGACCGCGATCGCGACGCCGCCGAAGCAGGATCACAAGCTGCTCGCCACCCTCGTCTCGCCGCTGGTCACCCTGAAGGGCGTCTCCGGCAATCCGGCCTTCTGGGTGCTGTTCGGAACCTTCTTCGTCTGCGGCCTGTCGACCAACGGCCTCATCCAGACCCACTGGATCTCGATCTGCGGCGATTTCGGCATGGCGGCCGTCACCGCCGCCGGCACGCTGGCCGTGATCGGCATCTTCGATTTCGTCGGCACCATCTTTGCCGGCTGGCTTTCGGACCGTTACGACAACCGCTTCCTGCTGTTCTGGTTCTACGGCCTGCGCGGCCTGTCGCTGATCTACCTCTCGCTCTCGGGCTTCAGCTTCGTGGAACTGTCGATCTTCGCCGTCTTCTACGGCCTCGACTGGGTCGCGACCGTGCCGCCGACCGTCAAGCTCGCCGCCGAGAATTTCGGCCGCGAGAAGGCCGGCCTCGTCTTCGGCTGGGTCTTCACCGGCCACCAGTTGGGTGCTGCGACCGCAGCCTTCGGTGCCGGCTACTTCCGGAGCGACTTCGACACCTACATGCCCGCACTCCAGATCGCCGGCGTGATGTGCGTGCTTGCGGCCGTCTCGGTCCTGCTCCTCGGCCGTCCGGGATCGGTGAAGCTGACGCCGCAAGCGGCCTGATCGCCGCGCGACCGACGGGAGACGGCGGCCGGCCGCGACGCCGGCCGCCGCCACGGAGCGTCATGCGGGATCTACGAGTATATCGCCTGCCGGGACGGCGTCATAAAATGCCCGTCTCGGGGTTGAAGCCTCGCCGGTGCGCCCTATCCTAGTCGGTCGATATGACTGAAAAACATGAAAATGAAACCCTCCCTCGAATAGCCCTCGTCTCGACGCACGGCTATGTTGCAGCAAATCCTCCCCTGGGCGCCGCCGATACAGGCGGCCAGGTCGTCTATGTTCTGGAACTTGCAAAGAAACTTGGCCGGCTCGGATTTCTGGTCGACATATACACGCGCCAGTTCGAAGATCAGCCTCAGTTCGACGAGGTCGACGACCGGGTTCGGGTCGTGCGCATTCCCTGCGGCGGCCGCGACTTCATCCCGAAGGAATACCTGCACAACCACCTGATGGCCTGGTGCGAAGCGGCCATCCGCTTCATCCGGGCGAACGGTCTCGAATATTTCTTCATCAACAGCCACTACTGGGATGCGGGTGTGGCCGGGCAGCGTCTGTCGGAGGCGCTCGCCGTCCCGCATATCCATACGCCGCATTCGCTCGGGATCTGGAAGAAGCGGCAGATGGAGACCGACTATCCCGACAAGGCCGACACCTTCGAGGCGGAGTTCAATTTCTCCGATCGGATCAAGCATGAGCTGATCGTCTATCGCAGCTGCAACCTCGTCATCGCCACGACGCCGATCCAGCTCGACATGCTGATCAACGACTACGGGCTGAAGCCGGAGCGGGTCCACATGATCCCGCCGGGCTATGACGACAACCGCTTCTTCCCCGTCTCCTCGGCATCGCGCGAGATGGCGCGCCAGCGCTTCGGCTTCCGCGGCAAGACGGTCCTGGCCCTCGGGCGGCTTGCGACCAACAAGGGCTATGATCTGCTGATCGAGGGCTTCTCGGTGCTGGCCGAGCGGGAACCGGAAGCGCGCCTCCACCTGGCGCTCGGTGGCGAGACGCTCGACGCGCAGGAAACGGCGATCCTCGACCAGCTCAAGCAGCTGGCGCGCGACCGCGGCCTCGAGGACCGGATCGACTTTTCCGGTTTCGTCTCCGACGACGACCTGCCCGACTACTATCGCGCCGCGGATCTGTTCGTGCTCTCCAGCCGCTACGAGCCGTTCGGCATGACGGCGATCGAAGCGATGGCGAGCGGCACGCCGACCATCATCACCATCCACGGCGGCCTGTTCCGCTCCGTCAGCTACGGACGTCATGCCCTCTTTGCCGACCCGTTCGACAAGTACGACCTCGGCATCACCATGATGAAGCCGCTGAAACATCCGCGCCTCTACAGCCGCCTGTCCCGAATGGGCGCGCACAAGGCGCGCAGCCTGTTCACCTGGACGGGCATCGCCCAGCAGCTGATCGCCCTCGTCGAGGGCCGCCCGATGCGCCAGGCGCTCGACGTCGACGACTGGGCCGAACCCTGGAACGACGGGGACTGAGACCGTGATCCGCCTCCTCTCTTCCGACCTGGACGGGACCCTGCTCGGCGACCGGCGGGCGACGCAGCGTTTCCGCACCTATTGGGAGGCGCACAATCCCGCAACCCGTCCGCTCCTCGTCTACAACAGCGGCCGGCTGGTGGACGACATCGAGGCGCTGCTCGCCGTCTCCGACCTGCCGCATCCCGACTTCATCATCGGCGGGGTCGGGACGATGATCGGCGGCCGGCTCGACGACGACGGCCGCCGGCGCTTTCGCGCTACGCTCGGCGCCCCGTTCGACCGCGAGGCGCTGATGCGCGTGATGCGGCAGGTCGACGGCATCCAGCTGCAGGACGAGGCCTATCAGCACGCCTACAAGCTGAGCTGGCATCTGCACGACGCCGACGACGATCGCGTCGCCGAACTGGAGGAAAATCTCGCGCAGGCCGGCATACCGGCGCGCCTCGTCTATTCGAGCAGCCGCGATCTCGACGTGCTGCCGCGCACCGCCAACAAGGGTGCAGCACTCCAGTGGCTCTGCCGGGAGCTCGAAATCGACCTCGCCGAGGTTGCCGTCGCCGGCGACACCGGCAACGACCGCGACATGTTCCTGCTGCCCTCCGTCCGCGGCATCGTCGTCGGCAACGCACTGGAGGAACTGCGGAAGCTCGCCGCACGCGAGCCCCGGCACTATCAGGCACGGCGTGCCTGCGCCGACGGCGTGATCGAGGGTCTGGAGCATCTTGCAGCGCTGGCCGAGAAGAGGCCGACCGCAACGCCTGTCTAGAGCGCGACCGACATGTTGCCGGCGACGGCGTCCGCCTCCCGCATCCGTCCCGCCACCTGCATGAGGCTTTCGGCAGGCCCGGCAACGCCGACGCGGTTCCGGCCGTCCGCCTTCGCCCGGTAGAGCGCGCAGTCCGCGGCCGCGATCAGGGTGTCGAGGTCGCCCTCGCAGAGCAGCGCCGAGGCCACGCCGATGCTGACGCTCACCGATATCAGCCTGCCATAATGGCCGACCGACAGCGCCGCCGTATCCTGCCGCAGGCGATCGGCGAAGGCGACCCCCTCGTCGAGATCCTGATCGGGCACAAGGAGCGCAAACTCCTCCCCGCCGAATCGCCCGAAGACCATGCCCTCGTCCAGCCGTGCGATGGCCGCCGAGGCAAAGCGGCAGAGGACCTTGTCGCCGGCCTGATGGCCAAAGGTGTCGTTGATGGTCTTGAAGTGGTCGAGATCGAGCAGCAGGAGCACCCCGCCCTGGGGTTTTCGGGAGAGCGCCCTCGCCGCCTCCTCCATGAAGGCGCCCCGGTTCAGCACGCCCGTCAACGCGTCCGAGCGCGCCGCCTGGCGGAAGATGAACTCGCTGCGCTCCTTGAGCAGGATGAGGACGGAGACCGCCACGATCAGCGTATGCAGGAAGATTTCGAGCGCAAACGCCGCAAACCAGGGAGAGACCGCAGGTCCGTCGGCAACGGGCGCGAACAGCGCGAACGGAATGCGCGCCGCATAGATCGCCGCGTGCGTGGCCAGCAGCAGTGCGATCACCCGCCGCGAGGGCAACGCCTCCCGCCTGCGGCCCAGCAGCAGCTCGCGCGTCATCGCCAGCGAGTAGGCCGAGACGATCACCGACATGAGGATGACCCGGAGGCTCATGTCTGCGGCGAAGGTGTCGGAAAGCACATAGGCGGCACCCCAGGCCGCGGGGCCGGCGGCAACCGCCAGCCGCGAAACGCGCCGGTCGTCGAAGGCGCGGAAGCCGGCCCATGTCAGGCTGTAGCCGAACGCCGCCAGCGCATTGCCGAGCCCGATCGAGAGCTCGGGCGCAATGATCCCGCGCAGACCGAGAAAGGCACTCGCAGCCGTGCCGACCCACATCGACACGCACCAGTAGCCTGCGGCCAGCGGACCGCGCCCGGCCAGCCAGTGGAACGCCAGGAAAATGGCGACGACGAGCGTCGAAAGGAAAGTGCAGACCAACACGGTCGGCAGGCTGATCAGGTTGTCTAGCAAGAATCACACCTCTTCGGTGGCCGGAACGCTAGCACCGAACACTGAAGACTTCGCAAAGAAAGAAAGCCCCGGGACGACACTTCGCCGCCCCCGCCCCGTGTCGCGCGGACGCCCAGGCAGGTTGCTGGCAGTCCCATCCCGGACCTTGGCAAGACCGAGCATCGTCGGCGCTCGGCGCACCGGCGACATTCCACCGTGGCGGAGGAACGTCCGCGTCGCTGGAAGAATGGATTTTCCCAGCCATAACCGAAGACACAGACATTTCAGGACGTTGATGCTTGCGTGATCGAAGATGAGCCTGAAGCCATCCGCGTCGCAACCCCGCCGATCAAGATCCCATGGACGGTATGGGGCATCACGGCGACTACCGCGGTCGGTCCTTGCATCGGCTGAGAAAGCCACGGGCTCGTGGGAGCGCTGACATGGGGATTCCTCGGTCTCGCCGCTGGCGGTTTCCTCAGTTCGCCATCGGCTTTCTTGCCGATGCTATCCCAAATACGCCTTAGACTGGGCATCTTGGTCGCAGGAACGGACGCGCCGTTACCGTCAGAAGGCAACGTGCCGAATTTCCGCCACGGCCATCTCACCGCCGCGGCAAGGCTCCGCAGCGCGCGGCACCACGGTCACGGCCACGGGGTCGCGGCGGCATGCCGGCCGCTCCCGTCGCCTCGCCCATGTCCTGCGTGACGATGCCCGCAGCGCCGGCCAATCAGCCGGCGAGTGCCGCGGCCACCTGTTCGACTGCCTCGCCGGCGCGCTGGCCGTCCGGCCCGCCCGCCTGCGCCATGTCCGGCCGGCCGCCACCGCCCTTGCCGCCGAGGGCGGCCGAGGCGATGCGGACGAGGTCCACGGCGCTGAAGCGACCAGTCAGGTCGTCGGTGACGGCGACCACGGCGCTGGCCTTGTCGTCGGCCGAGACGCCGACGAAAGCGACGACGCCCGAACCGAGGCCCTTCTTGCCTTCGTCCGCCAGGCCCTTCAGGTCCTTCGGCTCGACGCCGGTCACCACCTTGCCGAGGAACTTGATCCCGGCGATCTCGCGAACGGCATCGCCGGCGCTGCCGCCGCCACCGCCGAGCGCCAGCTTCTTCTTGGCCTCGGTCAGTTCGCGTTCGAGCCTGCGCCGCTCGTCGAGGAGCGCGTCGACACGCGCAAGCACCTCGCCCGGCTGCACCTTGAGGCTGGCGGCCAGCGTCTTCACCCGCTCGTCCTGTTCGGCGAGATAGGCGCGCGCGGCCTCGCCCGTCAGCGCCTCAAGGCGCCGCACGCCGGCGGCAACGGCGCTCTCGCCGACGATGCGGACCAGCCCGATCTCGCCGGTGGCGCCCACGTGGGTCCCGCCGCAGAGCTCGACCGAGTAGGGCCTGCCGGCCTTCGTGCCGCGGATTCCGGTCCCCATCGACACGACGCGGACCTCGTCGCCGTACTTTTCGCCGAACAGCGCCATCGCGCCCTCGGCGATCGCGTCGTCGACGCTCATCAGCCGCGTTGTCACCGGCGTGTTCTGCACGATGATCTCGTTCGCCATCTCTTCCACGACCTTCAGCTCGTCCGCCGTCATCGGCTTCGGATGCGAGACGTCGAAGCGCAGCCGCTCCGGGGCGACCAGCGAGCCCTTCTGGGTCACATGGGTGCCGAGCACCTCGCGCAGCGCCTCGTGCAGCAGGTGGGTTGCCGAATGGTTGGAGCGCAGCCGGCCGCGGCGGGCATGGTCGACCTCGAGTGCGACTGCGTCGCCGACCTTGATCGAACCCTCGGCGACGACGGCGTTGTGGACGAACAGGCCATCGGCCTTCTTCTGGGTGTCGGTGACTTCGAGGCGGCCGTGATCGAGGCTGATCACGCCAGTGTCGCCCATCTGGCCGCCGGATTCGCCGTAGAACGGCGTCTGGTTCAGGACCAGCTGCACCTTGTCGCCGGCCGAAGCCGCATCGACGGCTGCGCCGTCCCGCACGATCGCCTGGACCACGCCTTCGGCCGTCTCCGTGTCATAGCCGAGGAACTCGGTCGCACCGTGCTTTTCGCGCAGTTCGAACCAGATCGTCTCGGCGGCCGCATCGCCCGAACCGGCCCAGCTCTTGCGCGCCTCCGCCTTCTGCCGCTCCATCGCGTCGGAGAAACCGGAGAGATCGACGCCGATGCCGCGGTTGCGCAGCGCGTCCTGGGTCAGGTCGAGCGGGAAGCCGTAGGTGTCGTAGAGCTTGAAGGCGGTCTCGCCGTCGAGGATGTCACCCTTGGTAAGGTTGCCGGACGCATCCGAAAGCAGCGACAGGCCGCGTTCCAGCGTCTTGCGGAACCGGGTCTCCTCCAGCTTCAGCGTCTCGGAGATCAACGCCTCCGCCCGCACGAGTTCCGGATAGGCCCGGCCCATCTGCTGCACCAGCGCCGGCAGCAGCTTCCACATCAGCGGCTCACGCGAACCCAGGAGCTGCGCATGGCGCATCGCCCGGCGCATGATGCGGCGGAGCACGTAGCCGCGCCCCTCGTTCGACGGCAGCACGCCGTCGGCGATCAGGAAGGCGGACGAGCGCAGGTGATCGGCGATCACCCGGTGGCTGGCGCGGCGCTCCGGATCGTTGGCGTCGACGCCGGTCGCTTCCACCGACGCCGCGATCAGCGCCTGGAACAGGTCGATGTCATAGTTGTCGTGCTTGCCCTGCAGGAGGGCCGCGATCCGCTCCAGACCCATGCCGGTGTCGATCGACGGCCGCGGCAGGTCGATCCGCTCCTCCTTCGTCAACTGCTCGAACTGCATGAAGACGAGGTTCCAGATCTCGATGAAGCGGTCGCCGTCCTCTTCCGGCGAGCCGGGCGGGCCGCCCCAGATATGGTCGCCATGGTCGTAGAAGATCTCCGAACACGGCCCGCACGGGCCGGTATCGCCCATCGCCCAGAAGTTGTCGCTGGTGGCGATGCGGATGATGCGGCTGTCCGGCAGGCCGGCGATCTTCTTCCACAGGTCGAACGCCTGGTCGTCGGTGTGATAGACGGTGACCAGCAGCCGGTTCTTGTCGATGCCGAACTCCTTGGTGATCAGCCCCCAGGCGAGCTCGATCGCGCGCTCCTTGAAATAGTCGCCGAACGAGAAGTTGCCGAGCATCTCGAAGAAGGTGTGGTGGCGCGCGGTATAGCCGACATTGTCGAGGTCGTTGTGCTTGCCGCCGGCGCGCACGCACTTCTGCGCGGTTGCCGCCGTCGAATAGGGCCGCTGCTCCAGTCCGGTGAAGACGTTCTTGAACTGCACCATGCCGGCATTGGTGAACATCAGCGTCGGGTCGTTGCGCGGCACCAGCGGGCTGGACGAGACGACCTCGTGTCCGTTCTTGCGGAAATAGTCGAGAAAGGCCGACCGGATCTCATTCACGCCGCTCATCTTGCATCCCTATCATACTTGCAGGCGTTCGGGCCGAGCCCTGCCTTGAACCACACATTCGACCGGCTCGCACCGATCCAGACCGCTGCCCGCGCCGCCGGCGAGAGGCCGTCCCGCGACCGGCGCAGCGCCCGCACCGTCGAGCAGAAGCCTCCCCGGCAGGGCATGGGGCCGGCCGATCCCGCCCCATGCAGCAAAACCCGGTCCCGACCTCGGAAAACTGATGGCTTTTATCGTCCGCCCTCTCCCCTGTCCAGACGAGAAAGCCGGCCTTCGCCCTCGCGAAGACCGGCTTGAATATGCGGACCGGGAGAGGCCTGACGCCACTCGCCGCGGAGGAACTGTCGGGTCAGGACCTGCTCCCGACCCGAAACCCGACCCCGGCGATCACATCTCCGCCGCGCTGTCGCCGTCGTCATCCTCCGGCCGCCCGCTGTCGAGCAGCTTGTCGGCGATCAAACCGGCATTCTGGCGGAGCGCCATCTCGATCTCGCGTGCGGTATCGGGATTGTCGCGCAGGAACTGCTTGGCGTTCTCACGCCCCTGGCCGAGCCGCTGGCTGTTGTAGGAGAACCAGGAGCCGGACTTCTCGACGATGCCGGCCTTGACGCCGAGGTCGATCAGTTCGCCGGTCTTGGAGACGCCCTCGCCATACATGATGTCGAACTCGACCTCCTTGAAGGGCGGCGCCATCTTGTTCTTGACGACCTTGATCTTCGTCTGGTTGCCGATCACCTCGTCGCGCTCCTTCACCGCGCCGATGCGGCGGATGTCGAGGCGGACCGAGGCATAGAACTTCAAGGCGTTGCCGCCGGTCGTCGTCTCCGGCGAGCCGAACATGACGCCGATCTTCATGCGGATCTGGTTGATGAAGATGACCATGGTGTTCGAGCGCGAGATCGACGCCGTCAGCTTGCGCAGCGCCTGACTCATCAGGCGCGCCTGAAGGCCCGGCAGGCTGTCGCCCATCTCGCCCTCGATTTCAGCGCGCGGCGTCAGTGCTGCGACCGAATCGATGACGAGAACGTCGATCGCCCCCGAGCGCACCAGCGCATCGGTGATCTCGAGCGCCTGCTCGCCATTGTCCGGCTGCGAGATCAGAAGGTTCTCCAGGTCGACGCCGAGCTTGCGGGCATAGACCGGATCGAGCGCATGCTCGGCATCGACGAAGCCGCAGATGCCGCCTTTCTTCTGGGCCTCCGCGATCGTCTGCAGCGCCAGCGTCGTCTTGCCCGAGCTCTCCGGTCCGTAGATCTCGATGATCCGCCCCTTGGGCAGGCCGCCGATCCCGAGCGCGATGTCGAGACCGAGCGAGCCGGTCGGGATGGTTTCGATCTCGACGACACTGTCCTTCGAGCCGAGCTTCATGATCGAGCCCTTGCCGAACGACCTCTCGATCTGAGAAAGTGCCGCTTCGAGTGCCTTGCTTTTGTCCACCGATTTATCCTCTACGAGCCGCAAAGAGTTTTGTGCCATTTGCTCCACCTTTAGGTTATTGGGACCAGACAGGCAATGAAGCTGCCGATGGATGCTATGTACACTTTTTGTTCTCGTTTGGCAACAGCACACCATGCGATTGATTAGGCTTGATATTCAGGGGCGTGTTCCGTTTTCGTTTCAGCGCGCCCGCTCGACAGTATACCACGGCGCAGCCGGCCGTTGCGACGGCGATCGCCGCACGAATCGCGCCTCCGCCGGAGGGCCGCGATGACGGCTGTCAGGATCCTCGCCCTCGGCGGCGCCCATGTCGACCGGCGCGGCCGCATCCATGGCCAGACGGCGCCGGGCGCCAGCAATCCGGGCAGCTGGTTCGTCGAGGCCGGCGGCGGCGTCTTCAATGCCGCGCGCAACCTCGCCCGCCTCGGCCACCCCGTGCGGCTGATCGCGCCCCGCGGCGGCGACGCCGACGGCGAGATCGTCGCGGCGGCGGCGGAAGCGGCCGGCGTGGAGGACACGCCGTTCACCTTCCTCGACCGGGCGACGCCGAGCTACACCGCGATCATCGAGGCCGACGGCAACCTGGTGATCGCGCTGGCCGACATGGAGCTCTACCGCCTGTTCTCGCCGCGGCGCATGCAGCAGCGCGCCGTGCGCGAGGCATTCGCGGCCACGGGCGCCGTCCTCACCGACGCCAACCTGCCGGAGGAGACGATCGCGGCGATCGCCGACGCCGCGCGCCGCCACGCCCATCCGGTCTTCGGCATCGCCATCTCGCCGGCGAAGGTGGTCCGGTTCCGCCCCGTCCTTCCGGCCCTGGCCGGCCTGTTCATGAACGAGGCGGAGGCCCGCGCACTGATTGAGACGCAGCCCGACCGGCCGCAGGACTGGCCGGCGCTGCTGCGCGCCGCCGGCCTCGCCCGCGGCGTCATCAGCCGCGGCAGCGAAGCGGCGATCGCCTTCGACGAGACCGGGGCGGCAATGCTGGCGCCGCCCCGGCTGGAGATCCTGGGCGACGTCACCGGCGCCGGCGACGCGCTCGCCTCCGGCTTCCTGTCGGCCCATCTCGCCGGCCGGCCGCTGGCGCAGGCGCTGCGCCAGGGCGCGGCCGCCGCCCTGATCGCCGTGCGTTCGCCGCTCGCGGTGGCCGAGGAACTCGAGCCGGAATTGCTCGCCCGCGTGACGGGGCTTGTCCCCGAGGCGGAAATGCTGTCATGAGACCCTTGCGGCCCGGCAGACGGGCCGACCGGGCCGCAAGCCGACGATATCCGAGGAAGAGACGATGACCAGATCCACCCCGCTCCTGCCGATTGCCTATTCCGACGAAGTGACGGCCGCAAAGGAGCGCGGCGCGCCGCTGGTCGCGCTGGAATCGACCATCATCACCCACGGCATGCCCTATCCGGGCAATCTGGAGATGGCGCGCAGCGTCGAGAATATCATCCGCGAGGAGGGCGCCGTGCCGGCGACGATCGCGGTGATCGACGGCGTGCTGCATGTCGGCCTCGACGACGCGACGCTGGAGGCCCTGGCGCAGACGAGCGGCGCGATGAAGCTGTCGCGCGCCGACCTCGCCTTCGCCATCGCCGAGCGCCGCACCGGCGCCACCACGGTGGCTGCGACCATGATCGCGGCGGCGCTTGCCGGCATCCGCGTCTTCGCCACCGGCGGCATCGGCGGCGTGCACCGCAAGGCCGAGGAGAGCTTCGACATCTCGGCCGACCTCGACGAACTGTCGCGCACCGGCGTCATCGTCGTCTGCGCCGGCGCCAAGGCCATCCTCGACATTCCCAAGACGCTCGAGGTCCTGGAAACCCGCGGCGTTCCGGTCGTCACCTATGACAGCGTGGATTTTCCCGCCTTCTGGTCGCGCCAGTCGGGCCTGCCGAGCCCGCTGATGCTGAACAGCCCCGCCGCCATCGCCCATTTCCAGAGGGTGCGCGAGCAACTCGGCATCGACGGCGGCATGCTGGTCGCCAATCCGGTCCCCGAGGAGAACGAGATCCCGCGGCGTGAAATGGAGATCTACATCCAGCGCGCCCTCGACCACGCCGAGCGCGACGAGATCACCGGCAAGGCCGTCACTCCTTACCTGCTCGACACCATCTTCCGCCTCACCGACGGCCGCAGCCTCGCCACCAACATCGCGCTGGTGGAGAACAACGCCCGGCTGGCCGCCGAGATCGCAGTGGCGCTCGCCGTCGGCAGCGGCCACTGATCGACGGCGCCGCTGCCACGGCGCCTCATCCGGTCCATCTTAAGTGGTTTCAATCGCGGTACGCCGCGCTCTAGCATGCGCCCCGCGGTTTCGCCGGATGGCCCCTACCCGTCCAGCATCTCGCGCACGGCTTCGGCCAGCTGTTTCAGCGAGAACGGCTTGGGCAGGAAGCCGAACTTGGCGTCGGCGGGCAGGTTGCGGGCGAACGCGTCCTCGGCGTAACCGGAAACGAAGATGAACTTCAGGTCGGGATAGCGCTTGCGCAGTTCCGTCAGAAGCGTCGGGCCGTCCATCTCCGGCATCACCACGTCGGACACGACGATGTCCACCGCCCCGCCGAGCTCGTCCATGATGTCGAGCGCCTCGACCCCCGATCCGGCCTCGTGCACGGTGTAGCCGCGCGTCTCCAGCATCCGCTTGCCGCCGCGGCGCACCGCCTCCTCGTCCTCGACGAGCAGGACGACGGCCGAGCCGCCGGTGAGGTCGCGCGGCTCCCGGGCCGGTGCCGCGGCGGGTTGGGAAACGGCGACCGCCGTCTCCTGGGCGCCCTCGCCCACAGGCTCCGCCGTCACGATCTCCTCGATCTGCCGCGGCATGAAGATGCGGAACGTGGTGCCCTCGCCCAGCTCGGAATCGACGAAGATGTAGCCGCCCGTCTGCTTGATGATGCCATAGACCATCGACAAGCCGAGGCCGGTGCCCTTGCCGACCTCCTTGGTGGTGAAGAAGGGCTCGAAGATCTTGTCGCGGATCTCCGGCGGAATGCCGGTTCCCTGGTCGACCACGTCGATCTCGACATAGTCCTGCGCCGGCAGTTCCCGGTAGCCGAGGGCTGCGACATCGCCCGCCGGGACGTTGCGGGTGCGGAAGGTGATGGTGCCGCCGTCGGGCATGGCGTCGCGCGCGTTGACCGCGAGGTTGATCAGAACCTGCTCGAACTGGCCGAGATCGGTCTTCACCGGCCAGAGGTCGCGGCCGTAGTCCACCTCGATCTTGACGTTCGTGCCCGTCATCCGGTCGACCAGCATGCGCAGGTCGCCGATGACGTCGGTCATCTGCAACACCGTCGGCCGCATCGTCTGCTTGCGCGAGAACGCCAGCAGCTGGCGCACCAGCACGGCGGCGCGGTTGGCGTTGCGCTTGATCTCCATCAGATCGGCAAAGCTGGCATCGGACGGGCGGGCCGACAGCAGCAGATGGTCGGAAGACAGCAGGATGGCGGTCAGCACGTTGTTGAAGTCGTGCGCGATGCCGCCGGCGAGCGTGCCGACCGCGTTCATCTTCTGCGTCTGCGCCATCTGTTTTTCGAGCGCCTTCTGCTCGGTGGTCTCGACCGCATAGACGATCGCGGCCTCCTCCGGCGCTTGGTCGGTCTGGTCGATGACGGCGTTCACATAGAAGCGGAAATGCCGGCCCTCGTCGCCCGGCAGCAGCGAATCGATCGGGGCGATGTCGCCCTGCCGGTCGCGCGCCGCCTCCAGCGCGGCCGCAAGCTGCGGCCGGTCGCCCGGATGCACGATGGTTTCCAGCCGCGCGCCCCTGTCGATCTCGTCGCGCGAGACGATGCCGGAGAAGTGTTTCAAAAACGGCGCGTTCGTCCGCAGGATCCGGCCCTCGCCATCGACGGAGGCGATCGCCATCGGCGTGTTGTTGAAGAAGCGGGTGAAGCGCATCGTCGCGGCGGAAGCCGACTGGTCGCCGTCGTCGGCGGCGGCGCGGGCGAGCACGATCGTCCGGCTGTCGCCCGGCGCCCCGTCGCGCGCCGCACTGACCCGGTGGACCAGGCGGACGGGCAGGCTCTGGCCGTTGGACTTGCGCAGGTCGAGATCCAGCATCTCCGTCTTCTTCGATCCCGGCTCGGCCTGGACCGACTGCACGAGCGCCAGCCCCTCGCCCGCCACCAGGTCGCCGATCGAAAGCTGCCCGGCGTGGAATTTCGTCAGGTCGATGCCGAGCCAGTCGGCGAGCGTGGCGTTGAGATAGACGATCTCCCCCTTGCGCCCGGCGGAAAAGAAGCCGGCCGGGGCATGATCGAGATAGTCGATCGCGTTCTGCAACTCCTTGAAGAACCGCTCCTGGTCGTCACGCTCGGAGGTGATATCGGCGATCTGCCAGACATAGAGTGCCGGCCCGCCGCCCTCGCGGCTGGGAAGCACGCGCGCCTTCAGGCGATACCAGCGGGCGCCCGTTCCGCTGCCGGTGGCCGGGTTCAGCGGCTTGAGCAGGCGGAATTCCTCCGCCCCTTCCTTGCCCTCGTGCAGCCCGTTGGTCAGCCGGTAGACCGATTCGGTCGCCTCCCGGTCACGCGAAAAGAGCGTCTCCAGCGTCTGCGCCTCGCTCTCGCGCGTCGCCCCCGTCAGCGCGCCGTAGGCGGCGTTGGCGTAGACGATGCGGCCCTTGCGGTCGGTGATGAGCGTGCCCTCGGGCTGGCTGTCGACGAAGGTGCGGGCAAGTTCGTCCGGGCGCGACTGCGGCATGATCTCGATGAAGCCGATCATCGCCGACACGAAGAAGAAAATGCCCACCATCGCCAGCACGCCGAGCAGGCCGAGCACGAACTCGTTCTCGAGCTGGTTCTTGAAGACGATGAAAGCGCCCGCCGAGGCGGTCAGCACGATCGCGAGCAGCACGATCCGCAGGATCACGCCCGGGCGGCTGCTCCGCTCGACGATCGGCGCGTGATACTGAACGTCCTGCCGGATCTTGGACATCGCCCTCTCTCTTGGCCCGAATTCGTAAAGGCCGCGCGACGCGTTAGCCATTTGCAGAATCACTATTAGCGTTTTGAGGGAAACCCAAAAAGCAATGGAATGAAAGCACAAAGCCCCAATTCACAGGGAATATCCGGGCTGTGTCCGCAGCCTGCCACGAACGGTTGCGCAACCGGCGCCCAGTCGCTACAGGACGGGCCTGTCGCGGTGCTTGTGCGGGCCCGAAAAAAGCCGTCAAATGAACGCAACCTGTCGCCAAGGAGTACACCTTCATGTTCGATGAGATCCTCGCTCAACACGGCACGAAGTTCCTGGTGGCCGCGCTGGCCGTTGTGCTCGGGCTGGCTTGCCTGGCGCTGGTGCTCTGGATCGTCCGCCGCCGTCCCTCCTCGCCCTTCATCCGGGGCGGCCGCAACCGGCAGCCGCGGCTGTCGGTGCTGGATGCGGCCGCGGTCGACACCCGCCGCCGGCTGGTCCTCGTCCGCCGCGACGACGTCGAGCATCTGCTGATGATCGGCGGCCCGACCGACATCGTCGTCGAAAGCCGCATCGTCACCACCGCGCCGACGGAACTTCCGGAGCAGGCCGCGCAGGTCCTGCCGCAGCCCGCCGTCGCCGAGCCCGCTGCGCGCCCGCAACCCGCCCTGCGTGTCGAGACGATCCCGGTCCCGGCCGCCGAACGCGCCGCCCCTGCGCCGGCACAAGAGGCCGCCGTCGAGCCGCGGCCAGCCGTGCCGATGCCGGTCCCCGCCGCGGTCGCCGTCAGCCCGCCCGTTGCCGCGCCGGTCGAACCGCCGGTGCCGCCCGCAAGCCGCATCTCATCGATGGGCAGCGTGCTCTACGGGGCCGAGTCGGACGTTTCCGAGACCCCCGCTGCGCCGCCGGCACGTCCCGCGCCGCCGCAGGAACCGCCTTTCGCAAGGACCGTCGCCGCCGCTGTTCCGGTGCCGCCCTCGCCCGCCGAACGCGATGCCATCGACGCGCTCGATCGCGCCCGCGACCGCGTGCTGACCAACCCGGTCGGCATCGGCAGCGAACGGATGACCACCGCTGGCGACCCCGCCAGAAGTCCCGCGGGCCTGCCGCAACGCGCCGTGCCGGACAACGCCGCGCTCGTCAGTGAATTCGAGAAGATGCTGGAAGCGGAGATCGCGGCCTCCCCGGCCCGCCCCGCCAACCCGGCGGGCGTCCGTATCGAGCCGGCCGGCCAGCAGCCGAAGACCCGCGAGGAGACCGAGGCGGAGATGAGCAGGTTGCTCGGCGAGCTCTCCGCCAACCGCAAGTCCTGAGACCCGCGCCGGCGGCCCGCCCGGCAGGCGCGACGACCCCACCGCCGCAGGGGCTGCTCATCAACGAGCCACCTGCCGCGGGGCCCTTGCGTCAGGATGACCTGAATGCACCTCGGCCCTGAACGCACCCTGCGAGGCGCCCGACGCCATCACACAAAAAAGCCTGCCGACAACGCCGGCAGGCCAATTGTTTCAATCTGCATCAGACCTCCGCAAGGCGATCCACGGCATGCACCCCGAGCCGCTTTGCCCGGATTGCCGCCGGCGACGATCACTCGTCGCGGTAGACCTTCTCGCGGCGCTCGTGGCGTTCCTGGGCCTCGATCGACAGGGTGGCGATCGGACGGGCGTCCAGCCGCTTCAGGCCGATCGGCTCCCCGGTCTCCTCGCAGTAGCCGTAGGTGCCTTCGTCGAGCCGCTGCAGGGCGGCGTCGATCTTCGAGATCAGCTTGCGCTGCCGGTCGCGGGCTCTGAGTTCGATGGCACGGTCGGTTTCGGAGGAGGCCCGGTCGGCGAGGTCCGGATGGTTGGCGCTTTCCTCGGCCAGATGGTCGAGCGTCTCGCGCGCTTCGCGCAGAATGTCGTTCTTCCATGCGTTAAGCTTCGCTCGGAAGTATGCACGCTGGTTGGCACTCATGAACTCTTCGTCTTCATTGAGGACAAAGGTACTAAGATCGATCTTCTCACTCAACGCGATTCTCCTGAAGAACATCTCAAGGGCGCTGTATATCCCTCTGAATGAGCCGATTCAAGCCTGCCAGAACTTGCACACCGAATTTTGAATCTGCCCTTTCCGCAGACTATCCGGCTAATATTTCATCAACATAACGACGCTGCATTCCGGCCCGCCCTGGCGTCGGAGCGGCGGCGGCACTATGCCGCTCCGGCCGGGCCGCCGGCACCACCGCTGCTTGTGCGAGCTTCCATGGCGGAAGGAGGCAAGCAACGTGCGTGCCGTTCGACCAAGTAACGCATAAGTGGCCGATATGGTTGCTTGGCTTGCCTCGCCGGCGAATTCGGTTGATCTTTGCCGCGCGGCCATGGAAAACGGCATGGCAGGAAGCATTCGCGACGAAGGGGACTGGCGCTTGGCAACGGTGACGACTGGAGTCTATCGGCTTTACCTCCTCCGGCATGCCCGGGCCGGCTGGGCGGCGCCCGGAAGCTCGGACTTCGACCGGGCGCTCGACGACCAGGGCTATGCGGAGGCCGAATTGATCGCCGCCGAAATGGCCGACCAGGGCTACCATCCCCAGTTGGTCCTCTCCTCCACCGCCGTCCGCTGCCGGGAGACCGCCGAACCGCTGCGTCGCGCCTTCGGCGAGGACCTGCCGATCGAATATGTCGATACGCTCTACCGCGGCTCGGTCGATGCCTATGCGGAAGTCGCTTTCGCCGGGCGGACGGAGACCGCGGTCCTGATCGTCGGCCACAACCCGATGATGGAGGAATTCTTCCGCCTGGTCGTTGGCCAGCCGGTGGCCGATGCGGCCGCGCCGAACGGGTTTCCGACGGCGGCGCTGGCGACGATCGACTTCGATCGAAAGCCGAGCGACCGCGACTATACCGGCGGCAGGCTGTCCTGCTTCATGACGCCGCGCTCGGGCCTGTAGACCACCCTGCCTTGCCAAAATCGCCGCCTCGTCTTTTCCCGGACGGGCGCGCGGCCTATATCGCAACTGGACCTCACCGACGCGGGACATGCGCTTGCCGACCCTGACCACCCTTGCAGACGATGCGCTGATCGCCCTCGATAATATCGGCGATCGCGCCGCCAGCCTCGTCAATCCCACCATCCGGCTCGGCGTGACGGGGCTTTCACGCGCGGGAAAGACGGTGTTCATCTCCTCGCTCGTCCACAATCTCCTCAACGGCGGCCGCCTGCCCCTGTTCGAGCCGATGCGCTCGGGGCGGATCTCCCGCGTCCGGCTGGAGCCGCAACCGGACGACGCCGTGCCGCGCTTCCAGTACGAGGACCACATCCGCGCCCTGATCGGCGATCGGCTCTGGCCGGATTCGACCCGCGCGATCTCGCAGTTGCGCATCACCCTCGACTACGAGAGCGCCAGCGGCTGGTACCGGCTGTGGTCGCCGGGGCGCCTCTCCGTCGACATCGTCGACTATCCCGGCGAATGGCTGCTGGACCTGCCGCTGCTCGGCCAGGACTACCGCGCGTTCAGCGCCGCCACGATCGCGCTGTCGCAGTCCGGCATCCGCAAGGTGCTCTCCGCCGGATGGCGCGCCGCAAACGGCCTCGTCGATCCGCGCACGACCGCCGACGAAGGCGACGCCCGCCGCCTGGCCGAGGCCTTCACCGCCTATCTCAGGGCCTGCAAGTCCGACGAACGCTCGCTGTCGACCCTGCCGCCGGGCCGTTTCCTGATGCCGGGCGACCTCGAAGGATCCCCGGCGCTGACCTTCGCCCCCCTGCCGAACCTGCCGGAGGGTCGCGCGCCCAAGGGATCGCTCTGGGCGATGATGGAGCGGCGTTACGAGGCCTACAAGGCGCATGTGGTCAAGCCGTTCTTCCGCGAGCACTTCGCCAGGCTCGATCGCCAGATCGTGCTGATCGACGCGCTCCAGGCCGTCAATCGCGGCGCCGAGGCGGTGCAGGACCTCGAGCGCGCACTCGGCGACGTCATGGCCTGCTTCCGCCCCGGCGCCAACGGCTTTCTCTCCTCCTTCCTGACGCGGCGGATCGATCGCGTGGTGGTGGCGGCGACCAAGGCGGACCACCTGCACCACGAGAGCCATCCGCATCTGGAGGCCCTGACCCGCCGGCTCGTCGATCGCGCCATCGACCGCATCGGGCTGTCGGGTGCCGGCGTCGAGGTCATGGCGCTCGCCTCCGTCCGCGCCACCCGTGAGGCCACCGTCAAGCAGGACGGAACGACGCTGCCCGTCATCGTCGGCACGCCGATCGCGGGCGAGACCATCGACGGCGAAACCTTCGACGGCAACCGCAAGACAGCGATATTTCCCGGGGACTTGCCGGAGAATCCGGATTCGCTTTTTCAAGCCGTTGAATCGGACACGAAGGCCGCTCTCGCACCCACGCTCAATTTCGTCCGTTTCCGTCCGCCGGAGATGGAAGCGCCCGGTGGCGAGCTCAAGCTCTCCATCCCGCATATCCGGCTCGACCGGGCGATGCAGTATCTGATCGGAGACAGGCTGGCATGAACGACAAGCGTCCGGGCAGCAGGCGTCCCGCCGCCTTCGACCTTCCGGAAGAGCCGCAGCGGCCAGCGCGGACGGTGCCGCGGTCGCCGGCGCGCTTCGACGAGGGCGTCGTACTGACGTCCGACGCCGAGGACCCGTTTGCCGGAACGACGGTCGACCCCGCCCTGCTTCCGGCGACGGAGGTGGCGGAGCCGCGCCGCCGGCGCCTGACGCTCGGCGGCATCGCCGCCACCGCCTTCGGCATCCTGCTCTCGCTGGCGCTGGGCCTCTGGCTCGACGGCCTGATCCGCGACCTCTTCGCCCGCAGCGACTGGCTGGGTTACCTGGCCGCCGGCGCGGCCGCCATCGGCGTCGTCGCCCTGCTCGGGCTCGTCGCGCGCGAACTCTTCGGCCTGCGCCGCCTCGCCGTCGTCCAGGACATCAAGCAGGAAGCGGCGGAAGCCGCCGCCGCGACGGCGGCCGCACCCGCCCGCAAGGTCGTCGCGCGCCTGATGCATCTCCTCGCGAGCCGTCCGCAGACCGCTCGCGGCCGCACCCGCCTGCAGGAGACCGAGGGCGAGATCATCGACGGCCCGCATCTCCTGGACCTTGCCGAGCGCGAGATGCTCGCCCCCCTCGACCGCGAGGCCCGGGCGCTGATCCTGGCCGCATCGAAGCGGGTCTCGATCGTCACCGCCGTCTCGCTGCGCGCGCTCGTCGACCTCGGATACGTGCTGTTCGAGAGCAGCCGGCTGATCCGGGCGATGGCCGAGCTCTATGGCGGCCGGCCGGGCAGCCTCGGCATGCTGCGGCTGATGCGCGACGTGATCGCCCATCTCGCCGTCACCGGCTCGATCGCCGTCGGCGACAGCCTCGTCCAGCAGGTGCTCGGCCACGGCCTCGCCTCGAAGCTGTCCGCCCGCCTCGGCGAAGGCGTGATCAACGGCCTGATGACCGCACGCATAGGCATCGCCGCGATGGACCTGTGCCGGCCGATGCCCTTCCGGGCGCTGAAGCGGCCGGGGATCGGCGATTTCCTCTCCGACCTCGCGCCCGGCGCCCTCGGCAAGGGCAAGGACCTCACCTAGCGGCAGGCGGAAGGGCAGCCTCTCGGACGCCCCCGCAGACCGCTCCAAAACAGGTCCGAAGGCACAGGCGCGAAACCGTTCGTTAACCATTTTAGCGCAAGGCTGGATCCGACCAACCGACCAGCCCGTCAAGGATCGTTCATGTACTCGCGCACCTCTTTGATCGCCCGCGGCATCGCAGCGGCCCTCTTCGCCGCCACCACCGTTGCAAGCCCGATCCAGGCTGCCTCGAACGACAAGGCCTTCTTCGACCAGGTCAGCGGCTCCTGGCAGGGTCCGGGCGAGATCGTCGCCGGCAAGTACAAGGGCACGAAGTTCACCTGCAATCTCAGCGGCGATCCGGCCGCAGCCGGCGGCGAGGGCATCAAGCTCGACGGCCATTGCCGCGTCGGCGTGTTCAAGCAGCCGATGTCGGCGCTGATCACCCGCACCGGCGGCACCTACAAGGGCAAGTTCCTGGACGGCGCGGCCGGCAAGGGCCTCGACATCCTCTCCGGCAAGGTCTCCGGCGACAAGGTCGTCGTCGCCATCAACCGGCAGAAGCTGAACGGCGCGATGATCGCCCGCCTGCAGGACGACAACACCATGAACATCACGATCTCGGTGAAGGTCGAGGACAAGATGATCCCGGTCATCGGCATGTCCCTGAACCGAAAGGTCGACACGATGGCGGTCGGCTCGATCAAGTAAGGCGGCCTTCGGCGAGGCTCCTGCCCCCCGGCGCGAACTCTAGTCTGCCCGCCACCAGCCGTCGTCATCACTGACGCGCTCGATGCCGCCGATATCGGCGTCTGCCAGCCAGGACGACACCGCCCTGCCCCGCACGATCGCCTCCGGCGCGATATCGGCGAGCGGCATCAGCACGAAACCGCGCTCGGTCATGCGCGGATGCGGAATTTCCAGCGTCGCGCCGGTCCGCACCAGGTCGTCGTAGGTCAAAACGTCGATATCGATCGTCCGCGGGCCCCAGCGTTCGATCCGCTCCCGCTTCATCTGCCGCTCCATCGACAGGCAGGCGTTGAGCAGCTCTTCCGGCGAGAGCGACGTCTCGATCAGCGCGCAGGCATTGAAGAACCAGGCCTGGTCGGTTTTCCCCCAGGGCGGGGTCCGGTAGAGGCGGGAGACCGCCGTCACCCGGCAGTCGGCGCGGGCGTCGAGACCGGCCAGCGCCTGCCGCATCGCGGCCACCGGATCGCCGATATTGCCGCCGAGCCCCAGCGCCGCGCGATGGCGGCGCACCTCAGACGACATGATCGACCGTCACCTGCACATAGTCCAGCACGCCCGCGACGGGCGCGTTCGGCTTGCGGACCGAGATCCGGGCGCGCCGGATCTGCGGAAAGCGGGCACAGAGCGCCGTCGCGATCTCCTGGGCGAGCGCCTCGATGAGGAAACGTCTGCGCCCCGTCACGATCGCCTCGATCTCCTCGAAGGCGACGCCATAGTCGACGGTCGATTCGATCTGGTCGTCGGAGAGCGGCATCGACGGCGACACGTCGAGCTCGGCGTCGACGAAGAAGCGCTGCCCGAGAAACTCCTCGGCGTCGTGCAGGCCGTGCCGGGCGAAGAATGCGCAGTTCTTCATCGTGATCGTGTAGGTCGTGGTCATTTCCAATAGATCCTTCAATCGCCGGCGCGTGCGGCGCGTCCAAGCCGCGCCTCCACCATAGCATCTGCCACCAGCAGCGCATCCCTGTTGAATGCGACATCGTGCACCCTGAAAATCGCCGCGCCCGCAAGCCTGAGCAGCGCCGTCGTCGCCGCCGTGCCCGCATCGCGCTCGGCGGCCTCCCGCCCCGTCAGCGCCCCGATGAAGCGCTTGCGCGAGGTGCCGGCGAGCAGCGGCCGCTCGAAACGGAGCAATTCCTCGAAGCGGGCCATCAGTTCGACGTTCTCGTCGGTGTCCTTGGCAAAGCCGAAACCGGGGTCGAGGACGATCGTCTCGTCCGCGACGCCGGCGTCCCGCGCGATCCTCAGGGAGGTTTCCAGAAATGCGAACTGGTCGTCGATGACGTCCGGCAGCTTCTGCCGGTCGCGGCCGGTGTGCATGATGCACAGCCCGGCGCCCGCCTGCGCTGCCACGGTGGCGATTTCGGGCTCCCGCTGCAGGCCATGCACGTCGTTGATGATGTGCGCGCCGGCCGCCACCGCGAGCCGGGCGGTCTCGGCGCGGTAGGTATCGACCGAGATGACCGCCTCCCCGTCGCTGGCGAGCGCCTCGACGACCGGCAGGATGCGATCCTGCTCCTCGCCGGCGGAAACCGCGGCGGCACCCGGCCGGGTGGATTCGCCGCCGATGTCGATGATGTGCGCCCCTTGCGCGAGACAGAGGCGGGCATGCTCCAAAGCCTTTTCCGCCGTGTCGTGGCTGCCACCGTCGGAAAAAGAATCGGGCGTAACGTTGACGATCGCCATGATCAGGCCTTGTGGCCCCAGTAGCAGGCTGCGACCGTGCGCGAGCGACCATTGGAACGGGGCGAAGGCAGAGTACATGGGAACATCCATCGACAGCGGGCGCAGGCACCGGCAAAAGGGGCTTCGCCTTGAGAGCGCTATGCCCCAACCCGGTGGCGAGTTCAACCGCCTTTGCGGCCGGCTGTCCCGTCCCGCGGCACGCCGGCGTTAATCCATTTCGCAACAAGCACCGCTAGACTCGCACCGGACCAGTCCGCAAAATGGAACGGACTTCGAGGAAGACAATGCCAGCCACCGCCAAGACGCTCCTTCTGCTCCTGATGATCTCAGCCGCCGCAGCGACGGCACGCGCGGAGACGCTCACCAACAAGACGTTCTCCTATTTCTCCGTCGGCGGCAGGACGGCGGCCGAGCTGGACGACGAGCTCAGCAAGCGCGGACCGAAGATGAAGAACACCGGATCACGCCATCCCGGCGCGACCCGCATCCGCTTCGGCGGTTCGGTCACCTATGTCCGGCGCGGCGAGAAATGCTACGTGGGCGATGCCAAGGTGACGCTGACGACCAACATCATCCTGCCGCGCTGGAAGCATCGCCGCACCGCCAGCAAGTCGCTTGCCCTCATCTGGGACACGCTGTCGAGCGACATCAAGCGCCACGAGGAACGCCACGCCGAGATCGCCCGCAACCATGCGCGGGACCTGGAGAAGCAGTTGAAGGCCCTGCGTCCGGACAAGGATTGCGACCGGCTGCAGCAGAAGGTCGACCGCGTCACGGCCGCCGCGGTGGAAGCGCATGACAAGGATCAGGCCCGCTTCGATCGGGTCGAATCATACAATTTCAACGAGCGTATGCTTCGCCTCCTCACCCATAGACTGGAAGCGGCGCAATAGCCCGCCGAATCGGCAAGCACGTCCGATGTATATCGCAATGGTTGCTTAATAGAATCGGCTCCACCACATCTAATGAATGGTGAATTCTAGCGATGGCGAGATGCCGGGAATCGGCGTATCCTCATTATCAACTTAGAGAGAAGACCTGGTGACAGGTTCTGCTTTCGAAATCCGGAATTGCAGCAGTTTCTCCTGGCGCGTCCCCTTTGTGCAGCAGGCGTAACCTCCCACGCCCGGCTTGCGATGCGCCCCACTGGCCTCGCCTGTCCATCGGATCGGCGAGGCATTTTTTTCGCCCTGTGAAATCGGGGCGTCAGTCGCGTCCGAGCCGCTGGCGCACGCGCCTGGACGTGGTGGAATATTCGACGGACGATCGTTTCCCGCCCGAAAGATGCCGGCGCATCTGCTGCGTGGCCAGCGCAGCCTCGTGGAAACCGGACAGGATCAGCTTCAGCTTGCCGGGATAGTCGCAGGCGTCGCCGATCGCAAAGAGGCCCCTGCGTGCCGTCTCGAACGTGGCCGGATCGACGCGGATGCCGCCGCGGCTGCGCTCCAGCGGCCATTGCGCCGCCGGTCCCGGGACGAGCTCGGCCGCCTCGACAGCGCCCCCCGGCGGGATGTCGAACATCCCGATCCCCGTCGCCAGAATGACGCCGCCGGCCCGAAGCCGCGTGCCGTCGTCGAGGCCGACCTCCCAGGTTCCGTCCGCCTCGCAGGCAAGCTCGACCGCCGCCCGTCCGAGCGTGAAGCGCGGCTCGCACGGCGCCGCCTGCCGCATCAGCAGCTCCGTCAACGCGCCGCCGCAGGTCTCGGGGAAACCCGGGACGTCGTAGATCGGCTTGTCGGGATAGAGCACGGCGCACTGACCGCCGGCGCGGTCCAGGCGGTCGACGAGATGGCAGCGAAAGCCGTAGATGCCGAGCTGGAAGATCGCAAACAGGGCGGCCGGACCGGCTCCGACGATCAGGACATCGGCATTTTCGCGGTTCGACATCCCATCACCCACAGACGTGCGCAGTAAAGAGAAGGCCGGCAGACGTGGCCTGCGATCAGCCCTGGCGCTCCGGCACGTGCACCACGAGCCCGTCCAGCGCGTCGGACATCTTGATCTGACAGCTCAACCGCGAGGTCGGGCGGACGTCATAGGCGAAGTCGAGCATGTCCTCTTCCATCGCCTCCGGCGTGCCGACCGCAGCGGTCCAGGCATCGTCGACATAGACGTGGCAGGTGGCGCAGGCGCAGGCGCCGCCGCATTCCGCCTCGATACCGGGGACGGAATTGCGTACCGCGTTCTCCATCACCGTGGAGCCGTTGGCGACTTCCAGGTCATGAGATGTGCCATCGAATGCGACGATCGTAAGCTTGGTCATCGTGAATTTCCGGAACGATTGCTCGATATCGGCGTCGAACGCCAGGGGGCGGGCGCGCCTGCATGTTGCGGCCTACTTCCAACAATTCCCCTGGACAGTCAACAGCACGGGGCGATCGATGGCACCGCCCGCTCGCCGTCGCGGGCGGCGGGTATGGCAAGGAAGGGCGATCGGGAATGCTCAGCGGTAAAGGCCGGCGATGAAGTGCTCGGCCTCGGCGACCGCGCTCCTGAGGGCGAGAAGGGCGTCTGCATCTGCCGGCCGAAGCTCCAGCGCCAGCGCCGCCTCCGCCACACCATGAGCGCCGACCCCGCGCGCCGCGCCCAGCAGGCGGTGTGCGACGGCCGTGAGGTGCCCCTCTTCCCCGCCCGCGTCGAGTTCGGCCAGGCACCGGCCGGCCTGCTGGACGAACAGCGCCAGAACCTCGTCGGCCACGTCCTTGTCGTCCATCGTCTGGCGGGATAGGTGTTCGAGATCGATCGGATGCTGCATCATCGGCTTTGCCTCCCCCGCGGAGCGGACTGCAGGACGCAAAGCCGGGGCGATGCGTCGGCATGGACCGCACCGGTCCGCACGGCGCTGTCGAACGGCCATTATGGCCTGCCGACCTGCTGCTCCACGTAAACGCGGCCGCGACGACGGCCAAATTCGCCTGCTATGGTTAACGGTAACCCAAATCTGGGATTTTCCTGTCTTTCCGCTATGATACAGCGCCCGATATCGTTAACTTTCTGTTAGGAACCGTGCTCGCCGGCGGACCTGTCAATTGTGTGGAACACGGGAATGTGCCACTACGATACGATCAGGGACGGTTTATGCCGAACCGGCGGCCGGTCCTGGTGGATAACAACGTCCTGGGGTAACGCGCCTTTAGGATTTGGGGTTATCAAACGCGTTTGGAGTAGGAAGTGACGGTCCCGCCCCGCAGTCGGCATGATGCCTCTGCAATGGCGCCGTCGCGATCGGAAGCAATCCGGTAACCTGTGCTGGCGGCAGGCCCATCCGGAAAGCGTCCGTACAATGTAACGAGGCGTATTCGCATGGCGACGAAGAAAACCACAGAGTCGATCGACGACACCGCTTTCCAGGCCCTTGAGGAAGCGCTGAAGATCGATTTCGACGATCTCGCACCGGCGACACCCGCAAATGCCGCCAGGGAACAGGCTGCCGCCAGCAGCGCCGAAAGCGCGGCCAAGCCCGCCCCGCGCGCCGCAGCGCAGCCCGAGAAGGCCGACAAGCCGGAACGCAAGAGCGCGCCCGAGCCCGCGCCGAAGAGCCCGGCCTTCACGCCGGCCAACGACGCCTCGCGCAAGTCGCCTGCCGCGATCCTGCGGACGCTGGAGATGCGCTCCAGCCGATCGGCCATCCGCATGGCGGCGATCATCTCGGTTCTCTGGGTGATCGGCGGCCTCGGCGTCGCCAACCTGCTCTATGCGCCGCAGATCTGGCAGATCCGCTCCGTTGCCGACCTCGTCGCCCTGCCGGGCGCGATCGGCATGCTGGTCGCGATCGTCATGCCGATCATGCTGTTCTTCGCCTTCGCCACGATGATCTCGCGCGCCCAGGAACTGCGCAACGCCGCCCGCTCGATGGCCGAGGTCGCCCTCCGCCTGTCGGAGCCGGAAACGGTCGCATCCGAACGCATCATGTCGGTCGGCCAGGCCGTCCGCCGCGAAGTCTCCGCCATGAACGAGGGCATCGAGCGCACCATCGCGCGCGCCACCGAGCTCGAGACCCTGGTCCATTCCGAGGTCAACGCGCTGGAGCGCAGCTACGCCGACAACGAGATCCGCGTGCGCACGCTGGTCCAGGAACTCGGCACCGAGCGCGAGGCGATCGTCAACCACTCCGAGCGCATCCGCACCACCATTTCGAGCGCCAACGAGCAGTTGCGCCGTGACCTCGAGGCAGCGAGCGAGAACATCGCCACCCGCATCGCCACCTCCGGCGAGGCCTTCGCCTCGATGATCGACACCCGCGCCGCCATGCTGATGGAGAAGTCCGACGGCGCCACGCAGACGATCGGCGCCATGCTGTCGGCGCGCACGGATTCGCTGCTGTCGACGCTCAATTCCTCCGGCTTTGCGCTCGCCAACGAATTCGACAGCCGCCTCGAGGGCCTCTCCGAAGCGCTGGAGCGCCAGGGCCAGACCCTGCTGAAGCAGTTCGAGACCCGCGCCTCCTCGCTGGATGCGAATACCGAAAAGCTCAATGCCGCGCTCAACGAGCGCGCCCGCCAGCTCAATGAGACGCTGATCGCCCGCACCCGCGAGATCAACGAGAGCCTGACGATCGGTCAGCAGGCGATCAACAGCGGCCTCGACGACGTCATCCAGACGATGAACGCGACGCTCGACGAGAAGGGCGCGCAGTTCCGCCAGAACCTCAAGAACGCGGCCGACGACACGATCATGGATCTCGACCTGCGCTCCGGCTTCTTCGACGAGAAGCTGCAGGCGACGATCGGCCATGTCGCGAGCGCCTTCGACCAGCGGCTGTCCGATTTCGCCACGGCCTTCGACCAGCGCGCCGGCACGCTCGACACCAAGCTGATGGAAAGCCTCGGTCGCCTGAACGAGACGATCAGCAGCGGCAACGAGGCGATCGACGGCATCCTCAACAGCAGCATCGAGCGGATCGGCACCACGCTGACCGACCAGGCTTTCGCCCTGACCACCGCGCTCGGCACCGGCCAGGAAGTCTTCGAAAGCGCCGTGAAGGATCATGCGAGCGCGATCCGCGCGTCCGTCGACGGCGCGCACGACCGGATGCGCAGCGTCATGTCGGAGGCGGAGACGCGCCTGGCCGGCTCGCTCAGCGACGCGCAGGAGAAGATGCAGTCCGCGCTGAGCCAGCGCGCCGATGCGCTGATCGGCGGCCTGTCCCAGTCTCAGGAGCGGTTCGAGAACGGCTTCATCACGCGCGCAGACCAGCTCGTGTCGACCATGGCCGCCAGCGAGGAGCGCCTGATCGACGCGCTGGACACCCGCACGCTCGGCTTCGCCGTCAGCCTCGACTCCGCCCAGAGCCGCATGGAAGAGGCGCTCGCGACCCGCGCCGACGAGATCACCTCCTCGATCGCCGCGAGCCACAACCGGATCGACACCGCCCTGTCCGAACGCACGGCGTCGCTGTCGACGATGCTCACCGAGACCAGCGGCGCGCTGGAAAGCTCGGTGCGCTCCGCTGCCGACCGCGTCGAAAGCGTGCTGGCCGAAGGCACCCGGCAGATCGGCGGCGTGCTCTCCGGCCAGGTCGCTGAATTCGCCGACGCCTTCTCCGGCCGGGCCGCCGAGATCGCCGGCACGCTGTCAGAGCGCGCCACCGAACTGGCAAGCTCGCTCGTCTCCACCCACGACCAGATCCGCTCGACGCTGGACGACCGCATCAATGCGATCAACGTCGCGATCACCGAGGGCCAGCGGCAGCTGTCCGATACCCTCTCCGACCAGGCGACGGCCATCGGCACCTCGATCGCCACCAGTGCCGGCATGCTCGAGATGAGCCTGGAGCAGCAGGAGGAGAACTTCCGCAAGGCCATCGACACGAGTGCGGCAGCCCTCGACAAGCGCATGCGCGACGGCGCCGGCGCCATTGCCGACCGCCTCAGCGCCACCTCCGACGAGATCACCCGTGCCGCCGAAACCTTCGGCAGCCGCATGGATACGGCGCTGAACGTCGTCAACACCCGCCTCGACGATACCGGCAGCCGGATCGAGAGCAATCTCGGTGCGCTCGAAGGCCGCATCCAGAACAGCGTCGAGCACGTGGCGAGCCTGGTCGATTCCGCCGGCAACCGGATCGCCGAGACCCTCTCCGACCGGATCGGCGACCTGGAACGGGCCGCAAGCGACGCCTCCGAAAGCATCGGCTCCGCCGTCGCCGGCAGCGTCAGCGAACTGGAACGCGCCTCGCGGGCATCGGCCGACGCCATCAGCCTCGCCGTCTCCAGCAACGTCGACCAGATCGAGCGCGCCTCGCTGGAAACGGCCAGCGCGCTCAGCATCGCCGTCTCCTCCAGCATCGACACGCTGGAGAACGCCAGCGAGAACGTCGTCGAGCGGATCGCCTCGACGCTGTCGGGCCGCGCCGCCGAGATCGATCGCATCACCGACGAAGCGGCCAACCGCATCGCCGGCACGATCGACGAGCGGACCGGCCGCATCGAGGAACGTCTGTCCACCATGGACAAGGCGCTGTCGATCGGCCTGGAGAACGTCAACCGGACCATCGACGGCAAGGCCGCCGGGCTGGCGCAGACCCTGCGCCAGGCAGTCAGCCAGGCGACGCAGGACATGGACGCCGAAGCGGTACGCTCGGCCCAGTCGCTCGCCAAGACCGGCGAGGAATTCGCGAGCCTGAGCACGTCGCTGCGCGGGGCGGTCTCCCGCGCCGCCCAGGACATGGGCACCGAAGCGCAGCGCGCGGCCGAATCCATCGCCAAGACCGGCGAGGCCTTCGCCCGTTCCGTCGAGGAGACGACCAGCAGCACGCTCAGCCGTTTCGCCGAGGTCGAGGGTCGCCTGGAAGGCCACGGCCAGGCCATCCGCTCCGGCCTCTCCGACATGGAAAAGGCGCTGGATGCGCGCGGCAATGCGATCCGTTCGACGCTCGACGAGCGCACCCGCGAACTAAACTCGATGCTGTCGAGCCGTTCGGCCGAACTCGGCCGGCTGATCGACGAGAAGGCCAAGCCGATCATCGAGGAATATGCGGCGACCGGCCGCGAGGCCGCCGAACGCATCACCGCAGCGGCACAGGAAAACAGCGAGCGCCTGCGCTCGGAAAATGCCGCCCTGCTCGAGGCGATCTCGTCCCGCACCAACGATACGCTCGGCGCCATCGCAAGCCGGACGCAGGAGGCCGCCAGTGCGCTGCAGAAGGTCGAATCCGACCTGCAGGGCAGCGTCCTCAGCCTCATCGAACGCCTGTCCGGCAGCAACAGCGCCATCTCGGCCCTCGTGCAGGAGGCGACCGCCAACCTGTCGCAGGTCGACGAGAAGCTCAGCACCTCCAGCGAGCGCTTCACCGCCTCCGCCGACATGGTCTCCACCGCCTCGCGGCTGCTGGAAGGCAAGATCGACCGCCTCTCGGACATCTCGAGCGGCACGCTTTCGCAGATCGGCGGCATCGTCGGGCGCTTCGAGGACCACTCCAAGCTGCTCGCGCAGGCCTCCGACCTGCTCGGCGCGGCCCAGTCGAACCTCGTCAGCACGCTCGAAGAACGCCAGGATGCGCTGCGCAACCTCTCCATCGGCCTCGTCCAGCGCTCCGAGGACATCGAGAACACCATGCGTTCGCTCGAAGGCATGGTCGAGGGCGCCTTCTCCCGCGCCGAGCAGCGCTCGGGCCAGGTCGCGGCCAACCTGCGCAGCGGCATCCAGGCATCCTTCTCCGATGTCGGCCGCCTGCTGAGCGAGACGGAAGAACGCGCCCTGGCCGCCTCCAACACGCTGCGGGACACGCTGTCGCGTGCCGGCGAAGAGGCCGGGGCCGCCGTCGAGGGCGCCTTCTCGACCGCCGAGGAGCGCAGCCGCGAGGTTGCGAGCCGCCTGCGCGGCAGCGTCGGCGCCACCCTCTCCGACGTCGATCGCCTCGTTGCCGAGACCAGCCGGAAGTCCGACGCCACGACCCGCCAGATGGGCGAGACCCTGCGCCAGGCGGTCGAGGACGCGCTCGGCAAGTTCTCCGGGGCGACCGACGAGATCCGTCGCGCCGCCGCCGACATCCGCCGCGAGCTCGACCAGACCCGCACCGAACTGAAGCGCGGCGCCTTCGACCTGCCGGAAGAGGCAAAGGAGAATGCGGCCAGCATGCGCCGCGCCGTTTCCGAGCAGATCCGGGCGCTCCAGGACCTTTCCGACATCATCGGCAAGTCCGCCAACAGCCTCGAGGTATCGCGCCCGGCCGAGCATCGCCCGACCGCCGCCCAGACGGTCGCCCAGGCGATCCAGCAGGTATCGCAGCCGGCCCCGCAGCCGCCGCGCCAGGAAGAGAGCGCGCCCGCGCTGCGCGGCACGCTCGGCATCGAGCGCCCTGCCGCCCCGACGATCCGCGAGATCCAGCCGGTCCGCGAGGCCCAGCCCGCCGCGCGGATCACCGAACAGGCGCGTGCGCCGGAAGGCGGCGGCTGGATGCGCGATCTCCTGCGCGGCGCCTCGCGCGAGGAGCAGCAGTTCGGCCAGCCGCGGGCGGAGAACCAGCCGCAGCGCAGCACCGACACGCGCAACCCGCACCACGTCGTCGAATCTCTGAACTCGCTGTCGGTGGACATCGCCCGCGCCATCGACCACGATGCCTCGGTCGACCTGTGGCGGCGCTACCAGCGCGGCGAACGCGACGTCTTCACCCGTCGCCTCTACACGCTCAAGGGCCAGCAGACCTTCGACGAGATCAAGCGCAAGTACGAGCGCGAGCCGGAGTTCCGCACCGCCGTCGACCGCTACATCAGCGATTTCGAGAAACTGCTCGCCGACGTGGCCCGCAACGACCGCGACAAGGTCCTGACCCAGTCCTACCTGACGTCGGATACCGGCAAGGTCTACACCATGCTCGCCCACGCGGCTGGCCGCTTCAACTGAGGCGGACGGATCCGGGACAGACGAACGGCCGCGAAAGCGGCCGTTTGCTTTTGGCGGGAAGTCTTCTCTCAGCCGGTCCGCCGGCCGCGGCGCCCTGCCCGGGCGGTCCCACCGACGCGCTGCGGCCGGCCGACGCGCTACGGCTGCTACCGCCGCTTGCGCGCGGCCCCCTGCCGGGTGATCCGCTCTTCGATGATCAGCGGGCATCCGCCCGCAAGTTTCCTCAGCGTCGTCAGCGGAAAGGTGATCTGCGACAGGGCGTCGATGAAGGCCGTCTTCTCGTCGCGGGCAAAGGTCACGACGGCGCTGCCATTGACGAACAGCTTCCGTCCGCAGGTGATCAGGATCTCGCGCGCGCCGAGGCAGAGATAAAAGTGATCCGGCAGATAGCTGATGGCGCGCGAATGCAGGATGGCACCCTTCTCGGAAATCTGCACGATCCGCACCTGCATGCTGTGGAGCGATTTCAGGCCCGGCGCCGGAAACAGCGCCCTCGCCACCAGGTTGACCTTGCGATACCTGCCGGCCTCATTGCCGGAATAGAGTTCGGCCAGATAGTGGCGCGCCTTGGGGTTCTGAAACACCGGATTGATCCATCGACAAACAAATTCTTTAACAATGAATGAATTCGTATGTGCGGATGGGATTACGTTCAAGTGCAAGAAATAGCGGTATGCACACGACGGTTGCAATGACCGCCGCATCGGGATCGTCCTGCAGACGGACATCTGCCCGACCTGCGAAGGAATGCCGCAGCCACAGCGTGCAGCCGGAACGGCTCCGTTGCGCTATATCAACGGCGTTTCCGGAACACTCCTCGCCAGTCTCCAGGAGGAGCCAGAAGTTCCGGACCAGGAGAAAAGACTATGAGCATGATCCTTCGTTCCTTGGCAGGTGCCCTTCTAGCGACCGCCGCCCTTGGCGGTAGCGCCCTTGCCGCCGATTTTGAAATTCATATGCTGAACAAGGGAAAGAGCGGGGCGATGGTTTTCGAACCGGCCTCCGTCAAGATCGCCCCGGGCGACACCGTCACCTTCGTTCCGACCGACAAGTCCCATAACGCCGAAAGCGTCAAGGACCTCATTCCCGAAGGGGCCCAGCCGTTCAAGGGCAAGATCAACGAAAGCATCAAGGTTACCTTCGACGTGCCGGGCGCCTACGTCGTCAAGTGCGCGCCGCATGTCGGCATGGGCATGATCGCGCTCGTCGTGGTCGGCGACGCGCCCGCCAACGCCGAGGCCGTCAAGACGGCGAAACTGCCGAAGAAGGCCCGCGACCGGCTCGACGCCGAAATCGCCGCAGCCGGGCTCTGAAACCCGCTTGGCAAGGCCGGGCGACCGCGCCCCGGCAAACCATCAACGAGCTCCGGCCCTCAGGGCCGGAGATCATCGGCCATGCAACCGTCCACACGCAATGACCTACACCGCCCCGCCGGAGGCCAGGAAACCGAACTTTCCGGGAATTGAATCGCGGTCGGCCGCGCGTCAGATGGACTTGAGCGTCCAGGCGACGATGTCGGCGGTCACCCTGGCGAAGGCCGCATCGAGTCCCGCCACGAAGGCCGGATTGCCGGCCCCGCTGACAGGCGCCGTGGCGCGGAAGACCTGTTGCGTGCGCACCGTGCCGTTGCGGTCGTTGACGATCTTGGCGAAGATTTCCACCACCGCGGTCGCAGGGCCGTCCGTCCGCACCTCGAAGGTCCGCAGCGTGGTCACGACCTGATAGTCGATCGCGAGCCCCTCGCCCGGCTTGCCGACGCCGCCGAGCTTCCCCGTCGCCTCGAAGGCCTGCACGAGCTTGGCCTGCACGATCTTGGGCAGGGTATCGCCCCATTGCGCCTTGCCCAGATACTGGATCTCGGAGGTGGTGGGCCGCACCACGACCTGGTCGCTGCCGAGCGCCTTCAGCGCCGTCGGCTCCGGCACCAGGATCTGGCGGTTGCGCGCAGACGGCCCTTCGACCACGGGCACGGTCGTCAGGCTGAACGTGTCGTTCACCGCCTTCGTCCCGCATGCGGATACGACCGATGCGGACAGGAGTGCGACGGCGACCTTCGTCGCCCATCCGTAACCCCGCAGCGCCTTTTCAGAACTCGTCATGCTGTGCGAATCTCTCCGATGTGCAATCTGTAGCAGCGGCACGAGAGGCTGTCACCGCACCGCGACGGCACAAAATGCGCGGAAAGCAATCGCTTCCGGGGTTGTGGAGTTGTGGCCACAGTCGCAGCCCCGCACGGCACTCGAAGCGCCGTACGATAGGGCACAGGGGACCCTGCCCCTCACGTGCGGAACGACGGGACGCGGGTTTCGGGGAGGAGGCAGGCCTTGGCTAGCGCCGGGTCCGGCCGTCGTATTGCTTGACGGTCTCGCCGCCGAAGATCAGCCGGCTCGGGTTCTTGTCGAAGTCGGAGATGGTGTTCTGCAGGCTCTGCACCGTCTGCCGCGTCTCGCTGACGAGCGCCTCGACGTTGCGCAGGCCGCCGCCGGAAAAGCGCTGCAGGTTGTCGGCGATCGGGCCGATCCTGGCGTTCAACGAATCCGCCGCCCGCTTGAACGATTCGAGCGTGGCCTTGGCCTCGGCGACGAGCGACTGGGTGTTGCCCTCGCCGAGGAAGCCGTCGAGCTTGGCCAGCACGCCGTCGACCCGCGTCGAGGCGGCGTTCAGCTTGCTCGCCATCTGGCGGACGTCGGTGATCGTCTGGTCGATGTCCTCCTGGCGGGCGCCCAGCCTGTCGGCCACCTGCCGGATCGAGGCGATCGCCTGGCGCGCATCGGCGCTCGCAGCATTGATGTCGTTGATCGTCAGTTGCACCTTCTGGGTGTCGACGGCAGCCACCAGCTTGTTGACCTTGTCGAGCGTGGCCGTCGCGTTCTTCCCCACCGTGTCGAAGGTGTCGGCCGTGCGCTTGAAGCTCTCGATCGTTCCCTTCACGTCGCCGGAGGCGGCCGCGAGGTCGGTGGTCACCTTGTCGACGTTCGAGACCACGTGGTCGATCTTCTTGGCGTCCACCGCCTTGATCAGCGCATCGATCGCCGCCATCGTCGAATCCAGCCGCCCCGAGACGCTCGAGAACGTGTCGGAAAGCCCGCCGACGCTCTGCAGGAACTTGTCGATGTTGTCGGAATTTCGCGTCAGCGCGTCGGAGAACTTTTCGGCATTGCGGATCGTGGTGGTCAGCGGGCCGCGGGCGTCGGCGACGAAGCCCTGCACGTCGGAAATGGCGCTGTCGGCGCGCTTGAGGATCTTGTCGGCCGTGGCGAGCAGGTTGGTGACGCTCGACTGCTCCGCAATCAGCACCGCCGTGCCGTCCGTTTCCAGCGCCTGCTTGAGGATGTTCTGATCCTCGGCGCGCCCGCCGGAAAGCTCGATATAGGCAGCACCCGTCAGGCCCTGCACCTCGAGGACGGCGGAGGTCGATTGCTTCACCGGCGCCTCGGTCGACACCTCCGTCAGGGCGATCGAATAGCGCGGATCGTCCGAATCGATCGCGAGGCTGCGGACGGAGCCGACCGGAATGCCGTTGAAGCGAACCGGCGAGCCGACGCTGAGGCCGTTCGCCGAGCCCGGGATGCGGATGGCAAGCGGCGCCATCTCGCCGCTGCGGCCATATTGCGACATCCAGTAGACGAAGCCGAAGGCCGCCGCGATGACGAGCAGCGTGAAGAAACCGACGATTGCGTAGTTGGCCTTAGTTTCCATGTCTCTCTCAGTCCACCCGCATCCGCCGGAAGAGCGCCCGGCACCGTCCCGACAAAGCCATCAGCGATACAGCCGGGAATCGGACCCCGGCCCAGCAATTCAACCGTACCCTGTCGCCGCAGTCCACCCCGCCCCCTCAGGAGCGGACGATGGAGCGGGCGCGCTTGCCCTTGAAGTAGGCCTGCACCCACGGGTCGTCGAAGGCCAGCATGTCCTCGATCGTGCCTTCCACCAGCACCCGCTTCTTGCCGAGCACGGCGATCCGGTCGCAGACGGAGAACAGGCTGTCCAGATCGTGAGTCACCATATAGACCGTAAGTCCGAGGGTGTCTCGCAGCTTGGCGATCAATTCGTCGAATTCGGCGGCTCCGATCGGGTCGAGGCCCGATGTCGGCTCGTCGAGGAAGACGAGGTCGGGGTCGAGCGCGAGCGCGCGCGCCAGGGCCGCGCGCTTGATCATGCCGCCCGAGAGCTCGGAGGGAAATTTCTCCGCCGCCTCCGGCGCCAGCCCCACCAGCTCGATCTTGAGCCGCGCCAGGTCGTCCATCATCGCCTGCGGCAGGTCGAGATATTCCCGCATCGGCACCTGGATGTTCTCCATGACCGTCAGCGAGGAGAACAGCGCCCCCTGCTGGAACAGCACGCCGAGATGCATGTCGAGGGCGACTCGCTCGGCCTCGCTCGTCTGGTCGAAGTCGGCGCCGAGGATGCGGATCGTGCCGCCGCGCCGCGGCAGAAGCCGCAGCACCGTGCGCATCAGCACCGACTTGCCCGCCCCCGAGGCGCCGACGAACCCGAGGATCTCACCGCGGTAGATGTCGAGGTTCAGCTTGTCGAGCACCAGATGGTCGCCGAAGCCGACGGTCAGGTCCTTGACCGACAGGATGACCTCCCGGCCGTTCTTGCCGTCCGCCCTGTCGGCGCCGTTGCCCGCGCGCGCTTGCCCGTCCTTGTCCACGTCCGCCCCGCCCATCAGAAATCGATCGCCGCATAGAACACGGCGAACAGGCCATCCATCAGGATGACGACGAAGATCGACTTCACCACCGAGGCGGTGACGTGCAGGCCGAGCGATTCGGCGCTGCCGCCGACCTTCAGCCCCTCCACCGAAGCGACGATGCCGATCACCAGCGCCATGAATGGCGCCTTGATCATGCCCGAGACGATGGTCGACAGATCGATCGCCTCGCGCAACCGCGACAGGAAGGTGTCGTAGGTGATGCCCGAATAGGCGTTCGCCACCACCGCCGCCCCGATCAGGGCGGCGAAATTGGCGATGACCGTCAGCAGCGGCAGGGCGACGGTGAGCGCCACCAGCCGCGGAAACACCAGGACGCCGATCGGCGACAGCCCCATGACCTTCAGCGCGTCGATCTCCTCGCGCATCTTCATCGAGCCGATCTCGGCGGTGATTGCGCTGCCCGAACGACCGGCGATCATGATCGCGGTCAGGAGCACGCCGATCTCACGCAGTTGCAGGATTCCGACGAGGTCGACCACAAAGACCTCGGCGCCGAAATAGCGCAGCTGGAAGGCGCCCTGCTGGGCGATGATCGCGCCGATCAGGAACGACATCAGGACGATGATCGGCACCGCCTTGACGCCCATCCGGTCGATCTGGTTGACGATCGCCGCCGGCGAGACGCCGCTGCGCCGCCCGAGTTTCAATTGTGCCCCGCGCACGGCCGAACCCAGGATGTACATGGCCGCCACGAGATCGCCCCAGATCTCGGAGACGTTCCGGCCGATCGGCGTGAACAGCCGCACGAACAGCGTCTCGCGCTTCGTCTCCTCCTGCGGCTGCCGCAGTTCGTCGGGCAGCGCCTCGATCAGGTCGGAGAAGCGCCCCTGCGGATCGACCAGCTTGACGTCGGCGCCGTTCGCCGTCCGCTCGCTCATCGCCTGGCGGATCAGCCACGCGCCGGCCGTGTCCATGCCCTCGATGCCGCTGAGGTCGATTTCGACGGGCTGGCTGCCGGTCGCCGCCAACTGGTCGAGCCGCTTCTTGGCGCCGACGGCCGTCTGTGCGCGCCACGCACCCGTCAGCCGCCAGACCGACCCGCGCTGCGGGTCGTCGGCAACCTCGATATCTGCGGAGGGGATGGTCGAAGGCTTCAATGCTCTTGCTTCTTCCCGGACGATGTAACCAATGATGCCATGAACCGTTGATCGCGACTCATACCGGCTCGGCCCTCATCTGTCACCGCCGGAAGCCGGAACACAACCACGCCGATCCCGAATTCGCGAGGAAACCGAAAGATATGCGCCGACAACTCGCCTCCGCCACCGAGCGTTTCCCGATCGCGGGCAGCTTCACCATTTCGCGCGGTTCCAAGACGGAAGCGCTCGTCGTCACCTGCCGAATCACCGAAGGCGGCCACACCGGCAGCGGCGAGTGCGTGCCCTACCCGCGCTATGGCGAATCGGTCGACAGCGTGCTTTCGGAAATCGAGGCGGCACGGCCGACGATCGAGGCGGGCATCGGGCGCGCCGAACTCGGCCGGACCATGCGTGCCGGCGCGGCCCGCAATGCGCTCGACTGCGCGCTGTGGGATCTCGAGGCCAAGCGTGCCGGCACGCCCGCCTGGCGGCAGATCTGCGCCGACGAACCGCAGCCGCTCGTCACCGCTTATACGATCTCGCTCGGCGAACCTGAGGCGATGGCCGCCCAGACGGCGCTGCATGCCCATCGCGCGCTCCTGAAGGTGAAGGTCGGCACGGCCGACGACGCTTCGCGCATCCGTGCCGTCCGCGCCGCCGCACCGGACGCGCCGATCATCCTCGACGCCAACGAGGGCTGGACGGAAGAGACCCTTGCCCGCCATCTCGCCATCTGCGCCGAGGCGGGCATCGCCCTCGTCGAGCAGCCGCTGCCGGCCGGCCGCGACGACGCGTTGCGGCATGTCGAGCGCACGGTGCTCGTCTGCGCCGACGAGAGCGTGCATCTGGGCGCCGATCTGGCAGCCCTCACCGATCGTTACGATGCCATAAACATCAAGCTCGACAAGGCCGGCGGGCTGACGGAGGCGCTTTCCATGCGAGACGAGGCCCGCCGCCTCGGCCTGAAGGTCATGGTCGGCTGCATGGTCGGCTCGTCGCTGGCCATGGCGCCGGCCGTGCTTCTCGCGCAGGGTGCCGACTTCGTCGATCTCGACGGGCCGCTGCTCCTGGCGCAGGACCGCGAACCCGCGCTGCGCTACGAGGGCTCGCTGGTGTTCCCGCCGAAGGCGAGCCTCTGGGGCTGAAGCGCCCGCGCCAGCACCGTCAGCGACAGCCCGAGCGCCGCCACGACCGACATCGCGTAGAAGCCGTCGATGCCGTACCAGGCGAACAGGTAGCCGGACAAAAACGTCGTCAGCGCCATCAGGATGCCGTTGTAGAAGAAATAGAGCCCCTGCGTGGATGCCTCCCTTTCCTCCGCGACGCGTTCCACGATCCGCCCCTGTACGCCGACGTGAATGCTGGCATAGGTCAGCGCGTGCAGGCACTGCAGCACCATATAGCCCGAAAACCCGAGACCGGCCGGGAACACGATCCACCGGAAGACCGCCACCGAACAGCCGAGCACGATCAGCGTCCACAGGCTGAAGCGTCGCCGCAACCGGGCCGCGAAGATGAAGAAGACGATCTCGGCGGCCACGCCGACGCTGAAGAGCAGGCCGATCTCCGTTCCCGAATAGCCCTCCGCCCCCCAAAGGATGGCGGCAAAGGCATAGAACATGCCGTGGCTGGCGTTGACCAGCGCGGCACCGACCATCATCAGTTGCACGTCCATCTGCCGGACGGGTGCCGCGGGCGCCACCGCAAGCGCGGAAATCGGCGAGGGTCGCCGCGGCTTGCCGATCCGCGGCGCGATGAAGGCGCAGACGACCGTGGAGACGAAGCCCACGGTCATCGCCGGCAGCACCATCGCCCCGCCGAAGATGCCGGAGAGCCAGCCGCCGATCATCGTCGAGACGATGAAGGCGACCGAGCCCCAGAAGCGCATGTGGCTGTAGTCGAAGTTCCAGCGGCGGACGCCGCTGAGCGCGATCGCGTCGGTGATCGGCAGGTAGGGCGCGTAGACGATGCCCTGCAGCGTATAGAGGATCAGCACCGGCCAGAAATGCTCGACGAACAGCAGCGCGATCGCAGTCGCAAGCGACATCAGGCCCGACCAGACCAGCACGATCGCCCGGTCGCCGATCCGGTCCGCGATCATCCCGGCGATCGGCGCTGCGACCACGCGCACGACGAGCGGCACGGCCAGCACCACGCCGATCTCCCAGTCGCTCATCGATAGCGAGTTCAGCCAGATCGGGAAGAAGGGCAGTGCGATGCCGTTGACGAGCATCGGCGCGCAGAAGACGATGGCGGTACGCAGGACGAAGAAGCGCGGCGCAGCGCCGCTCGCGACCATGCCGTAAGGCGCGTTCATATCGGGAAACCTGAACAGAGGGACGCACCACGACTAGCACGCCGAGGCACGTACGCCAATCCGCCAATTGAGGGTAGTCCGGCGCCGCCGCTTCACGTTTTCATGGTGGCTGTCCCGCGCCGTGAAGCGCGCGGCCGGGACCTCGGCTCAGGCGGCCTTCGACGCCTTGCGACCGACGGCCGGAACACCCTGGCTGCGCGGCAGCACCGCGATCGGAGCGGGGCGTGCGGCGGGCGACTGCCAGGTCACGAGCTCCATGGTCCCGTCCCAGTGCTCGATCACCGCGGTGCAGCTCTCGACCCAGTCGCCGGTGTTGATGTAGCGGATGCCGCCGATGTCCTCGATCACGGCGTGATGGATATGGCCGCAGATCACCCCGTCCGCCCCGTGCTTGCGCGCCTCCTCGGCGACGACCTGCTGGAAGGCGCCGATGAAATTGACCGCATGCTTGACCTGCAGCTTCGCCCAGGCCGAGAACGACCAGTAGGGCAGGCCCAGCCGCCGCCGCACCGCCGCCAGCGCGACGTTGATGGCGATCGCCGCGTCATAGGCCCAGTCGCCGAGATAGGCGAGCAGGCGGGCGTTGCGCACCACCACGTCGAATTCGTCGCCATGCAGCACCAGGTACTTCTTGCCGTCCGCGGCTTCATGGACGAGCTGCTGGGCGACCTCGATGCCGCCGAAGTGCACGCCGGGGAAATCGCGCAGGAATTCGTCGTGGTTGCCGGGCACGTAGATGATCCGCGCACCCTTGCGCGCCTTCCTGAGCAGCTTCTGCACGACGTCGTTGCAGCTCTGCGGCCAGTACCAGCTCCGCTTCAGCCGCCAGCCGTCGACGATGTCGCCGACCAGGATGATCGTCGCCGCCTCGTGGCAGCGCAGGAAGTCGAGCAGGAAGTCCGCCTTGGCGGCCTTGGAGCCGAGGTGCACGTCCGACAGGAACAAGGTCCGGACGCGCCGGACGTTCGGCTCTGGGGCGTGGGCGTTCATGATCGTCTACTCCGGCGGTCGGGCTTGGGTTGCGCTGGCCTTTCGCGCTAGCTCAAAACCAGACTCGTGTATCAGGGGAATGACAGGGCCTGTTTACAATCGCCCGGCGGCCGCCGGGCCGCGCCGTCCCGGGCGGATCCGGTCGCCCCCGGCATTTGACGGTTGCATGCGCCGCCGATAGGGGCTTTATACCAACCTGCACTGATAGCGACCGGTCCGCCATGGCCTCAGTCGGCCACCGGCGGACGGCCCAGGCGACAGGTCGATGTCAGGGCGGGTTGATACTACCGCATCGGCAAACTTCACGGCGCGCCCCATCCGTGCCAGAAGGGCCGCACATCGATTGGAATCGGGCAGGAAAACAATGACGACTGGCGACAAACCGAAAGCGAAACCCACGCCTCCGAGCGGCGACATCGACCAGCAGGCCCTGTTCTTCCACCGCCACCCCCGCCCCGGCAAGCTGGAGATCCAGCCGACCAAGCCGCTCGGCAACCAGCGCGACCTGGCGCTTGCCTATTCGCCGGGCGTCGCCGCCCCCTGCCTCGCCATCCGCGACAATCCGGAAACGGCCGCCGATTATACGGCCCGCGCCAATCTCGTCGCCGTCATCTCCAACGGCACCGCCGTCCTCGGCCTCGGCAATATCGGCCCCCTCGCCTCCAAGCCCGTCATGGAAGGCAAGGCGGTGCTGTTCAAGAAATTCGCCGGCATCGACGTGTTCGACATCGAGATCGACGCGGCAACCGTGGGCGAAATGGTCAACGTCGTCTCGGCGCTGGAGCCGACCTTCGGCGGCGTCAACCTCGAGGACATCAAGGCGCCGGAATGCTTCGAGGTCGAGCGCCAGCTGCGCGAGAAGATGGATATCCCCGTCTTTCACGACGACCAGCACGGCACCGCGATCATCGTCGCAGCCGCCATCCTCAATGGCCTGGAGCTCGCCGGCAAGGACATCGCGAAGGCGAAGATCGTCGCCTCCGGCGCCGGCGCCGCGGCCCTTGCCTGCCTCAACCTGCTCGTCACCCTCGGCGCCCGGGTCGAAAACATCTGGGTCCACGACATCGAAGGCCTCGTCTACAAGGGCCGCGAGGTGCTGATGGACCAGTGGAAGTCGGTCTACGCGCAGGAGACCGACAAGCGCGCGCTGTCGGAGACGATCGACGACGCCGACGTCTTCCTGGGCCTCTCCGCCGCAGGCGTCCTCAAGCCCGAACTTCTGGCGCGCATGGCCGCAAAGCCGCTGATCATGGCGCTTGCCAACCCGAACCCGGAAATCATGCCGGAAGAGGCGCGCGCCGCCCGTCCGGACGCGATGATCTGCACCGGCCGCTCCGACTTCCCCAACCAGGTCAACAACGTCCTCTGCTTCCCCTACATCTTCCGCGGCGCGCTCGATTGCGGTGCCCGGACGATCAACGAGGAGATGAAGATGGCGGCGGTGCGCGCGATCGCGGCCCTGGCCCGCGAGGAGGTCTCCGACGTCGCCGCCCGCGCCTATTCCGGCGAGACGCCGGTGTTCGGCCCGAACTACCTGATCCCCTCGCCCTTCGACCAGCGCCTGATCCTGCGCATCGCCCCGGCGGTTGCCCGTGCGGCCGCCGAAAGCGGGGTCGCGACCCGGCCGATCGCCGATTTCGACGCCTATCTCGACCAGCTGAACCGCTTCGTCTGGCGCTCCGGCTTCATCATGAAGCCGATCTTCGTCGCCGCCAAGAATGCCGAGAAGAAGCGGGTCATCTTCGCCGAAGGCGAGGACGAGCGCGTGCTCCGCGCCGCCCAGGTGCTGCTCGAGGAAGGCACCGCCAAGCCGATCCTGATCGGCCGCCCGCAGATCATCGAGACGCGCCTGAAGCGCTATGGCCTGCGCATCCGCCCGGGCGCCGATTTCGAGGTGATCAACCCCGAGGACGACCCGCGCTATCGCGACTATGTCGACGACTATTTCAAGCTGGTCGGCCGGCAGGGCGTGATCCCGGAAGCCGCCCGCACGATCGTGCGCACCAACCAGACGGTGATCGGCGCGCTCGCCGTTCGCCGCGGCGAGGCCGATGCGCTGATCTGCGGCGTCGAGGGCCGCTATGCCAAGCACCTGCGCGACGTCCGCCAGATCATCGGCCTGCGCAAGGGGGTGACCGATTTCTCCGCGCTCAGCCTGCTGATCTCCCAGCGCGGCGCGACCTTCTTCACCGACACCTATGTCAGCTTCGACCCGACGGCCGAGGAAGTCGCCCAGATGACGGTGATGGCGGCGAAGGAAATCCGCCGCTTCGGCATCACCCCGCGCGCCGCCCTCGTCTCGCACTCCAACTTCGGCTCGCGCGATTCCGTCAGCGCCTTCAAGATGCGCAAGGCGATGGCGCTCGTGCGGGAAATGGCGCCGGAGCTGGAGGCCGACGGCGAGATGCACGGCGATTCGGCGATCTCCGAGGCCCTGCGCCAGCGTGTCATGCCGGGCAGCACCCTGACCGGCGAAGCAAACCTGCTCGTCTTCCCCAACCTCGACGCCGCCAACATCACGCTCGGCGTCCTGAAGACGATGACCGACGGCCTGCACGTCGGCCCGATCCTGCTCGGCGCCGCGATGCCCGCCCACATCCTGTCGCCGTCGGTGACCTCGCGCGGCGTCGTCAACATGGCGGCGCTGGCCGTGGTCGAGGCGTCCTATCCGGACTGAACGCCACATTCGGCATCGATGAAAAAGGCGCGTCCGGAGCGGGCGCGCCTTCTTCCGTTTTGACCAGCCCCGCTCAGGGCGCGATCTGCGCGGCGGGCATCTCGGCGATGCCGGGGGCCGCGGCCCGGCCCCGTTCGTTCTCCTCCCACCAGTCGGAGATGGCATCGATCAGGGGCACGAGCGCCAGCCCCGCCGCTGTCAGGTCGTACTCGACGCGCAGCGGATATCCCGCAAACGCCGTCCGCTGGACGATGCCTGCCGCCTCGAGCTTCCGAAGCTCCAAGGTCAACATGCGGTGCGAGACTGTCGGATTGTCGCGCCGCAGGTCGGCGAAGCGCTTGGTGCCATCCTTGAGGTAGTAGATCAGCAAGGTCGGCCAGCGCCCGCTGAGGACCTGCATGACTTCCTCGATCGGGCAGCGCGAGACCAGATCCTTCATCGCATTCTCCGGCATGGTGACAAAAAAGTGCGTAATTTACATGGGGAAGGGCAGCGGATAGGTCCAGTGTCGCTGCGCAGCGTGATCGAAAGAAATCACGGAGAAAGACATTGGAACCGATCCTTATCTATGGCTTCCCCGCCGGAAGCTCCATGGGCCTCGTCGCCGCGCTCGAATGGCTCGGCAAACCCTATCGGCTCTGCCGCGTCGACATGCTCGGCGAGATGCGCGATCCGTCATATGCCCGCATCAACGCACGCCACGAGACCCCAGTCCTGATCACCGACGACGGGCGGGTACTCACTGAGACGATGGCCATCGTCCACTGGCTGGCCGCACGCGACGACGATCGCCGTATCAGCTTCGCACCGCAATCGAAGGAGGCGGACCGCATGGTCCAGCTGATGGCCTTCGTCAACACCGGCTTCACCGGTGCCTTCTCTGCGCTCTGGACGGCGCTGGAACTGGATGAGCCGGACCCCGACTTCCAGGACGCCCTGCGCCGCTTCGGCCACAAGGCCGTGGTCGAACGCCACCGCAAGCTGGAGGCGATGATCGGCGATACCGCCTATCTCGTCGGCGACCGCCCCACGCTCGCCGACGGCATCTTCGTCGGCGTCGCCCGCTGGCTCGATATCCACGCGGTCTCGCAGTCGGACCGCTGGCCCAGGCTGGAAGCGCTGCGACGCAGGCTGGAAGCCGATCCGGCCGTCCGTTTCGCCACGGCGCTGGAGAACGGTGAGGCGGCGACAGGAAGCGGGGCATGCCGCGGCCACGTTCCCCTGACGGAAGTCATCGCGCGTTTCGGCCAATGAGACGAAAGAGGCCGGGATCGCTCCCGGCCTCTCCTGCTTCTCGGTTGCGATCTGGACCGCGGGTTCAGGCACCCGGCTTCTTCAGCCGCTTCGACCACTCGCCGGCCTTGCCCATGCCCGCCGCGACCCAGGGCGAGCCCTTCAGGCCGAGCTTGCCGCGCAAGCCCATGGCGCCGATGATCAGGCGGATCATCTGCGACTTGATGGGGGGCAGCGAGGCGATGTGCAGGCCGGTGAAGGGCAGGAACGGGTTGCGCCGCAGCGACCCGTAGATCTCGATGCGCGTCGTCTGCTTGTAGCTCGGGCAACGGGCGTGGAAGCCGTGGGTGTCGGCGACGATCAGGGTGTTGGCCTTGACCACCATCTTCACCGGCTGGCCGTAGCCCAGTGCGGTCAGCTCGTGCGGCATGATGCGCAGCGAACCGCGGGCGGAATACTTGTTCTCGATCGTGTCGGCGCTCTCGCTGATGCGCTGCTCCCAGGCGAGCCGCTGCGGCGTCACCTTGTGCGAGCCCGGCACGTAGGAGAACGGCCCGTCCTCCTCGCCGACGTCCTTGAGGAACAGCCAGGCCTTCGCGGTCGGCTGGAAGGTGTCGCTGTGCAGCGCGGTCTGCGGATCGGCCGCCGTCTCCTTCGACGGCGTCGACGCCAGCGCCATCACCACCTGCACGACCAGCAGCGGCTGGCCGTCGCTCGAGGACACGTAGCGCAGGAGATTGGACATGCGCGGATCGTTGCGCGCCGCCTTGAAGCCCGGAAGCCGCTCCACGTCGCTGTCGTCGATCAGCGCGCGCCGGGTCACGGTCGTCCCCTGCAGCATGTCGTAGCGGTCGAAGTCGCTGTTCTCCAGCTCCGAAGTCACCTGCGCGAACACCTCCGGCGGCAGGAAGTTCTCGATCTTCACGAAGCCGTTCTCGTCGTATTCGCGCCGCTGCTCGGCGGTGACCAGGTGCGCCAGAGACTTGCGCCGCCAATCGGCCATGTCCATGGCGAGCGACACCCGCTTGGCATGCAGGCCCATCCTGTTCAGCGTCTTGCTGCCGATGATGGGATTGTCCGCGAAGGACTTGGCACCCGAGGCCAGCTGGAGCGCATAGAACGGGCTGAGCAGAACGGAGGAAAGGCGCATGCGGTGACCTATGGTGCGTTCGACGGGATGGCGGCGCCGGAAGGCGGGCAACATGCCCCGCCAGGGGCCGCCGCAGCCAGCATTTGCTACACCAAGGGCACGGCGATAGCAATTCCGCTGCGTAAAACATGAAGAAAGAAATCAACTATTATTGACGTTAATCACTTTCGAGGGAGTGCATTGCCCATTTGCCCCTCCAAGCTATGATCGTGAGGAAGGATGCCCGGTCTGCGGCGGAAATCACGGGCTCCCGCCCGACCCGCCGGAACCGGAGAACCGCTTCGGCGTTACTCAAGCCGCCCTCGCCCGTCGCACCCGACCCGCGAGGCAAACGCGACGGGAGGGGACGAGGTGCAGTGGGGACTGGGAAGAGTGTGGGTTCTGGCCGCTGCGACGGCCCTCCCGATGGCCCCGTCATTGGCCCTGTCATTGGCCTTGTCGCTGGCGCCGACCCATGCTCGGGCGCAGGACGTCTGCAGCGATCTCCAGTCGCAGCTCGTCAACCTGCCGCCCGCGGCCGATAGCGCCCAGCAGGTGCGCAGCTACGCCAGCGCCATCGCAAGGCAGAACATCGAACTGCGCCAGGCAAGGGCCGACCTTCGCCGGCTCGGCTGCAGCAACGGCAGCGTCACCGTCTTCGGCGGTCAGAATGCCGGCGCCTGCGCCGCCATCACGTCGACGATCGACCAGATGGAGCGCAACCTCCGGCAACTCGTGCAACAGCGTGACGAGGCGTCCTTCGGCGGCGATCCGGCCGAGCGCGGCCGCATCCTGGCGGCCCTGTCGGAGAACGGCTGCGAGGGGACCATCGCGGCCGAGTCATCCGCAGAGGCAGAGGCAGAAGTGACCATGGAGGGCGGCGATCTTCCCGAAATCGACGATCCGGACATGCCGACGACGTTCGACAACATGGGCGCGGCAGCGCAGGATGGCCCGCTGCGGACGGTGTGCGTGCGCACCTGCGACGGCGGCTTCTTCCCGATATCGTCGGCGGCGACCCCGCTCGACTTCCGCCGGGACCAGCGCGCCTGTTCGATGATGTGCCCGCAGACCGAGACGGAGCTCTTCTACCAGCCGCTGCAGTCGCTCGACAGCAGCAACATGATCTCGACACTGACCGGACGGCCCTATACCGCTCTGGCGAACGCCTACGCCTACCAGTCCCGCGACCGCTCCGCCGACCCGTCCTGCGGCTGCGACCTTGCCGGCTACTACCGCAAGATGGCGGGCGCCGGCGGCGGCGCGTCGAACGCCGCCGCGGGCACGAAGCCGGGCACGATCAGGCAGGATGTCGGCTCGGTGACGACGATCCGGATGCATCCGGTCGCGGGCGCCGCAGCCCCCGGAACGGTCGTCAACGAGCGGCCCTACGATCCGGAAAAGGACCGGGTGCGGATGGTCGGGCCGAGCTTCCTTCCCGACGACCAGCCGCCGCTCGACCTTCGCAACCCCGGCGGGGCGAACTGAACCGCTGCGAAGCCTCGGCCGTCAGCGCCGCTGCCCCCACCGGTCGGCGAAGACCAGTTCCTCCAGCGGCAGCCGCTGGCGCCATCCCTTGAGCGCGAGCTCGGGCTCCTCGTAGAGGCGATCGACGTAGCCCAGGCAGAGCCAGGCGACGATCTCGATCCGCTCGGGAATGCCGAGCAGCGCACGGATGTCGGCATCGTGGAAGATGCTGACCCAGCCGACGCCCACCCCTTCCGCCCGCGCCGCCAGCCACAGGTTCTGCACGGCGCACACGGTCGAATAGGCATCCATGCGCGGATTGTGCGTGCGCCCCAGCACCACGCTGCCGGCCCGGTCCGGGTCGCAGGTCACGCAGAGGCTGACGGGCGCCTTGAGGATGCCCTCCAGCTTCAGTGTCCGGTAACGTTCCTGGCGCTCGCCGGAAAAGAGCGCGGCCGCCTCCTCGTTGGCGCGCTGGAACGCCCGGTGGGCGCCGGCGCGCACCGCCTGGTCGCGCACGACGATGAAGCTCCAGGGCTGCATGAAGCCGACGGACGGCGCACTGTGGGCGGCACCCAGCAGGCGCTCCAGCAGATCGTCCGGCAGCGGATCGCTCAGGAACTGGTCACGCACGTCGCGACGGGTCTCGATGGCGCGGTAGACTGCGGCCCGTTCGGCCGCCGTGAAGGGTTGGACGGGAACAAGCTCGTCCCGCTTGGAAGGTCGCATCGTCAACTCCCCAACAATGCTCGCGACCCCACCGCCGTCCGCGCGGGCGGGTCCATCTCGCCAGGCCGGTCTTCTGACTTCGGATCGCCCGGCCACGCCCGCCTTCCCGGCCTTTCGACCAGTGGCTGTCTGGCGAGGGGTTTCCCTCGCGGCTTGGCCGTCCCCGTCACAGCGTTGGGCACGTTCCGGCTTCGGCGCACGCGGACGTCGTCCTCGGCCCCACCGGATTCCCGATTCTCCCCGCGCAAGCGGGGCACCTAGCAGCGCCATTTGCACATGCGGGGCGAAAGTGCGCAAGAGGGCCCGTCCGGCGTCTGCCGGATATCCCCTTGCAGGGCGTGTGTTCAGGCCGCCTCGATGTCCGAGGTCGGTTGGGCGCCGCCGGGCACGCCGTAGTGGGCGCGGTTGCGGCCCGCGTTCTTGGCCGAATAGAGCGCCGCATCGGCTGCAAGCATGATCGCATGCGCCGACTGGCCATGGTGGGGAAAGGCGCCGATGCCGGCGCTGCCGCCGATCTGGAGCAACTGGCCCTGGAAGGGCACGGGCACCAGCGCATCGCGCACGAAGCCTTCGGCAAGCGGAAGGGTGATCTCAGGGTCCGTGATCCCCGGAAGCAGCACCGCGAACTCGTCGCCCCCGAGACGCGCGACCACCCCGTGCTCTCCGAGCCGGGCCATGAACCGCGCGGCGACGGCGCGCAGGACCTCGTCGCCGGCCGCATGCCCATGCCGGTCGTTGACCGCCTTGAACCGGTCGAGGTCGATGGCGATGATCGAAAAGGCCCTCTGCCCCCTCCGGGAAAGGTCGGTGATCGCGTGATCGAACCCGGATCGACTGAGGACGCCGGTCAGTGCGTCATGGCGCGCCAGATGGGCGTTCTTCGCCTCGCTTCGCTCGAGCGCGCGCACGAGCGAGGAGAACTTGACCGCGCCGAAGCCCATCACGACGACGAAGATCGCGATCAGCGCGGCGATGTGCGGCACCGCCATGGTCCAGACGAACGATCCCGGACGGTTCGGACGCCACGAAGCCACCATCGGGTTGAAGGCGTCGCCGCCCACGCCGGTCGTCAGAAGGTTCGGGTCGTCGGTCGTGATCGGCGAGAAGCCGAGGCCGGTGAGCCCCAGGCGCCGCTCGGATTCCGCCAGCATCGACGCCGTCACCGGCTTGACCGTGATCATCAGCACGGGGCTCCGGCGCTCGTCGGGGATGAACAGCCGCCGCGGCACCACCGCCTGGACGACGACGATGCTCATGCCCCCCTCGATCACCCGCATGCCCGTTGCGCTGATCTGCGGCACGCCCCCGTTCACGCGACCGGCACTCGTCGGCGACTTCGCCACGATCCAGCCGTCGCGCGTGCGCCGCAAGGAGGCGTGGTAGCTCGCCGTCGCCCGCTTGATCAGGTCGCTGATCCAGTAGAGCACCTCTTCCGACTGCCCGTCCGGCACGATGATGCCGTCGCGCATGGCCAGAACCGGTTCGCCGGCCGGTTTGACGAACACCAGCCACGAAAAGCCGGACTCCCGCCACAGCCAGTTCCGGAGGTCGTGCCTGATGAACCGCTCGCTGAGCTTGCCGTCGCCCAGTTCATCGAAGGTCCTGTCCCATACCGACAGGCCGCTCTGGTAGAGCACCACCTGCTCGATCTGGTTGCGGAATTCGCTCTTGACGAGGGTCTTCTCGGTCTCGGCGACAAACTCGTTCGCCTGGCGGACCGAATAGTCGAGGACGAGGAAATTGGCGCTGGCGAACAGCAACACGATCACCGCCGATGCGATGGCGATGCCCAGTTTGACCCCACCCCGGCGCGCGGCCACGGCGCCGGCCCCTGTTCTCGCCATGTCGATCCCCATAGACATGCCTGCGGCTGTCCGCCGCGTCTCGTTTGGACGAGGACCTTATCCTGCAAGCAGGAACATTCATTTAATCGGACTGGTATCCAAACAATTAACCCGTGAAAATCTAGGGTTGTTGCCGGCACCCCGGGCTTACGGGGCGTAGCGGACGAATGCAAACTGCGATCCGTCCGGCGACCAGTTCGGAACGTTCATCGTCCCCTGCCCGCCGAAGAGTTCGAACAGCACCCGGTCGTTGCCGCCGTCGGCATCCATCAGCCGCAAGCGGACATGATGGTCGCGCGGATGATCGAACACGTCGCCGTCGTAGGACAGCACGAGAAGCGAGCGGCCGTCCGGCGTCGGATGGGCGAACCAGTCGCCGAAAGGGCTGTCGGTGATGCGGGCGAGGTCCGTGCCGTCCGGGCGGATCCGCCAGATCTGCATACGGCCGGTGCGGCTCGAATTGAAGTAGATCCAGTCGTCGCAGGACCAGTCCGGACCGTCGTTGCGCCCTTCGCCGAAGGTCAGCCGCGTCTCGTCGCCGCCGTCGACGGGGATCGTGTAGATGTCGAAGACGTCGTCGCGGATGCCGCAGTAGCAGACCCGGCTGCCGTCCGGCGACCAGCCGTGCCAGTAGGACGACTGGCTGGGCGTCACGAGCCGCGGCGTGCCGCCGCCGGCGGGAAGGACATAGATCGCCGCCTTGCCGAACTCGGTCTTGTCGGTGACCGCAAGCCAGCGCCCGTCCGGCGACAGCCCGTGGTCGTTGTTGCAGAGGGTCGCAAAGCCCGTGTCGATCCGCTCCGGCGCGCCGCCCGAGAGCGGCAGCCGGTAGATGAGCCCGTCGCCGTTGATGACGAGCGAGCGGCCGTCGCGCGCAAAGTTCGGCGCCTCCAGCAGCTGGTCGCTCTGCCACACCACCCGGGACTGGCCGGAGGCGACGTCGTGGATTTCGACGGAACTGCGCATCGCCTCTCCTAGCGGTCGCGGAAGCGGTTGGTGATCGGGTAGCGCCGGTCGCGGCCGAAGTTCTTCCTGGTGATCTTGACGCCGGGCGCCGACTGCCGCCGCTTGTACTCGGCGATGTAGAGCAGGTGCTCGACGCGGTGAACCGTCGCCTCGTCATGGCCGCGTGCGACGATCTCCTCCGTGCCCATCTCGTTTTCGACGAGGCATTCGAGGATGTCGTCGAGCACCGGATAGGGCGGCAGCGAATCCTGGTCGGTCTGGTTCGGCCGCAATTCCGCCGACGGCGCCTTGTCGATGATGTTCTGCGGAATGACCTGTCCCGAGGGCCCGAGCGCGCCCGGCGGCACCGTGGTGTTGCGCCAGCGCGACAGCGCGTAGACCTGCATCTTGTAGAGGTCCTTGATCGGGTTGAAGCCGCCGTTCATGTCGCCGTAGAGCGTGGCGTAGCCGACCGACATTTCCGACTTGTTGCCGGTCGTCACCACCATCGAGCCGAACTTGTTGGAGATCGCCATCAGGATCGTGCCGCGCGCGCGGCTCTGCAGGTTCTCCTCGGTGATGCCGGACTCGGTCCCCTCGAACATGTCGGACAGCGCATCCATGAAGCCCGTGACCGGCGCCTCGATCGGCACGACGTCATAGCGGCAGCCGAGCGCCCTGGCGCAGGCGGCCGCGTCCGTCAGCGATTCCTCGGAGGTGTAGCGATAGGGCAGCATCACGCAGCGCACCCGCTCCTCGCCGAGCGCATCGACGGCGATCGCGGCACAGATCGCCGAATCGATGCCGCCGGAAAGGCCGAGCACCACGTTCTTGAAGCCGTTCTTGTTGACGTAGTCGCGAAAGCCGAGCACGCAGGCGCGATAGTCCGCCTCCTCCCGCTCCGGGATCTTCGACATCGGCCCGCCGTCGCAGCACCAGTCGCCGTCCTCGTTCTTCTTCCAGGTGACGAGCGCGATCGTCTCCTCGAACTGGCTCATCTGGAAGGCCAGCGTCTTGTCGGCATTGAGCCCGAAGCTTGCGCCGTCGAAAACGAGTTCGTCCTGGCCGCCGAGCTGGTTGGCGAAGACCAGCGGCAGGCCGGTCTCGATGACCTGCTTCAGCGCCACCTGATGGCGCACGTCGACCTTGCCGCGATAGTAGGGCGAGCCGTTCGGCACCAGCAGGATCTCCGCTCCGCTCTCGGCCAGCGTCTCGCAGACGCCGAGATCGTTCCAGATCTCCTCGCAGATTGGGATGCCGAGGCGCACGCCACGGAAATTGACCGGTCCCGGCATGGCGCCCTCGACGAAGACGCGCTTCTCGTCGAACTCGCCGTAGTTCGGAAGGTCGAGCTTGTCTCGGTAGACGAGGATCCGCCCGCCGTCGAGCACGGCCACCGAATTGTGCCGCCCGGACTCGCCCTGTCGCGGAAAGCCGACGATCACGCCCGGCCCGCCGTCGGCGGTGTCCTCGGCGAGCGCCTCGACCGCCTTCTGGCACGCCTTCAGGAAGGCCGGCTTCAGCACGAGGTCCTCCGGCGGGTAGCCGGAGATGAAGAGCTCGGTCAGAAGCAGCAGATCGGCGCCCTGCGCGGCCGCATCCGCCCGCGCCGCCCGCGCCTTGGCGAGATTGCCGGCGACATCGCCCACCGTCGGGTTGAGCTGCGCAACCGCAATGCGAAGTGTGGTCCTGTCGTCTCGTCCGTTCATCTCGATCCTCGATCCGCGTCGTCCGAAGCCAATTCGGGCAAGGCTGTTCTTTAGATGATGACGGACGGTTTGAAAATGAAGGGATTTTCGAATTGCCGTCCTGAAAATAAGACAGCCCCTGCTCAGGCGCGCTTGCGGCAGAGCGCCGCATTCATCCCCCGTTCAAGATAACAGCGATATGACAATTGGGCGAAAGTTTTATGACATTTTGGAGTAGCGCGTGAGAACCTCAGTCCGGGCCGTTTCGGCGACAGCAATGCAGGAGACGGCGATCGCCGATGCGACGTCACGCCGTCTTGCGGTCGTGGCGACGGCGATCCGCTCGGTCGCGCTGACGTTTTTCTTCGCGCTTGTCACCGTCACCGCCGTCGAACTCATCACGCGCAAGTCCACCGACGCCACCCTGACCTTCCTGACGACCTATGCCCAGCCCGGCTGGACGACCTGCGGGCTGTTCTTCCTCGCCCTGCTCGCGCTCGACGCGCTGATCGGCCGCCAGCACAAGGCGATCCTGGTGCTGGGGCCGCTCGCCATCCTTCTGGCGCTGATCTCGGAACAGAAGCAGATCTTCCTGACCGACCCGCTCTACCCGACCGACCTGCTCTTCGGGCGGCAGATCATGGAGCTGATGCCGGCGCTCGTCCGCGACCGCCCCTGGACCGCCGTTGCCATCGTCATTGGCTCGCTCACCGCCGCAGGCGCGCTGATTTCCCTGTGGGTCTTCGCCTGGAAGCGCTTTCGCCAGTTGAACCTGAGGCAGCGCGCCGTCCGCCTCGCCGTCGCCGTGCCGCTCCTGGCAGGCTTCGGCTCGATCCTCGACTACAACCAGTTCTCCGAGATCCGCGACCGCCTGCAGGTCTTCCCGATCATGTGGGACCAGACCGAAAACTACCGACACAACGGTTTCATGCTCGCTTTCGCGATCAACGTGCCGATGGCGAACGTCAAGGCGCCTGCCGGCTATTCGCCGGATGCGATCGACCATATCAACCAGGATCCGCTGCCGGCCGGCACCAGCCACCGCAGCAAGCCGGACGTCATCGTCGTGATGAGCGAATCGCTCTGGGATCCGACGAAGCTCACCAGCGTCAAACTGAGCCCCGATCCGATGCCGCTCATCCGCAAGAGTGAATCCGGCGCGATCTTCTCGCCGGAGTTCGGCGGCCTGACGGCGAATGTCGAGTTCGAGGCGCTGACCGGCTTCTCCAACGCCTTCCTGCCCACCGGCAGCATTCCCTACCAGCAATATGTCCGCGACCCGATCCCGTCGCTTGCGACCTTCTTCCGCGGCGAGGGCTACACCGCCCGCGCGATCCACCCCTTCGCCGGCTGGTTCTGGAACCGCACCTCGGTCTACAAGTCCTTCGGCTTCGAGACCTTCAAGACCGAAGAGACGATGCCGCCGATGACCAAGCGCGGGATCTTCGCCTCCGACGAGGCCCTGACGAAGGAGCTCATCCGCCAGGCCGATGCGCAGCAGGATCCGTTCTTCTTCTTCACGGTCACCCTGCAGGGCCACGGTCCCTATGAGGCCACCCGCTACGCGAAGAACACGATCAAAGTCGAAGGCAACCTGCCCTATGCCGACCGCCAGGTGCTGTCGACCTACGCACAGGGCGTGAAGGAAGCCGACGACAGCCTGAAGATGCTGATGGACTGGGCGAAGAACCGCGACCGCGAGACGATCATCGTCGTCTTCGGCGACCACCTGCCGCCGCTGAACACCGTCTACACCTCCGCCGGCTACATGAACGACATCACCGCCGCCCGCCGCGGCCCGGTCGAGCAGATGAAGCGCGAGCACGAGACGCCGCTCATCGTCTGGTCGAACAAGGCCGGCGTCAGGCAGGATATCGGCACGATCAGCCCCGCGCTCCTGCCCTACCACATCCTCAAGGAAGCGGGCTACGAGCACCCCTACTACACCGGCTTCCTCGGCCGCGTGCAGGAACGCTACGACATCATCGACCGCTATCAGCTGATCCGCCACGACGGCACCGCCACGCAGGACTGGTCGCGCAAGAAGAACGTCGACCCGCTGGTCCGCGACTACCGCTTCCTGCAGCACGACATCATGTTCGGCAAGCGCCGCGGCCTGGATCGCTTCTTCCCCGCCCACGCCGGCGTCGTCGGCGCCGCGAGCTGACGCGGCACAGGCACCGCGAACCCGGCGGCGTCCACCTTTCGGACCGGCCTGTCCTCCGGCCGGCCTCGCAGCGAAAGCGAAAAGGGCGGCACGAGCCGCCCTTCGGGCTGACGACAGGCCCCGTTCCGGGCGTCTGCTTCGTCGATCAGACCACAACCGCCCGCCATGCCGGGCTTGATCCGGAATCCAGCAGGCAAGTCGTTGCGCACAGGCGACGCTCTCGCGTTGTGGACGCGAATCCGGAATGACGAGCGAGAAGGACGGTCCCGACAAGAGCAGGTTCGTCCACATACGAAAAAGGGCGGCACGAGCCGCCCTTTCATCCTGAACCGCGTCTGGCCGATCAGTTCACCGCTGCCAGTCCTACGATCAGCCCGGTCGCAGCCGTGATCAGCAGGAACTGGTTGTCGACCCGCACCCATTGCTGGCCACGGCCGGGTGCATGCAGGTGGTGGCGCCGGTAGTCGCGAGCGTTGATGATCTGCCGCCTTTCGGCGCGCGTCAGCTTGTTGCCCTTTGCCCAGCGGTGCTTGTGGACGACCGTGCGCTTCTCGACGACGACCGTCTTGGTCACCACCCGCTTGTCGACGTGGTGCTGCGGCACCGGCTGCCGGACGTCGCGGGCCTCGGCGACCGAGAAGGACGTGGCAAGGACCGAAGTCGCGATCAGGGCTGCGAAGAGCTTTTTCATGGGTGTCTCCTTTTGTCTGGACACCCCCTTGATAGGGCTCGACGGATGAACGGAAACTGAAATCAAGATTAAACTTGTGTAATGTAATCAGCGACTTGGGGACACGAAATAGCGTAACGCACAAACTTTATCCCTGAGTGGGCACCTGCCCCGACCGATAGGTGAAGCGCGAGAAATCCGCCACCTGCGCCCGCCCCGAGGTATCGAAGCAGAACATGCCGGCGAAGGCGCCGGTGAAAGAGCCGTGCTCGCCGCGTCCGCCTTCGTCCGACACCACGCCCGCATCCAGCACGGGACCGATCGCGCTCCAGCGGGCGGCGCCGTCCGGCCGCCAGAAGAACTGCAGGTCGTTGCCCTGCACCGCCATCGCAAGCGCGACCGGCCCCTCGCCGACCGGAACGCCGCTGCCGGCCGGAAAGACGAGCCGGGCATCCGGATAGTCGCCAGGGCAGGACAGGATGGTCAGAACGCGCCCGAGCGTCTCGTGCAGCGTCAGCCCGAGCGCGTGAAACTTGTGGCGGTTGTAATAGTGCACCAGGCCTGCGACCTGCTGGTAGGTGTCCGGCTGGAACTCCAGCACGGTCTCGGCGGAAAAGTCATGGTGCTCCTGCCGCCGGGCGACGAGCGACTGCTCGAACCAGCTGCCGATGCTCTCGCGCCCGAACAGCCGCAGGTGCCCCGGTCGCGCGCCGAGCGAGAACAGCCTCTCCGGCTTCGGCGTGCGCAGCCACTGGAAATCGGCCGGCAGCGCGGGCCCCTCGAAGCGATAGGTGGTCTCGGCCGGCTTCTCGCCGGCCGCGGTCGGCACCGGCGCCGGAACATCCACCTGCGGCACCGGGCCGCCGCCGTCGAGATAGAGCCAGCCGTCGTCGCGCCAGACGCATTTCTGGATGGCCGTCTCGCGGCCGAGCGTGCAGCGCCGGCCAGGCGGCAGGGGCCGCCCGGTCAGGTGCGTGTGATAGGCCTGGCCGTCCGGCGTCTCGACATACTGCCCGTGTCCCGCCCGCTGCAGCCTTGCCTCCGGATGATCCTTCGAGGTGATCAGATGCACGTCCGGGTGCATCTCGTAGGGACCGTCGATGTTCCGCGAGCGGGCCATGGTCACCGCATGGTCGTAGCCGGTGCCGCCCTCGGCCGTCGTCAGATAGTACCATCCATCGCGCTTGAAGAGATGCGGGCCCTCGACGAGGCCGAGCGGGCTTCCGGCAAAGATGTTTTTCACCGGCCCGACCAGCCGCCCGGCCACCGGATCCCACTCCTGCAGCAGGATGCCGTCGAAGGCCGGAGACTTCGGCATGCCGCCATAGCTCTCCGTGCGATGGTTCCACTGCATGTTGAGGAACCATTTGCGCCCGTCGTCGTCGTGGAACAGCGACGGATCAAAGCCGGACGAGTTCACGTGGACGGGATCGGACCAGTCCGCCTCGATCGACGGCGCAGTCACGATGTAGTTGTGCGCGTCCTTGAAGTTGCCGTCGAAGCGCTTGACGTCGGTATAGACCAGCCAGAACCGGCCGTCGGCATGGGAAAGGCACGGCGCCCAGACGCCGCAGCTGTCGGGATTGCCGCGCATGTCGAGCTGGCTTTCCCGCTCCAGCGGCCGGCGCACCAGCCGCCAGTTGACCAGATCGCGCGAGTGGTGGATCTGCACGCCCGGATACCATTCGAAGGTGGACGTCGCGATATAGTAGTCCTGCCCGACGCGGCAGATCGACGGATCCGGATTGAAGCCCGGCAGGATCGGATTTCGGATCACGGGTTTGCTCCTCCTGCACCGTGGTCATTCGGTCTCACATGCCGCCCCTCCGCCTGCCGGAGCATCGCCGCTCAGGGAGAGAGCCCAGCAGGAGATCCCTCCCTGTCGCGAACACGGCCGCGTTCAGGAAGCGCGACAACGGATTGGGGATTGGCAGCGCCCCATCCAGTCTCCCCCTTCAAGGGGAGACGTGCGCCAGGACGGAGGGGGCGCCCCCTCCGCCCGATCCTTCAAACGAGCTCGGCAGAGCGCGTCCAGAGATTGATGTCCGCCTCGCGGGCATAGACGTCGATCTCCTTGAGCTCCTCAGCCGTGAAATCGGGGGTCTCGAGCGCCTTGACGCAATCGACGATCTGGCCGGCGCGGCTCGCCCCGATCAGCGCCGAGGTGATCCGTCCGCCCCGCAGCACCCAGGCGATCGCCATCTGCGCCAGCGTCTGGCCGCGACGCTCGGCGATCGCGTTCAGCTTGCGGATGTTGTCGATCGTTTCGGGGCGGATGAAATCCTTCTTCAGGAAGTGGTTCTGCGCCGCGCGGCTGTCGTCCGGAATGCCGGCGAGATACTTCGTCGTCAGCATGCCCTGCGCCAGCGGCGAGAACACGATCGAGCCGATGCCGAGTTCGTCGAGCGTGTCGATCAGCCCGTCGGTCTCGATCCAGCGGTTGAGCATGGAATAGCTCGGCTGGTGGATCAGGCAGGGCGTGCCGAGATCCTTCAGGATCGCCGCCGCCTCGCGGGTACGCTGCGAGTTGTACGAGGAGATGCCGACATAGAGCGCGCGGCCCGACCGGACGATGTGGTCGAGCGCGGCACAGGTCTCCTCCAGCGGCGTTTCGGGATCGAAGCGGTGCGAATAGAAGATGTCGACATAGTCGAGGCCCATCCGCTTCAGGCTCTGGTCGCAGGAGGCGATCAGATACTTGCGGCTGCCCCACTCGCCATAGGGGCCGGGCCACATGTCGTAGCCCGCCTTGGACGAGATGATCAGTTCGTCGCGATAGCCGGCGAAATCGGTGCGCAGGATCTCGCCGAAGGCGGTCTCGGCCGATCCCGGCGGCGGGCCGTAGTTGTTGGCGAGGTCGAAATGGGTGATGCCGAGGTCGAAGGCGGTGCGGCACATCTCGACCTTGCGCTCGTGCGGCGTGTCGCCGCCGAAATTGTGCCAGAGGCCGAGCGAGATCGCCGGAAGCTTCAGGCCGGAGCGTCCGAGGCGGTTGTACTTCATTGTTTCATAGCGGTTTTCCGCGGGCTGCCAGGCCATGGCTGTCCTCCATTTCATGTCTTGGGCGGGAATGGATACTCCCGCCCGAACCGTTCCCGCAAGGGGGCGCTGCAACCCGCAGCGGGCCGTCCCGGCTATTCCGCCGCCGCCTCGACGGCCGGCGCTGCGACGTCGTCGCGCAGAAGCGCACGCGCCTCCGCGATGCCCAGCGCCGCAGGCTGGGTGCAGGTGGTGACGATATCGATCGCCCGCCCCTCCTCGGCCGACCGCAGGATCGCCGTCAGCACGTCGATCGTGTGCAGCGACCGTTCGAGCGAGCAGCGATAGTCGCGCCCGGTCGCCACCGCCTCCATCATGTCGGAGAGGCCGACGCCGCGATAGTTCGCCTGCGTTCCCCAGTCGAAGGTGTAGTTCTTCGCCGTCAGCGGATGATCCCAGACCTCGACCGCTTTCGGCTCCCGGTCCATGCCCGCAACCTCGACCGTGCCGCCGAAGAAGTTCGGATCCGGTACGAAGATCGCGCCGTCGGTGCCGTAGAGTTCCATGTTCTGGTGGCGGTGCGCCCAGACGTCCCAGCTCGTCATCAACGAGATCTGGGCGCCGCTCTCAAACTCGAGCACGGCATGGATGTTGGTCGCGACGATCACCGGCACCTTCTCGCCGGCCCGCGGGCCGTTGCCGATCGTGCGCTCCTCGCGGGCCTTGTTGGCGAGTGCGACGACGCGCTTCACCGGGCCGACGAGGTTGACGAGGTTGTTGACGTAGTAGGGCCCCATGTCGAGGATCGGCCCGCCGCCCGGCGCGAAGAAGAAGTCCGGGTTCGGATGCCAGCTCTCCATGCCGGGGCCCAGCACATGCGCCGTGCCCGACATGATCTTGCCGACGCGGCCGCTGTCGATCAGATGGCGGGCGAACTGATGGGCGCCGCCGAGATAGGTATCCGGCGCCGACCCCACCTTCAGGCCCCAGGCATCGGCAACGCGGCGCAGTTCCTCGCCCTGCTCCAGGGTCAGCACGAAGGGCTTTTCGGAGTAGACATGCTTGCCGGCCTCCAGCGCCTGCTTCGAGACGGGAAAGTGCGCCTCCGGCACCGTCAGGTTGACCACGACCTCGACGGCCGGATTGGCCAGCAGCGCCGCGATCTCCTGTGCCGGCACGCCGAACTCCTCCGAGCGCGCCTTCGCCGCCGCCGGGTTGATGTCGGCGCAGGCGACGAGCTTGAGGTTCCGATAGAGCGGGATCAGCTTGAAATAGGCGCCGGAAATGTTGCCGCAGCCGATGATGCCGACGCCGAATTCTCTTGTCATGTTGGTCATCCTCAGAATGCCTTGATGGTTGCGATGGACCGCTCGGCGAGCCGCTTCAGGTCCTTCGGGTTGTCGTGTTCGACGATGAAGTATTTCGCCTTCGTGCCGGACAGCACATTCATCAGTTCGCCCCAGGGCAGCGTGCCGTGGCCGACGTCCGCCCAGCCGTCCTCGTCGGCGTTCTGGCCGGCAGGTGCGATGTCCTTGACGTGCACCGAGGTGATGCGGTCAGCGTATTTCTTGATCCAGGCGACCGGGTCCGCGCCGCCGCGCACGATCCAGGCGATGTCCGCCTCCCAGGAGAGGTCGGGGCCGCCGGCGAAGATGTGGTCCTGCGGGAAGCTGCCGTCGGCAAGCGCAGCAAACTCGAAGTCGTGGTTGTGCCAGCCGAAGTCCAGCCCGGCCTTGCGATAGGGTGCGGACGCCTTCTGCAGCCGCTCGCCAAAGGCGCGCCAGCCACCGGCATCCGTCGGACGGTCCTCGGGCATCAGATAGGGGCAGTAGATCGCCTTGATGCCGAGCGTGCGGGCGATCTCCAGCACCCGGTCCGGCTCGTTCTCCAGCATGTCGATGCCGAAATGCGCCGTCGGCATGGCGAGCCCGTTCCGATCGAGGTCTGCCTTGGTCGCGGCGATGGCGGCACCGTCGAGCGCGGCATAGAGCGCGCCGTATCCCTCGACCTGGCTGTAGCCGGCCTCCGACACCAGGCGGAACACATCCGAGAACGGCTGGAAATTGCGGGCGCTGTAGAGCTGGAAACTGACTTTCTGCACTGGGTCTCTCCTGGAAATGGCGCGCGGGAACGCGGCACAGGTTGAAGTCTAGCCAGCCGAACCGGACTGGCAGGATTGAAGGTCGAGGGCGTGGAAGGCAGGCATCTCGCCTTCGGCAGGCGGGTGCGACGGCGTGAAGACGAGCCGCCGTTCCTCATTCGCGAGAAGATCGAATGCATTGTCCGACCAGCGCCCTGCGAGATTTGCCTCGACCATCACATGAAGGGCCAGAGACCGCGCCGAGACAGTGACGTCGAACGCGCCGTCCGGCCGCGGCGCGGATGCGAGCGTCAGCCCGGACGGCTCGAGCTCGAGCGCCTTGTAGGGGACCGGCGCATGGTGCCCCTCGCCGCGCAGGCCGTTCGATGCTTCGAAGGTCCAGAACAGCAGCATGTCGTCCGGCAGGTCGGCCGCATCGATCACAAGCAGCGTCTCGGCCCGGTCCGGCCCGCACGTCGCCACCGCCTTGCGGAAATCGCGCGCCTCGCCCGAAAGCGAGACGAGCCGGCTGGTGAACGACACCTCGACCGGTGCCGCGGTATCGTTCACCATCGAGATAGCGATGCGCCTGCCGTCCTGCGACGGAATGGCCGCGACGGCGACCGGCTGGAAGAACCGGCGCACCATGTAGTGCATCGCCTTCCACCCCCCGCCATGGTCGAGGCTCGACCATGAGGCCACCGGCCAGGTGTCGTTCAACTGCCAGTATAGCGTGCCCATGCAATGCGGCTTGAGCGAGCGCCAGTATTCGACCGCCGTGCGGATCGCCAGCCCCTGCTGCACCTGGCTGAGATAGACGAAGCTCGGAAAATCCTTCGGGAAGCGGAAGGCGCGGAACATGGTCGCCGCGATCCGCTCGTTGCCGCCGGCGTTCTTCTGGTGCCATTCCATCACCGGCGAGGCGATGTTCATATCCTTCTCCGCGGCGAACCGGCGGATAACCGGCATGGATGTATAGGACTGGAAGCCGAACTCCGAGCAGAAGCGCGGCCGCACCGTGCGATAGTCCTCGAACGGCTTGTTCTCGTGCCAGACGGACCAGTAGTGCATGTCGCCGGAACCGTCCGCATGCCAGGCGTCGCCGAAGTCGAGGTATCCCGACGCCGGGCTCGACGGCCACCAGATCGCCCCGGGGGCCGCCTTGCGCATCGCAAGCTCGATGGTGCGGTTCAGGCGGTCGTAGGAGACGAGATAGCGGTCGCGATCCTTGCGCGAGACGTCGAACCAGGTCAGCGCGCCGACGAGCTCGTTGTCGCCGCACCACAGCGCGATCGATGGATGCGAGGAAAGCCGCCGCACCTGGTAGTCGACCTCGGCCGTGACGTTGTCGAGGAAGTCGGACGTCGAGGGATAGAGGTTGCAGGCGAACATGAAGTCCTGCCAGACCATCAGCCCCATTTCGTCGCAGAGGTCGTAGAACCAGTCGGGCTCGTAGAAGCCGCCGCCCCAGACGCGGATCATGTTCATGTTGGCGTCGACCGCCGATTGCAGGAGGTCGCGCACGCCCGCCTTCGTCACCCGCGAAAACAGCGCGTCGGCAGGGATCCAGTTGGCGCCGCGGCAGAAGATCTCGCGGCCGTTGACGCGGAGCGCAAACCGGCTGCCGGCCTCGTCGCGGTCGGTCAGGAGCTCGACCTGCCGGAAGCCGACGGTGCGGGTCACGCGCTCCGTCGGCGTCTCCACCGTCACCTGCGACACCGCCTGCGCGCCATGGCCGGCCGGCCACCAGAGCTGCGGCGCCTCGACGTGGAACAGATGCGTCAGCACCGTCTCGCCGGCATTGACGCCGATGTCGAGCCGCACCCGCTCCTCGTCGAGCGTGAAATGGACCGGCAGGATGCCGGGCTCCTCGGCATGGAAGCTGGCGGTGACGTAGAGATCGACGGACCCGTCGGCATGGTGAAACTGCCGCGTGGTGACGTGCTCGATCCGGGCGATCTCGAGCTTGCGCAGCACGATCGGCGCATAGATGCCGAGCGGTGCGATCGCGAGGTTCCAGTCCCAGCCGAAATGGCATTGCGGCTTACGCAGCATGTTACCGTTGGCGATCGGGGAATTGCCCTCGTGCCAGGGCACGAAGAACGGCTGCTCCGCCTGTCGCGCGGCGCCGGCGGCAATGGCGGAATGGATGACGACGCGGATCGTGTTCTCGCCGGCCTTCAGCGCCTCGGTCACGTCCGGCCGGTAGCGGCGGAAGCAGTTGTCGGTGTCCTGCACCAGCACGCCGTTGACATAGACCGAGGCCACCGTGTCGATGCTGCCGATGTCGAGATACCAGGCAGCCTCCAGCATCTCCGGCTGCACCAGGAACGTCCGCTCCATCGCCCAGTCGGCCTCGGCCACCCAGCGCGCATCGAGCTCGTTGCGACCGGCATAGGGGTCGGCGATGATCCCGGCTGCCAGCAACGCCGAATGCACGTCGCCGGGGACGGCCATGGCTGCCGCATGCTCGCCGGAAAGCGTCGCAAGCCGCCAGGTGCCGGAGAGGTCGATGGCTGTGATGTCCGGTCTCGTTGTCATCGATTTGGTCTCGAAGTCTCCATTGTCCGAGAGGACGCGGCCCCTTACCCTGGCCCTCTCCCCGCAAGCGGGGAGCGGGAACGTGCCACGCGCAAGTCAACCTGCCCAACGGTGCGGCGATCGCCCTTCTCCCCGCCTGCGGAGAGAAGGTGCCGGCAGGCGGATGAGGGGCGGAGCGCCGACGTCGGTCACCTCTCGGCGCACGCTCAGATCCGCTCCTCGCTCTCCGCATCGAACAGCGAGGCGAGCGTCATGTCGAATGTCAGCCGCACCCGCGTGCCCGGGCTGAAGCGGCGCGAGCCGGCGGTGCGCACCGCCATGGTGTGGCCGGCATGCTTGAGCCAGAGCAGGTTGTCCGCCCCCATCGGCTCCTCGATGTCGACGGTGGCCTCGTGCACCTCGCCCATGCCGCCCGGTTCGTCGACCTTCACATGCTCCGGCCGCACGCCGAGCACGACCTTGCGGCCCGGAACCAGCGTCTCGCCGGCGTGGTAGCCGTCGAGCGAGAAGGTCACGCCGCCGGCCACGACCGCCGGCCTGCCGGCCGCATCCGCCGCGATCTCTCCGCGCAGGAAGTTCATCGACGGCGAGCCGATGAAGCCGGCGACGAACATGTTCTTCGGCGCGTTGTAGATCGTGTTCGGATCGGCGAGCTGCTGGATCACCCCGCCCTTCATGATGGCGATGCGGTCGGCGAGCGTCAGCGCCTCGATCTGGTCGTGGGTGACGTAGATCATCGTGTTCTTCAGCGACTGGTGCAGCCGCTTGATCTCGACGCGCAGTTCCGAGCGCAGCTTGGCGTCGAGGTTGGAGAGCGGCTCGTCGAACAGGAAGACGTCGACGTCGCGCACCAGCGCCCGGCCGATCGCCACGCGCTGCCGCTGGCCGCCGGAAAGCTCCGAGGGTTTGCGTTTCAGCAGCGGCCCGATCTGCAGGATCTCGGCGGCGCGCGCCACCCGCTTGTCGATCTCGCCCTGCGGCATCTTCGCCACCTTCAGGCCGAAGGACAGGTTCTTCTCCACCGTCATCTGCGGATAGAGCGCATAGGACTGGAACACCATGCCGATGCCCCGGTCCTTCGGCTCGTCCCAGGTGACGTTGCGGCCGTTGATGAAGATCTGCCCGTCGGTGATGTCGAGCAGCCCGGCGATGCAGTTCAGCAGCGTGGACTTGCCGCAGCCGGACGAGCCGAGCAGCACCAGGAACTCGCCCTCCTGGATGTCGAGGTTGAGCTGGTCGAGGACGGTAACCTGGCCGAAGCTGAGCCTGAGGTCTTTGACGGAAACGCTGGTCATGCGCTTAGCCTTTCACGGCGCCGGCGGCGATGCCGCGGACGAACAGCCGGCCGGAGACGAAGTAGACGAGGAGCGGAACGGCACCCGTCAGGATCGTCGCGGCCATGTTGACATTGTATTCCTTCACACCCTGGACGGAGTTGACGATGTTGTTCAACTGAACCGTCATCGGGTAGTACTCGGGTCGCGTGAACACGACGCCGAACAGGAAGTCGTTCCAGATGCCGGTGACCTGCAGGATCATCGCGACCACGAAGATCGGCAGCGACATCGGCACCATGATCTTGAGGTAGATGCCCCAGAAGCCGGCGCCATCGACGCGCGCCGCCTTGAACAGTTCCTCCGGCAGCCCGGCGAAATAGTTGCGGAAGAGCAGCGTCAGGATCGGCATGCCGAAGATGGTATGGACGATGACGAGGCCGGACAGCGAGCCGTAGAGCCCGATCTCGCGCAGCACGATCACGATCGGATAGAGCATCACCTGATAGGGGATGAAGGCGCCGACGATCAGGATGGTGAAGAAGATGTCCGCGCCCTTGAAGCGCCAGTTCGACAGCGCATAGCCGTTGATCGAGGCGATCGCGATCGAGATGGCCGTCGAGGGTACGGTGATCATCACCGAATTCCAGAAGCCGCGCGACAGCCCGTCGCAGTTCAGCCCCGTGCAGGCGCTCGACCAGGCCTTCACCCACGGCTCGAAGGTGATTTCGAGCGGCGGCGAGAAGATGTTGCCGAGCCGGATCTCCGGCATGCCCTTCAGCGAGGTGACGATCATCACGTAGAGCGGCAGCAGATAATAGGCGGCAGCCACGAACAGCGTGCCGTAGACCACGATGGTGCGGGTCGACAGCAGACGGCGCGGCCGTGCCCCCCTTGGTCCGCTCTCCCAGCTCGCAGGCACTTCCGCCAGGTGGGCGGTCTTCTTCAGATGGCCACGATCAGACACGCTTGCGCCCTCCCCCGAATTCCAGATAGGCCCAGGGCACGATGATGATCGCGACCGTGATCAGCATCATCGTCGAAGCGGCGAAGCCCTGGCCGAGGTTCTGCGCCTGGAACATGTAGTCGTAGACGTATTTCGCCGGCACCTCCGAGGCGATGCCCGGCCCGCCGCTGGTCTGGGCGACGACGAGGTCGTAGACGCGCACGATGCCGCTGGCGATGATGACGAGCGTGGTGACGAACACCGGCCGCATCATCGGGATGACGACGAACAGGTAGGTCTTCCACATCGGGATTCCGTCAACCCGCGCCGCCTTCCAGATGTCCTCGTCGATGCCGCGCAGGCCAGCCAGCATCAGGCACATGACGAGCCCCGTGCCCTGCCAGAGCGCGGCGATCAGGATGCCGTAGATGACGATGCCGGAATCGTAGAGCGGATCGAAGGAAAAGCCCGCCCAGCCCATGGCACGCACCACCGACTGGATGCCGTGCTCGGGATTGAGCAGCCACTGCCAGACGAGCCCGGTGACGATGAAGGAGAGCGCGAACGGATAGAGGAAGATCGTCCGGAAGGTGTTCTCGAAGCGGATCTTCTGGTCCATCAGGGCCGCGAGCACGAAGCCGATCACCATGCTGAAGATCAGCGAGAAGATGCCGTAGATCGCCAGATTCTCGATCGAGACCAGCCAGCGCGGCGCGGCCCACAGCCGCTCGTACTGGTCGAGCCCGACGAACCGCAGCCGCGGCAGGAGCTTCGAGCTCGTGAACGAATAGAGCACCGTCCAGAGCGTGCCGCCGAGAAAGATGACGACGGCGGTGAGCATCATCGGGATGGATGCGATCTTGGCACTGAGGTTGCGCGTCAGGCGGTTCGGCCGCCCGCTGCGCCGAGGGACGGTCGTTCGATCCGTCGCTTGACCCGTCATGGGTGTCTCCTCTGCGGTCCTGTCTTTTCTACCGCCGGCGCGGCGCACAACCGGCCAGCCCGGACCGCCGGCTCCGTCCGGAGACCGGAGCCGGCGGCATCAGCGCAAACAGGCCGATCAGTCGGCTGCTGCGATGATCTCCACGAAGCGCTTCTGCGTGTCTTCCGGCGTCATCGACGGATTGGCGAAGAATTCGGAGAACAGGTCCTCCTTCTGCTTCTGGCTGTCGGCCGACAGCAACTGGTCGGTCCAGGGTACGACATTGCCCTTGGCGAGGATGTCGAGCCCCTTCTTCATGCAGTCGTTGGCGGCCGCAAGGTCGACGTCGCCGCGCACGGGCACCGAGCCCTTCTTCAGGTTGAAGGCGACCTGCACCTTCGGGTCGACGAGCGTCTCGGCCAGCGCCTCCTGCGCCTTGGACTTCTCCTCGTCCTCGAGCAGCGGGAAGTAGAAGGCATCGCCGCCGGTGGCGATCACCTCGGTGACGCCGAGCCCCGGCAGGCAGCTGTAGTCCTCGCCCGCCTTCAGGCCCGCGAGCTGGAATTCACCCTGCGCCCAGTCGCCCATGATCTGGCCGCCGGCCTTGCCGGTGATGACCATGTTGGTGGCCTGGTTCCAGTCCTGGACGTTGGTGCCCTTGGACATGCGCCTTGCATCGTCGGCCGCCTTGAAGACCTTCGCCATCTCGGGACCGGCCGCCACCTCGGCGTTCCTCTCTTGGAAGACCTTCAGGAACGTGTCCTTGCCGGCGAGCGCCAGCATCAGCACGTCGAAGGCGTTGCTTGCCTGCCAGGGCTGACCGCCGACGGCGAGCGGCACGATCCCGGCCTTCTCCAGCGCCGGCGCTGCGGCCACGAACTCGTCCCAGTTCTTCGGCACGGCGACGCCGGCCTTCTCGAACGCGGCGTTCGACAGCCACAGCCACTGCCAGGAATGGATGTTGACCGGCGCGCAGTAGATCTTGCCGTCGATCGTGCAGGAATCGAGCAGGCTCGCCGGGCGGATGATCTCCTTCCACTTGCCGCGCTCGGCGACGTCGGTCAGGTCGCGCATTAGGCCTTCCTGCACCAGCTCCTCCGCCTGGCGGCCGTGATTGAACTGCGTGGCGCCCATCGGATCGCCGCCGGTGATGCGGCTGACCATGATCGGCCGCGCCGTGCCGCCGGCGCCGGCGATGGCGCCGTCCACCCATTTGTTGCCGGTCGCGTCGAAGGCCTTGGCCAGTTCGGCGACCGCGGCAGCCTCCCCGCCCGACGTCCACCAATGCGTCACTTCCAGATCGGTCGCATGGCTCGCAGCGACCGGAAGCGCGACTGTCGCCGCCAAAGCGGCGATCGCGGAACGAAATTTCATGAGTCTCCTCCCTCACTGAAACGTTGCAGTAAAAACGTAGAGCATTCGATTTCGTCGCGCAACCCGCCTCCGAAAATTTCCTGAAAATTTGCAGCCGCGCCATCGAGCACGGAATGCTGCAATGCGATGCAATTTCCATAGATCGCTGAATTATCTGCAAAAATCCGGACAAATTGAGAAAATTCAGGCACAGGATTGCGCGCCACGGCCCTGCGGCACCGGTTGCCCGAACCCCTCAATCGCCATCACGAGACTCCAGGACGTCGCCGACCGCATCCGCTGGGCCCGAATTAGAGGCTCGACAACGCCACTGTATCGTTTCAGTATATTAGCGTGGTCGGCGTGGGAGTGGCGACTTGTCGTCAGGCATGCTAACCGGCCGGAGCAGAAGGGGTGGCACACGGGCATGGACAGGATGAGCAAGGAGCAGGCGGGAAGCGCCCCGTCCGGGCAGGAGCGGCCGACGCTGAAGACGATCGCCTTCATGACCGGGCTCGGCATCACCACGGTGTCGCGCGCGCTGAAGGACGCCCCCGACATCAGCCACGAGACGAAGGAGCGCGTCCGTCTCGTCGCCCGCCAGATCGGCTACCAGCCCAATCGCGCCGGCGTGCGGCTCAGAACCGGCAAGACCAACGTCATCAGCCTCGTCCTCAGCCTCGAGGAGGAGATCATGGGCCTGACCAGCCCGCTCGTCGCCGGCATCTCCGAGGTCCTCGGCGGCACACCCTACCACCTCGTCGTCACCCCCTATCGCACCGCCAACAACGCGCTCGATCCGATCCGCTACATCCTCGAGACGGGTGCGGCCGACGGCGTCATCATCTCGCGGACCGAGCCGCGCGATCCCCGGGTCGCCCTGATGATGGAGCGCAATCTGCCCTTCGTCACCCACGGCCGCACGGTGATGGGGCTGGAGCATCCGTTCCACGACTTCGACAACGAACGTTTCGCCTACGAGGCGGTCAAGCGGCTGGCGGAGCGCGGCCGCCGTCACCTGATGCTGCTGGAGCCGCCGCCGCACCTGACCTTCAACATCCACATGCGCACCGGCTTCGAGCGCGCCGTGCGCGACTTCGGCGCCTCGATCTATCCCTTCAGCGAGGTCAACCTCGATTCCAGCCTGCCGGAGATCCGTTCGGCCTGCGAGCGGGTGATGCGCGGCCCCGACGCCCCGGACGGCATCGTCTCCGGCTCGGGTTCGGGCGCCGTCGCGCTGATTGCGGCCGTCGAGGGCAGCGGCCGCCGGATCGGCCACGACCTCGACATCGTCTCCAAGGAGCCGAGCACCTTCCTGCAGTGGCTGAGGCCCGAGGTCATGACGATGCGCGAGGATATCCGCCTCGCCGGCCGCGAGCTCGCCAGCGCCGTCATCGGCCGCATCAACGGCCGCCCGGCAAGCGAACTGCAGACTCTGAGCTATCCGATCCCGACGGATTGAGCCCGACACCATCGGTGCGGTTGGAACAACGACGTGCGACACCGCCTGCCCCGGGCTTGGATCGAAAGACCAGCGGCCAAACGGCCCGTGACCTTTCCATCGACCAGCATCCCCCTCGTCGTCCTCGGGCTTGTCCGGAGGATGACACCCGCGGTGTCGCGCAGGCCCGCGCGCAACAAAAAGGGCCGGCGCGAACGCCGGCCCTCTCGTGTTTTTCGATCCTCGCCCGCTCAGGCGCCGGCGACGAGGCCGCTGCCCCAGGGACCATGGTGGTTGTCGGCACCGTCGACGCGGTCGAAACCGTGCGCACCGAAGAAGTCGCGCTGGGCCTGGATCATGTTCGCCGTGCCGCGGCCGCGGCGGTAGCTGTCGAAATAGCCGAGCGCAGAAGCCAGCGCCGGAACCGGCAGGCCGGCGAGAACCGCCGAGGAGACGACCCGGCGCAGCGCACCGTCGGTCTCCTTGACCATCGCCGAGAAGGCCGGCGTGACGATCAGGTTCGCCGCGTCAGGCGCCGCGGTGAAGGCGGACGTGATCTCGTCGAGGAACTGCGAGCGGATGATGCAGCCGGCGCGCCAGATCTTGGCGATGACCGGCATCGGCAGGTTCCAGCCGAACTCCTTCGACGCGGCCGCCATCACGGCGAAGCCCTGCGCATAGGCGCCGATCTTGCCGGCCAGAAGCGCGCTTTCGAGATCCTTGATGAAGGCCTCCTTGTCGGCAACCGAAAGCGGAGCGCTGCCCGGCAGGCCGAAGGTCTTCTCCGCCGCCTCGCGCTCGTCCTTCATCGACGACAGGCTGCGGGCAGCCACGGCCGCCTCGATCGCGGTCGCCGGCACGCCCATGTTCTGCGCCTCGATCACCGACCACTTGCCGGTGCCCTTCTGGCCGGCCTTGTCGAGGATCATGTCGACGATCGGCTTGCCGGTCAGCGGATCGGCGGTCTTGAGCACCGTTCCGGAGATCTCGATCAGGTAGGAGTTCAGGCGGCCCTTGTTCCAGGTGTCAAACACCTGGCCGATCTCGGTCGCGCTCATCTTCAGGCCGTCGCGCAGGATGCCGTAGATCTCGGCGATCATCTGCATGTCGGCATATTCGATGCCGTTGTGGATCGTCTTGACGAAGTGGCCGGCACCGTTCTCGCCGAGCCAGGCGACGCAGGGTTCGTCATTGTACTTCGCGGCAATCGAGGTCAGGACCTTCTCGACGCGCTTCCAGCTGTCCTCGGTGCCGCCGACCATGATCGAGGGGCCGTGGCGGGCCCCCTCCTCGCCGCCGGAAACGCCCATGCCGATGAAGGTCAGGCCGCTGTCCTTGAGCGCGTCGAAGCGGCGCATCGTGTCGCGGAAATTGGCGTTGCCGGCATCGATCATGATGTCGTTCTTTTCCAGGAACGGCTTCAGGAGCTGCATCTGCTGGTCGACCGGATCGCCGGCCTTGATCATGATGATGATCGGGCGCGGCGGGCGGATGGCGGCGACGAACGCCTCGATGGTCTCGCAGGGGATGATCTGGTCCTTGAGGCTGCCCGCCTCCTCGAAGAATTCCCGCGTGCGCTCGGGCGTGCGGTTGAAGACCGCGATCTTGTTGCCCTTCTCGGCAATGTTGAGGGCCAGATTCGACCCCATGACGCCGAGACCGATCAAACCGATTTCCGCCTGTGCCACGTTCTTACCTCCGTATGGGATGTTGCCTTGCCGGACGGCCGCGCGGGTCGAGGGGCAGCGCATGGATATGATTTCCCGTAAGCGGAACAGGAACAGGCCGCTCCACTTTCGTTAGGCGGCTGTTTTGGCACTCAAATCGATTTACGACAAGCGATTGTTTGGTAACAATCGCGCATGGCAGCTATCCGCCGTGCGCACCCGGCGGCCCGCCGCTTGCGCCCTCCTCGTCGTCGAGCACGCGCCAGGCCGCCCCGTCAAGGTCCTCGTACTGTCCGCTGCGGATGGACCAGAGGAAGGCGGCGAGCCCGAGCCCACCGAGGAAGAGCGCGATCGGGATGAGGTAGATCAGCGTGTTCATGCGGCCCTCGCCATGCCGGATGCCGGCTTCGGCGCCGAAACCTCCTGCCGCGGTGCCGGCGCCCGGCCGCGCAGCCGCAGCGAATTGGCGACGACGATGATGGACGAGGTTGACATCGCGACCGCGGCGATCAACGGCGTCGCATGGCCGAGGATCGCCACTGGCACGGCGATGACGTTGTAGCCGATCGCGAGCGCGAAGTTCTGCCGGATCAGGCGGCCCGCCCCTCTCGAGGTCTCGATGGCGAAGGAGACGGCATCCAGCCCCTCGCGCAGGAAGACGAGGTCGGCCGCCTGGCGGCCGATATCGGCCGCGGTCGCCGGCGCCATCGAGACGTGCGCCGCCGCTAGCGCCGGCGCGTCGTTGATGCCGTCGCCCACCATCAGCACCCGCGCACCCGCGGCAGCCGCTTCCCTGACCGCATTCGTCTTGTCGCGCGGCGCCAGTCCGGCGCGCCACCGGCCGATATCCAGAAGGGCCGCCACCCTTTCCACCGCTGCCGGACGGTCGCCGGAGACGATGCCGACCTTGATGCCGTCCCGGCGCAGCGCGGCGACGGTCTCGCGGGCCGAGGGCCGCAGCCGGTCCTCGAACCTGTAGGTCTCGATCGGGACGCCGTCGAGCGACAGCACCACCTCCGACGCCGCCGATCCGTCGCCTGCCGCGGCTCCGCCGCCGCAGGCGAAGGCGCGGTTGCCGAGCCGCCAACGCCCCTCCTGCGTCCGCGCCTCAAGGCCGCATCCGGGGATCTCGGCGACCGCCTCGAACTGCGGCACCGGCCCCGTATGGGCGGCGGCGAGCGCGGCCGAGAGCGGGTGGCGGGAATGCGCGGCAAGGGCTGCGGCGACGGCAAAGGCCCGCTCGGCCATCGGCGTCTCCGGCCGGCCCGCGGCCTCCCGCTCCGTCAGGCGTGGGGCGCCCATGGTGAGGGTTCCCGTCTTGTCGAACAGCGCGGTGTCGATCTCGGCCAGCCGCTCCATGGCCGAGCCGTCCTTGACCATGATGCCGTTGGCAAACAGCCGTCCTGCCGCCACCACCTGCACCACCGGGACCGCCAGCCCGAGCGCGCAGGGGCAGGTGATGATCAGCACGGCGACGGCCACCAGCATGGCATGCTTCCAGTCGCCATCGGCAAAACCCCAGCCGAGGAACGACACCAGCGCCAGCAGGTGCACCGCCGGCGAATAGTAGGACGCCGCCCGGTCGGCGATGCGGCGATAGCGGGCGCGCCCGCCTTCGGCCGCTTCCATCAGGCCGATGACCTCGGCCAGGAACGAATCCCGCGCCACGGCCACCGCCTCGACCACGAGCGCGCCGGTGAGGTTCATCACGCCGGCCTCGAGCAGGTGGCCCGGCCGCACCGTGACAGGCGCGCTCTCGCCGCTGACGAGCGAGCGATCGACGTCGCTGATGCCGGAGAGCACGCGGGCGTCGACGGCCAGGCGTTCGCCGGCCGCAATCGACAGCCGGTCGCCGACGGCGACCTCCTCGACGGCGCGATATTCCCGCTCCCCGCCATCCTTGAGCACCATGGTGCCGCGCGGCGACAGGCGGGCGAGGCTCGTGATCGCCGACCGCGCCCGGTCGCGCATGACGTGGTCCAGCGTCCGGCCGATCAAGAGAAAGAACAGCAGGGTCACCGTCGCGTCGAACCAGGCATGCTCGCCGTGATGGATCGTCTCCCACAGCGAGACGCAATAGGAGAGCGTCACCGCCAGCGAGATCGGCACGTCCATGTTGGTCCGCCCGTGCTTCAGCGCCCCCCAGGCCGAGCGATAGAAGAACCGCCCGGCATAGATCAGCACGGGCCCCGCGATCAGCGCCGAGATCCAGTGGAACAGGTCGCGCGTCGACGCCTCCGCCCCGGACCAGACCGAGACGGAGAGCAGCATGATGTTCATCGCCGCGAAGCCCGAGACGGCGACGGCGCGGATCAGTTCGTTGCGCAGCGCATCGTCGGCGGCCAGCGGGGCGGTGAAGAGATGGGCGGTATAGCCGGTCCTGGCGATCGCGGCAGGGATCGCCTGCGGATCGAAGCCCATATCGTCGCGCCAGCGCACCGACACGCGCTTCGCCGTCAGGTTGACGCGGGCGCTTTCGATCCCGGCGACCTTCGAAAGCGCGCCCTCGATCGTGGAAATGCAGGCGCCGCAATGGACGCCGGGCACGCTGAGATCGCTCTGGCGCAGGCCCTCGCCCAGATCCCGCGCCGCTAGCCGCATCTCCTCGGAGGACGGCAGCCCGCCGGCCGGCGAGGCAGCGTCGATCGCGCCCTCGGTTCCGGGTGCACAGCAACTCATGGCCTGCCTCCTGCGACGACCGTGCGGATCGTCTGGTGAAAGATCGCCTGCCCGCCCCGGACGCTCGCGATGTCGGCAATCCACTGGCCTTCGGGCAATGTCCGTGCGGCAGAGTAGTTTCCCGCCCCGTCGGCGACAAGCGCCAGCCGGAAATCTTCCCGCTCGTCGGTCGGGCGCTTGAAGGTGACGGTCACCTCGTCGGCGGCGACGGGCGCGCCCCCCGCGTCATGCAGGCGGTAGCGGACCCGGCCGTCGGCGATCGTAAGCTCGCCGGCGAAACCGCTCGCGGCAAAGGCCTTGGCCTTCTCGACCTTGCCGTTGAACTCCTGGCTGGCGACGTAGGTGTTCTGCACCACGAGCCCGCTCCAGCTGCTGATCGCGCTCCAGGCCATCACCACGTTGACGGCGATGATCGTGCCGAAGAAGAGCACCATGACCCCCAGCATGTGCCAGCCGGTGAAACGGAAACGAGATTCTTCGGACTTGGTGGTCGGGGTCATCTTGCGCCTCCGGGCACGTTGAAACGGGCATCGTAGGAACCGCGCTCGCCGCCCGGCCTGTCTTCCGCGACCAGGCTGAAGCCCTGTTCGGCCTCGGCACGGAAATCTTTAGGCAGGGTGACGAACACCTTGACCGCCGTCACCTTGTCGGGCTGGACGGGGATGTCGAAGCTGCGCCCGTCGCCGCCTTCCTGACCGGAGATGCGCATCGTCGCATGCGGCAGTCCCTCGATCGACAGCGTGATGACGCGGGGTTCCGGGATCATGTTCAAGAGCTTCACCTCGTAGCCGTTGCGGATCGATCCGTCGGATTCGACGACGAACTGCGGGTTCCGGTCATGGATGACGTTGAGCCCCAACCTGTCGCGCGAGACCAGCGCGAAGACGAGCCCGAGCCCGGCCAGCATCCATATGGCGAAGTAGAACACCGTCCGCAGCCGGAGGATGATGCGCCAGTCGAAGTGCCGCACCTGGTCCGAGAAGCTCCCGTCGGCCGCGCGGATGCGCGCGGGATCGATCGGCCGGGTGCCGCCGTCGGTCGCAAGCGCCATGTTGGCGGAATAGTCCGAAAGCGTCGCATAGGCGATCAGTCCCCGCTCCTTGCCGATCTTGTCCATCACCGCGTCACAGGCATCGATGCAGAGCGCGCAGGTGATGCATTCGAGTTGCTGGCCGTCGCGGATGTCGATGCCCATGGGACAGACGGCAACGCAGGCATTGCAGTCGACGCAGTCGCCGACGCTGGCACCCGCCGCTGCCGCCTTCTTGGCATGCCGCGACCGCGGCTCGCCGCGCCAGTCGTTGTAGGTGACGACCAGCGAGTTCTCGTCCACCATCGCCGCCTGGATGCGCGGCCAGGGACACATGTAGGTGCAGACCTGTTCGCGCATCAGGCCGCCGAAGACATAGGTCGTCGCCGTCAGCACGGCGACAGTGATATAGGCGACAGGCGCCGCCTGCAGGGTGACAAAGCTCGCAAGCAGTTTCGGCGCGTCGGCGAAGTAGAAGATCCAGGCGCCGCCGGTGGCGACCGCGATCGCAAGCCAGATGCCATGCTTGGTCACCCGCTTGCCGAGTTTGTCCAGCGTCCAGGGCCCGGCGTCGAGTTTCATCCGCGCGTTCCGGTCGCCTTCGATCGCCCGCTCGACGACGAGGAACAGATCGACCCACACCGTCTGCGGACAGGCATAGCCGCACCAGGCGCGCCCGATCGCCGATGTGACGAGGAACAGCCCGAAGCCGGCCATCACCAGCAGCCCCGCGACGAAGAAGAACTCCTGCGGCCATATCTCGATGAAGAAGAAATAGAAGCGCCGGGCGGCGAGATCGACGAGCACGGCCTGGTCCGGCGCGTGCGCGCCGCGGTCCCAGCGGATCCAGGGCGTCAGGTAGTAGATGCCGAGCGTGATCAGCATCACGATCCACTTGAAGCGGCGGAACCGGCCCTCGGCCCGTTTCGGGAAAATCTTCTTCCGCTTCTCATAGAGCGGCCTGCGCACCTTGGCGGAATTGACCGCCTCGGCGTCCAGCCGCTCGATCGCGGCATCCTGTGAGCGTTCAAGCGCGTTGTAGATATTCATCGGTGCACCATTTCCAGGCCCCGTTTGTGCGCCGCCCACCCGCCTCACTCCTTGACTTAAGTCAAAGATCAGGGTTGCGGGGCGCCACGACGGATGCGACAAAACGGCTATCGAAGCGGCGACAGGGAGGAACCGGGGATGACGACGATGCCCGCCCGCATCATCCATGCCTCGATCGCGCGCCCGTGGTCCGAGGTCTATGACTTTGCCGTCAGACCGGAGAACATGCCGCTCTGGGCCTCCGGTCTCGCCTCGGGGCTCAGGCGCGACGGAGAGGACTGGATCGCCGACGGCGGCCCCGTCGGCAACGTCCGGGTTCGCTTTGCTCCGAAGAACGACTTCGGCGTGATCGACCACCGCGTGACGATGGAGGACGGCCTCGTCGTCGAGAATGCCTTGCGCGTCGTGCCGAACGGAGATGGCGCGGAAGTCATGTTCACGCTTCTTCGCCTGCCCGGCATGGACGATGCGGCCTTCGAGGCCGACGCGGCACATGTCGCCCGCGATCTCGAGACGCTGAAGACATTGCTGGAGAAAGAGGGAGCGAACTGATGGCCACCGCCGGCAAGGATCGCAAGATCGACTACATCGAGTTCAACGTCGGCGACATTGGCCGCGCCAAGACGTTCTACGGCGGCGCCTTCGGCTGGACCTTCACCGACTACGGTCCCGAATACTGCGAGTTCCAGGACGGCCGCCTCACCGGCGGCTTCACCACGCTGGCGCCGGTGAAGGCTGCGGGCGGCCCGCTGGTGATCCTGTTCGCTGACGACCTGGAAGACGCCCTCGCCCGCGTGACCAAGGCCGGCGGTACCATCGTCAAGCCGATTTACACCTTCCCCGGCGGCCGGCGGTTCCAGTTCACCGATCCCGACGGCTACGAACTGGGCGTGTGGTCGGACCGGTAGGGAGCGGTTCTGAGCTAGTTTTCGTTGTCGACAACCTGTAGGATCTCCCGCAAGTAATCGGAACGAACAGTCATGGGTGCAAAAGCAAGGCAAGATCATAACCTCGCGCAACCCCGGAAGGGCGGTGCGGATGATCGGGATATGTCACCCGCCCAGCCGTCAGACAGGATTCGACGACTGCGTGCGATCCTGAAATCAACTGAACAGAGCCGCCTTCACCTTTCGGAAGAGGAAGTCTTGCGGCAGGTAGCCGAAGTCCGCGGCGACTGAGAATGCCGCAACGCGTCTATATCGACAGCAATGTCTTCATCTACCTGATCGACGGCGACAACGACATGCGCCGACGCGCGCTCACGATCTTGCAGGACTTCGATCAACAGAATGCGAGCCTGCACACGTCACATCTGACGATCGTCGAATGCACCATCGCGCCGATCAGGGATCAACGTACGGAAATCGTTGCGGCATTCCACGCTCTGCTCGAACAGTCAGAGATCGTTGAATTGGTTGCGATCACGCGCGAAACCGTCGGGCAGGCAGCGATCACCGCCGCGCACCTTCGATTGAAGTTGCCTGACGCCATCCACGTCGCCACCGCCGAAGCGCTGCAATGCGACGTCTTCCTGACGAACGACCGGGGCATTCGCGCCCCGGCCACGATCGAGATCCGTCACCTCTAGGCCTTCGGGCGGGTTACTCCCCGCCGCCCAGCGAATGCACGAACACGGCGAGCTGCTTGACCGTCGGCTCGCCCAGCCGCGGCAGCCAGGCGGGCATGACGCCGTGCTTCGGGGCGCGCACCTGGTTGGCGATCGCCTCCTCGCCCTCGCCCTTCAGCCAGATCGCGTCTGCAAGGTTCGGTGCGCCCATCTCGCGATTGCCCTTGGCGTCCTCGCCGTGGCACGAGGCGCAGTTGTCGGCGAAGAGCTGCTTGCCCGGCTCGACCAGGCTCGCGTCATGCGGCGTGCCCGTCAGGCTGACCACATAGGCCGCGACCTGGCGGATCTCCTCCGGCTGCAGCATGTCGCCGAAGGCCGGCATCTCGGAGACGTGCGTGTCCGCATCGCCCTCGAAGCGGATGCCGTGGGCGATCGTCGTGTAGATCTCGTCGATGCTGCCGCCCCAGACCCAGTCGTCGTCGTTCAGGTTGGGGAAGCCTGCGGACCCTGCCGCACCCGAGCCATGGCACTGGGCGCAGTTGACCTTGAAGGCCGAGGCGCCGCCCGAGATCGCGAACTGCGCAAGCTCGGGGTCGGCGACGATGTCGGCGAACGGCGCCGCGGCGATCCGGTCCAGATAGACGGTCTGGGCGGCCTTGGCGACCTGCAGGTCCTGCGCCACGTTCGCCCGGCTGGAATAGCCGAGCACGCCGCGCGTCGCCTCGCTCAGCATCGGCCAGGCCGGATAGGCGATCGTATAGCCGAGCGCCCAGACGATGGTCGCATAGAAGGTCCACACCCACCAGCGCGGCATCGGGTTGTTCAGTTCGCGGATCCCGTCCCACTCGTGGCCGGTGGTCTCGACGCCCGAGATCTCGTCGATATGCTTTTCGGCCCCATGTTTGTCGGCCATGATGTCAGTCCTCCTTGAGAGGGATTTCGGCGGCGCTCTCGGCGGCCTTGCGCGCGCCGGGCCGGAAGGTGAAGAGGACGACGCCGACGAAGAAGATCGTCATGGCGAGCAGTCCCCAGCTGTCGGCGAAATGCCGCAAGGCGGTGTAGGTCTCCATGGCCGCGCCCTCACCGATAGCCGCTGGCATCGTCATAGGTGGAGAAGTCCACCAGCGTGCCGAGCATCTGCAGGTAGGCGACCAGCGCGTCCATCTCCGTCAGCGTCTGCGGATCGCCGTCGAAGTCGCCGACCTTGGCCTTCGGATAGCGTTCCAGAAGCGCGGACGTATCGGCATTCGGATCGGCCTGCGCGGCAAGGTCGGCGGTTGCGTTTTCGAGCATCGCGTCGTCATAGGGCACGCCGACCGCCCGGTTCGCCTTCAGGTTCATCGTGACGTCGGTGACCTGCAGCGGCGTTTCCTTCAGGAAGGCGTAGCTCGGCATGACCGATTCCGGCACGACCGAGCGCGGCTCGACCAGGTGCTGGACGTGCCACTCGTTCGAGTAGCGGTCGCCGACGCGCGCAAGGTCCGGCCCGGTGCGCTTGGAGCCCCACTGGAACGGGTGGTCGTACATGCTCTCCGCCGCCAGGCTGTAGTGGCCGTAGCGCTCCACCTCGTCGCGGAACGGCCGGATCATCTGGCTGTGACAGACGTAGCAGCCCTCGCGGATGTAGATGTCGCGGCCGGCGAGCTCCAGCGGCGAGTAGGGCCGCATGCCCTCCACCTTCTCGATCGTGTTCTCGAGGTAGAAGAGCGGCGCGATCTCGACGATGCCGCCGATGGTGACGACGAGCAGCGAGCCGACCAGAAGCAGCGTCGCGTTGCGCTCGAGAAGGACGTGTTTGTCCAGGATTGACATGCTCTCTCTCCTATTCGGCAGGCTGGGCGACGGCCGAGCTGCCGGGAATGGCTTCCTCGTCGCGCTGGTAGCCGAGGATGGTCATGGTGACGTTGAAGGCCATGATCAGGGCCCCTGCGAGGAACAGGCCGCCGCCGACGGCGCGCAGGACGTAGTAGGGGAACATCGCCGCCACGGTCTCGGCGAACGAGTAGACGAGGAAGCCCTGCTCGTCGTATTCGCGCCACATCAGACCCTGCTGGATGCCGGCGACCCACATCACGGCGGCGTAGACGACGATGCCGAGGGTGGCGAGCCAGAAGTGCCAGTTGACCATGCGGATCGAATAGAGCCGCTCGCGGTTCCACAGTTTCGGCACCATGTAGTAGATTGCGCCGAAGGTGATCAGGCCGTTCCAGCCGAGCGCGCCCGAATGCACGTGACCGATGGTCCAGTCTGTGTAGTGGCTGAGCGAGTTGACCGCGCGGATCGACATCATCGGCCCTTCGAAGGTGGCCATGCCGTAGAAGGCGACGGCCATCACCATCATGCGCACGATCGGATCGGTGCGGACCTTGTCCCAGGCGCCCGAGAGCGTCATCAGGCCGTTGATCATGCCGCCCCAGGAGGGCATCCAGAGCATGATCGAGAACACCATGCCGAGCGTCTGCGCCCAGTCGGGCAGTGCAGTGTAGTGCAGGTGGTGCGGACCGGCCCAGATGTAGAGGAAGATCAGCGCCCAGAAGTGGATGATCGACAGGCGGTAGGAATAGACGGGCCGGTTCACCTGCTTGGGAATGAAGTAGTACATCATCCCGAGGAAGCCGGCGGTGAGGAAGAAGCCGACCGCGTTGTGGCCGTACCACCATTGCGTCAGCGCATCCTGCACGCCCGAGAAGGCCGAGTAGCTCTTCACCCCGAGGAACGAGACCGGCACCGCCAGGTTGTTGACGATGTGCAGCATCGCGATCGTGACGATGAAGGACAGGAAGAACCAGTTCGCCACGTAGATGTGCGGTTCCTTGCGGGTGAGGATCGTGCCGAGGAAGGCGACCAGGAAGGCCACCCAGACGACGGTGAGCCACAGGTCGACATACCATTCCGGCTCCGCGTATTCGCGCGCCTGGGTGATCCCCAGCAGATAGCCGGTCGCCGCCATGACGATGAACAGCTGGTATCCCCAGAAGACGAACCAGCCGAGATCGCCGCCGAACAGCCGCGCCCGCGAGGTGCGCTGGACCACGTAGAACGCCGTGGCGATCAGCGCGTTTCCGCCGAAGGCGAAGATCACCGCCGAGGTGTGCAGCGGGCGCATCCGGCCGAAATTGAACCACGGCTCGATGTTGAGGTCGGGAAAGGCCAGCTGCAGCGCCACGACCACGCCGACCAAAAAGCCGACGACGCCCCAGAACACGGTCGCGATCACGCCGTACTTGACCACCTCGTCGAAATAGGGGCTGGCGGCCCCCTTCGGCAGGCTGTCGCCCGGTACGCGGTAGGGCGCGAAGGAAACGCGCCTGATCATCACCACCGTGCCGGCGAGCAGCACGAAGAACAGCACCCACATGTGGGCCTGGAACTGGTTGTCGTGGGCGAAGGCCGCGCCGAGCAGCGCCAAGAACGCGCCGACAGCCAGAAGCCCTGTCTCTAGTCCGTATTTCATCGTTGGATCCCCAACTCGACGAGCGTTGCAAGCAGCGGGGACGGACACGAATCCTTCCCCTGCAATCAGCCCACTGCTCGCAGATGCAGCAAGGATCGGCCTTGACGCAGATCAAGGAGAAGCCCCGATCGCAGGCGCATCAATGCACCAGCTTGCCGTCACTCAGGGAGGAATGGATGCGATGACGCCGGAGAACGGGGAACAGAACAGGGTCTGCCACCTTCTTTCCGCCATGCCCAGCGACGCGGTGTCGCTCGACTGGCTGGCGGGCGCCCATCGCGAGCAGTTGCGTCTGTGCGACGCACTGGAAGAGATCGCCGACAGCCTGCCGGCAAGCGTGAACCGGCAGAAATGCATCTACGCGGCCATGGTGCTCGGCCCGCTGATCCACGGCCTGCACCGCTACGAGGAGCAGGTGCTGTTCCCCCACTTGACCGCGCGCGCGAAGAGCAATCAGCTCCTCGCCGAAACGCTGAAGCGGCTGAAGTTCGAGCACTGCGAGGACGAGTGTTTCGCCGAGGAACTGATCGACACGCTCCTGAAGCTCGGCAGCGGCGCCGAAGACGTCAATATCGAGGCGGCCGGCTACATGCTGCGCGGCTTCTTCGAGACGATCCGCCGCCACATCGCCTTCGAGCGCGACCATCTGCTGCGCGGTCTGTACAACGCCTGAGGCGGCATCGTCGCCGTCAGGCCTTCGCCTTCCGCAGCGCCTTCTTGATGTCCCAGCGGTCGTGGTACCAGAGCCACTGGCCGGGATACTCGCGCACCCACTGCTCGACCTTGTCGTTGAGCTTCTGCGCCGTCGCCTCGACGTCGATGGCGCCGTCGGCCCGGCGGGGGATCTCCATCGCCGGCTCCAGCTCCAGCCGGAAGCGGTTGTTCGGCAGCCGGATGCAGCGGGCCGGATAGACCTCGCATTCGAACTGCCGGACCAGCTTGGCGAGCAGCGGATTGGTTTGCACGGGACGGCCGAAGAAGGTCGTCGACAGCCCTTTGCGGTATTTCTGGTCGACGAGGACGCCCACCGGCTCGCCGGCATCCAGCTTGCGGGCGAGTGCGAACGACGAGCCCGCATGCGAGGGCACCAGATTGCCCATGCGCGCGCGGCGGAACTCGAACACCTTCTCGGCGATGTAGGGGTTGTTGGGCGGACGGAACAGCACCGTCACCTCGATGCCGAAGGCCGCCCCTGCCACCGGCAGCATCTCGAAATTGCCGGTGTGGCCGGTGAAGACGATGAAGGGGCGCCGGTTCTCGTAGAGGTCGATGAAGATCGGGATGCCGTCGACCTCGACGCGCCCGACCTTGTCGCTGAACGGATCGAAGTCGAACAGACGGTCGAGGAAGACGTATTCGGCCGCCATCCGCCCCATGTTGCCCCAGCTCTCCATGGCGATCGCTGAAAGTTCGCTCTCGGATTTTTCCGGAAAGGCATTGCGCAGGTTGGTCAGCATCAGCTGGTGCCGGGCGGTCTTCGGCCCGACGAAGCGGCCGAAGCGGTCGGCGAAGTTCATCGCGCCATCGGCCGGAAACAGCTTCAGCACGTTGAGCAGCCCGAACACGAACTGGGCGACCAGCCACTGCTCGAAACTGCGCAGTCCGAGAACGGCGCGGGTGATGAGGCGGCGCACGGGGGTCAATCCAGCCGGAGCACGATCTTGCCGAAGATCTGGCGCGATTCCATCCGCTCCAGCGCCGTCGCGATCCCGTCGAAGGTCACCTCGGTGTCGATCACCGGATGAACGATGCCGCGGGCCATCTTCTGCATCGCGTTCGCCATGTTTTCCATGCGGCAGCCGAACGAGCCGAGCAGCTTCAATTGCTGCTGGAACAGCATCATCAGGTTCATCTCGGTGGAGACGCCCGAGGTCGAGCCGCAGGTGACGAGCCGCCCGCCACGCTTCAGGCACAGCATCGAGCCGGCCCAGGTGTCCTTGCCGACATGCTCGAACACCACGTCCACACCCTTCTTCTTCGTCAGCTTGCGCACGACGCCCTCGAAGCGGTCCTCGCGGTAGTTGATGACGTGGTCGGCGCCGAGCGCCTTGGCCTTCTCGATCTTGTCGTTGGAACCGACCGTGGTGATGACGGTGCAGCCGATCTTCTTGGCCAACTGAATGGCCGCCGTGCCGATGCCCGAGCCGCCGGCATGGACGAGGATCGTCTCGCCGGGCTCGAGCCTGGCATTGTCGAACAGCATGTGCTCGACGGTGCCGAAGGTGACGGGCGCCAGCGCTGCGGCAACCGCGTCGATGCCGGGCGGCGCCGGAACGAGCTGGCGGGCGGGAAGGTTGATCTTCTCCTGCGCAAATCCGTCGAGATGGAAGCCGTGCACGCCGCCGACATGTTCGCAGAGGTTGTCGCGACCCTCGCGGCAGGGCTTGCACAGACCGCAGATGCGCGCGCCATAGACCGAGACGAGCTGGCCGGGGAGCACGTTCGCCACACCCGGTCCGATCCGGTCGACGACGCCGGCCGCCTCCGCACCGATCACGAGCGGCATCTTGCGCTTGGCGAACGCCATGCCGCGCCAGCCCCAGACGTCGATGTGGTTCAGCGCCACCGCCTTGACGCGGAGCGTCACCTCGCCGGGGCCGGGTGCTTCCGGTTCGGGGATATCGGTCAGCTCGAGCTTGCGGTCGTCGAGAAGCTGCAATGCGCGCATGGTCTTGTCCTTTGCCGCCGGTCGCGGCCTGAATTTCGTCGCTTGTGGCATCCGGGCGTGCCGTGCGGCTCTCACCGGATGCGAGGCGCTGGACTGACGGCCGCCGGCCGCCCGCTCGCCCCGATTGGGATCGATGCTCTAGAGCAACGGGCAGGCAAATGGAACCTCTTTCCCGCTGCAACCGGCAGGAAAGTCGCGCGTTGACGCCACCCGGTGCATTCGTGCCGCAGCCGGGCGGCAGGGACAGGCGGCCCCCTGCCCGCCCCTCCGCGTCAGGCCGGCTCGGCTGTCATCACCAGGCTGGCGTTCTGGCCGCCGAAGCCGAAGGAGTTCGACAGCACGGCCGAAACCTGCTTGTCGCGCTTCACGTTCGGCACGACATCCAGGACGATCGTCGGGTCCGGGTTCTGGTAGTTGATGGTGGGCGGCAGCGTGCCGGTCAGCATCGTCTGCAGCGAGAACACCGCCTCGATCGCGCCCGCAGCCGTCAGCGTGTGGCCGATCATCGACTTGTTGGAGGAGACCGGGATCTTCGACAGCCCCTCGCCGAACACCGTCGACATGGAGAGGTACTCCATCTTGTCGTTTTCCGGCGTCGAGGTGCCGTGCGCATTGATGTAGCCGATGCCGTCCTCGGCGATGCCGGCGTCTTCCAGCGCCGCCCGGATCGTCGCGATCGCGGGCCCCCCGTCCGGCGAGGAGCGGGTGCGGTGGAAGTGGTCGGCCTTCTCGCCGCAGCCCTTCATGATGCCGAGCACGCGGGCGCCGCGGGCCACCGCCGATTCCAGCGATTCCAGCACGAGCGTTGCCGCCCCTTCCGCGATCACGAAGCCGTCGCGATCCTTGGTGAAGGGCTTGGAGGCCTTCTGCGGCGGGTCGTTCTGGGTGGAGAGCGCCGAGAGCAGGGCAAACCGGATCAGCGCCTCGGCGGTTACCGAGCCGTCCGTGCCGACCGTCAGCGCCCGCGCCGTGCGGCCCTGGCGGATCGCCTCGACGCCGAGCTGGATCGCGGTCGCGCCCGAAGCGCAGGCCGTCGACAGCGTCACCGGCAGGCCGCGCGTGCCGAACCGGTCGGCGAGCCGCTCGGAGATCGCGCCGAACAGCCAGGCCTCGTAGAGCGCCGGATCGGGCTTGCCGCGCAGCACCGAAAGGAAGCGGTCATAGGCATCGCCCGGCCGCTGCGAGGCCGGCGCCCGGTCGGCGAGCGCAAAGCGCGCGCTCCATTCCGGCTCGATCGGCGGGGCGGCGAGGAACAGCGGCCCGCCGAAGTCGCCGGCAATCCCGGCCTGCGCCAGGGCTTCCTCAGTGGTCTCGCGGGCGTAGAAATAGGAGCGCTCGACCGGGTTCTCGGCCGGCAGCTCGACGAAATCGACCGTTCCGGCGATCCGCGTGTTCAGCCCGTCGACCGGAAAGCGGGTGATGCCGTGAATGCCGGACACGCCGCCCGAAAGCGCGGCCCAGTTGTCCTTCAGCCCCTGCCCGAGCGAGGTGATGACGCCCATGCCGGTGACGGCGACGATCGGACGTCCGAGATGATCCCTGTAGGCTGCCTTGCTCATGCGCCCGTCCTCTTACTTCTCTGCCTTCAGGATGGCGACGCCCTCGCCGCGGTGGTGGCCGACCGTGGTCACGATCGCCGTCTCGGCAGGCTTTTCCATCGCCGTCTCGCCTGCCGCATCGAACGCCGGAACCTTTGCCCCGCTCGCAAGCGCAAGCCCGGCGAGCGCCAGGCCCAGCGGGAACTGGCTCTCCAGCGCATGGCCGGTCACCCCCGCATAGCCGCGCACCGGAGTGCCGGGGAAACGCCGGTCGAGCCAGGCCTTCTCGCGGCCGGACAGGCCCTTGATGCCCGATGCTCCGGAGAAGACGACCGTCGAGCCGGCCGCACCGTCCGCCCGTTCGGCAAGCGCATCGAGCCGGCGCTCCAGCCGGCCGTCCTCGCGGCTGCCGCGGTCGCCGCCGATGTCCTCGATCGTCGCATAGATGCGCGCGCCACGCGCCTCGGCATGCGCCCGCTGCTCCAGCACCAGGAAGGCGCCGGCGGAGCCGGAGACGATGCCGCCGCCCTCGCCGTCCTCGCGCGACCATAGCGGCGTCCAGCCGCCGGTCGCATGCGCGCCGAGCGCTTCGTAGAGCAGGATGACGTCCGGCCGTTCGGCGACGAAGCCGCCGCCGACCAGCGTATGCGTCGACTGGCCGGCGCGGATGCGCGCGAACGCCGTCTCGATGGCGCTGATGCCCGCCGCCTCCTCGCCCATGAAGGTGCGCGAGGAACCGGTGACCTTGTGGACGATCGAGATGTTGCCGGCCATCAGGTTCGACAGCTGGGCGAGGAACAGCGTCGGCCGCAGTTCGGTCGTCAGCTTCTCGTTGAGCAGCTGTTCGCGGTCGTTGCGCTTCAGGCCCTCGTCGACGATCAGAGAATCGACGTTGATGTCGCGCTCGCCGCCGCCGGCGGCCACGATCATGTCCATCGTGCCGCAGGCCTCGGCATCGTCCTTCAGCCCGGCATCGTCGAGCGCCAGGCCGGCGGCGAACACGCCGAGCCGCTGCCAGTTCTCCATCTGCCGCTGGTCGCCGCGTTTGGCGATCTGCTGCGACCAGTCAATCTCCGGCATCGGATGGACCGGATAGGGCGCGAACCGCTCCGCCTCGATCTTCAGCTCCGGTGCGCTTCCGGCCTTCAACAGCGCGATATGCGGCTCGGTGCCGACACCTTGGCAGGTGACGATGCCGATGCCGGTGATGACGACGTCGTTTGGCGCCTTCGTCATGTCAATTCCTCTTCAATGGCCGGTTGCGGCAAGCGCAGCCATCAGGCCGAGTTCCTCGGCCCGCTTGCGCACGAGGTCGCCGAGCGGCACCTCGCTGAACGGCATGGTGCGCAGCTTCAGTTGCGCATCGCAGACCTTCTTGCCGCCGGAGGTGATCTTCGCCTTGGTGACCGCGAAACCCGAGCCGTCGTGCTCCAGCACCGCCTCGATGTCGAGCACTGTGTCGGGCTCGACGAAGGTGCGCATCTTGGCGCCGTCGACCGACATCAGAAACGGCATGGCGGCAAAGTCGGTGGCGGCCAGCACCAGGAAGCCCGAGGCCTGCGCCATCGTCTCGATCAGGAGCACGCCGGGCACCAGCGGCATGCCGGGGAAATGCCCTTCGAAGACCGGGCTCTTCGCAGGAACGACGGACCGCGCCGTCAGCGTCCTGCGCTCGGCGTCCACCGTTTCCACCCGGTCGATCATCTGGAAGTATTCAAGCAGCATTGAAAACCTATGTTACTGCCGTGTTACCGCGTCCCGGAACGTGAAAGGCCTGCCCTATGCGGCAGGCCATCAGCGCCCCTCAACGGATGCGGTAGAGCCGCAGGTGGCGGCTCCTTGCCCTCACGCCTTGGCGGCGCGCAACTCGTCGATCTTGGCGCAGAGGTTCTTCAATACGAAGTATTCCTCGGTCGCCACCTTGCCCTCGTTGACGTCCTGCGTCCACTGCTCGAGCGGGATCTTGATGCCGAACTCCTTGTCGATCGCAAAGACGATGTCGAGGAAGTCGAGGCTGTCGATGCCCAGATCGTCGATCGTGTGGCTCTCGGGCTTGATCGTTTCGCGATCGATCTCGCTGGTCTCCGCGATGATGTCGGCAACCTTGTCGAATGTAGCTGTCACGCCTGTACCTCTTAAAATCCTTTGTTGCGCGATCCTATAAGTAAATTGGGCGGAATTGCCAATGCCCTGTTCCAGACACGCTGCAAATTGGCTGTGGCCTGTTGCGGGAACAGCGACCGGGCTTTCGGCCGGCCCTGCGCAGAACCTTTGCGCCTGCCTTTGCGAAGTTGTTCCGGGCAGCTTTCCATCGAATTCTTCCGGAGACACGCGCCGATTTGATTTCGATCAAGTCGGGCGGCGGCAATCCGACTTAACAATTATCAAGAGCGGTCCGGGAATCGGCCGGGGAGAGGCGGGCGACAATGTCGCATTGTCTCCATCCCGATTCTCGTACACAGGTGATTAGGCGGCGATTGTTCCGCGGCAGGAGAGGCGATACCGATGGATATGCAGCGCAGCGAGATCCACAGCTCCGACATACCGGTCGTCTGCCGTGCCTGCGAGGCGCGCCACGGCGGCGCCTGCAGCGCGCTCTCGCCGCAGGAGCTGGGCGAGTTGAACAAGCACTCGAGCCGCAGACGCCTGCAGGCCGGCACCGAGGTCGTCGGCCAGGGCGAGGAAATGGCGACCTGCGCCAATATCATGCGCGGCGTCGTCAAGCTCACCCGGATGATGCCCGACGGCCGTCAGCAGATCGTCGGCCTCCAGTTCGCCCCCGACTTCCTCGGCCGACCGTTCACGAGCGAGAGCCCGCACAGCGCCGAGGCGGCGACGGACGCGGAGATCTGCACCTTCCCGCGCTACCTCCTGGAACGGATGGTGACCCGCTCGCCGGACCTGGAGCACCGGCTGCACCAGCAGGTGTTGAAGGAACTGGACGAGGCCCGCGACTGGATGCTGACGCTCGGCCGCAAGAACGCCCAGGAAAAGGTGGCGAGCTTCCTCTTCCTGATCGCCACGCATTTCGATCCCGAGACCGTCGACGGCTCCGCCTTCGACCTGCCCTTGTCGCGCGCCGACATTGCCGATTTCCTCGGCCTCACCATCGAGACCGTCAGCCGCCAGTTCACCAAGCTGCGCAAGGAAGGCGTCATCAGCATCGAGAACAACCGGCATGTCACGGTGCCCGACATCGAGCGCCTGCAGCAATTCGCCGGCATCGACTGAGGCGGCTAGAACAAGGTCGCCAGGGCGGCGCCGGCGAGCGCCAGGACCACCAGGGCATCGCAGGCATATTCGAAGACCCTGATCCCGCGGCCGATATCGGCCGGCTTGGCCGTGGTCCGCCCGGACGCGTTCATCATCGGTTCGTCCACCTTGACGCCGCCATAGACGCGCGGGCCGGCAAGGCTGACCCCGAGCGCTCCCGCCATCGCCGCCTCCGGCCATCCCGAATTGGGCGAACGGTGCAGGCCGTTGTCGCGCAGGCCGACATCGAGCGCCGCCCGCGCCGCGGCCCCGCCGATCGCAGCCCGGGCGCCCGCGGCGATCAGGAGGATGGAGAGCCGCGCGGCCGGCCAGTTGGCGATGTCGTCGAGCCGGGCCGCGGCCCAGCCGAACTCCAGGTATTTCGCGTTCCTGTGTCCGATCATGGAATCGGCGGTGTTGAGCATCTTGTAGGCCAGAAGTCCCGGCAGCCCCAGCAGCACGTACCAGAGGGCCGGCGCCACGACGCCGTCGGAAAAATTCTCGGCCAGGCTCTCGATCGCGGCGCGGCAGACGGCCGGCTCGTCGAGCGTCGCCGGATCGCGACCGACGATCATCGAGACCGCCTCGCGCCCGCCCTCGAGCCCGCGCTCCCTGAGACCGACCGCCACCGCCCCCACATGGTCGGCGAGGCTCTTGCCGGCGAGGAACAGCGCGACGACGAGCGCTTCGAGGACGAGCCCCGGCCAGCCGAGCAGCCCCAGCAGTTCGTGAAGGAGGTATCCGGCGAACAGGCTTGCCGCCAACAGCGCGCCGATCGCCACCGCGCCGTTGAAGCGGCGCGTCTCCGGCGTCATCCGCTTGCCGTTGAACATCCGGTCGAGGAAGGAGATGGCCCAGCCGAACACCACGACCGGGTGCGGCACGCGCGCCCAGAGCCCCGGCGGATCGCCGACGAAGCGGTCGATCACGAGGGCGGCGGCAAGGACGATCAGCGTGAGGGTCATGGGTCGAAGCTCATCGATCAGGGGTCGAACGCAGCCAGTGCCCGGGCCAGCCGGCGATCGGCTGCCGCATCGGGGGCGAGCCCGAAACGCAGCCATGTCGGATCATAGGCGAACGGGCGCACGAGGATATGCTGCCGGCAGAGCGCTTCGAAAAGGGTGCCGGCCTGCGGATGCGACACCAGCGAGAAGAGCGCCGTTCCGCCGATGACGGCCAGTCCCGCCTGCTGCAGCACCGCATCGAGCGCCGCCTTGCGTTCGGCGATCCTCTCCCGGATCGGGGCGCAATCGCCCGCCATCAGGCCCGTCGCGATCGTCAGGGCCGGGCCGGACACCGCCCAGGGGCCGAGCCGCTCGGCAAAGTCCGCAAGCAGACCCTCCTCGCCCAGGACGAAGCCGAGCCGGAGGCCGGCAAGGCCGAAGAACTTGCCGAACGAACGAAAGATCACGAGCCCGTCCAGGCCGCCCGCATGCGCGGCAAGCGAAGCCCCGGGCGCCATGTCGCCGAAGGCCTCGTCCACCAGCAGCATGCCACCCGATCGCACCAGCCGTTCGCGCAGCCGCAGCAATTCTTCCGGCGGATACAGACGACCGTCGGGATTGTTCGGGTTGACGACCACCACGAGCCCGTGCTCGTCGCGCACCTCGCCCAGCGTTGCGATCGCATCGACCTCATGGCCGGCCGCCCGCAGCACGCGCGCGTATTCGCCATAGGTCGGCGACAGGATCGCGACGCGCCGTCCCGGCGGAACCAGCCGCGGCAACAGTTGGATCGCAGCCTGCGTCCCCGGCACCGGCAGCGGCAGGCAGTTCTCGCTGCGATAGTAACGCATGGCCGCGCGCCGTGCCGCGTCGAGGCGGCTGCGGTCCGGCAGGCGATGCCAGGCGGCGGGATCGATGGCCGGCAACGGCACCGGGCAGGGATTGATGCCGGTGGAAAGGTCCAGCCAGTCCTCCGGCCGCCCGCCATGGCGTTCGGCCGCAGCCGAAATGCCGCCGCCGTGCTGGATCGGCGCCTCGCCCATCACGTTCCCTCCGCAAGGTCGATCAGGTGCATGTAGGAACCGGCGACGTTGCCCCGGCGCAAGCCCGCCTGGCCCAGGTCCTGCCCCGTCGCATCGGCCACCGAGAACAGCCGCTCCGCGTCACCTTCCTCCGCCACCGTCGAATAGTGGAATTCATGGGCGGTCATCGCCTGCGGGAACCCCGACCCCGGAAGCGGGCTCACCCGCCGGTAGCCCAGGTGACGCCGGCGCTCCGCGAAGCTGGTGACGAGCGGCAGCAGGCCGAGCATCCGGTGACGGGTGCCGGCCGCATCGATCAGCCCCTCCCCGAGCGTCATGAAGCCCCCGCATTCGCCATAGATCCGCGCGCCGCGCCGGGCGGCGGCGAGCATGCCGTCGCGGAACCGGCTTGCGCCGGCAAGCCGCTCGCCATGCAGTTCCGGATAGCCGCCCGGCAGGAACACCGCGTCGCAGGCTTCCGGCGGCGGCTCGTCGGCGAGCGGCGAGAAGAAGGAGATTTCCGCCCCCTGCCCGATCCAGCCGGCGAGCAGGTGCGGATAGATGAAGGCAAAGGCATTGTCGCGCGCGACGGCGATGCGCTGCCCAAGCGGCGGCAGGCGGGCGACGTCGGCCCGGCCGGCCGACACCCGGCCCTGTCCGGCCATCGCAAGCAGCCGGTCCAGATCGACGCTGCGACGCACGATCTCCGCCGCCCGTCCGATGAAGGCCTCCAGCCCCGCATGCTCGCCGGCCTGCACCAGGCCGAGATGGCGCTCGGGCAGGGACAGCGCGGGATCCTGCCGGATCGCGCCGAAGACCGTGACGCCCGCCGCCTCCAGCGCCGCCCTCAGCATCGCCTCGTGGCGCTCGCTTCCGACCTTGTTCAGGATCACGCCGCCAACCTGCACGTCGTTGCGGAACCGCGCATAGCCCTGCACCAGGGCTGCGATCGAATGCGACATCCGGCTGCAGTCGACGACGAGCGCAACCGGCAGCCCGAGCATCGCGGCGAGATCGGCCGGCGAACCGTTGCCGTCGGCCGCGCCGTCGAACAGGCCCATCATCGCCTCGACCACGAGCAACCGGCCGCCCCGCTGCTGCGCGGCCGCGTTGTCGGCGAGCAGGCCCGGCCGCATCGCCCAGGGATCGTAGTTCAGGCACTCCGAACGGCTGGCGGCGGCATGGAAGGCAGGATCGATATAGTCGGGGCCGGCCTTGCCGGGCGAGAGCGCGACGCCCGCGTCCGATAGCGCCCGCAGGAGCCCGAGCGTGACCGTCGTCTTGCCCGAGCCCGAAGCCGGGGCGGCGATCATCAGCCCGCTCATGCGGGGTCCTTCAGCGTGCGGGCACCGAGCGGATCGGGCACCAGCACCCTGCCCTCGCGCAAGGCGCCGAGCCAGTCGAGCGAGCCGCGCAGGCGGACGACCTCGCCGATCACCACGATCGCCGGCGGCTCCAGCCCGGCCGCAGCGGCATCCGCCTCCGCCCGCGAGAGTGTCGTTTCCAGGACGGACTGGCCCGCCGTCGCGGCATTGCAGACGAAGGCGACGGGCTCGTCCGGCGCCCGCCCGGCCGCGATCAGCTTCGCCGAGATCTGGCCGATGTGCTTCATCGCCATGTACATGACGATCACCGGCGAGCCGGCAGCGACCGCTGCCCAGTTGATGCGGTCCGGCACGACGCCCGAGGAATCGTGGCCCGTCAGGAACGTCACGGCGTGGTTGACCTCGCGATGCGTCACCGGGATTCCGGCATAGGCGAGCCCGCCGATGCCGGCGGTGATGCCCGGCACGATGCGGAAGGCGATCCTGTGCTCGACCAGCGTCAGCGCCTCCTCGCCGCCGCGGCCGAAGACGAACGGGTCGCCCCCCTTCAGCCGCAGCACCCGCTTGCCGGCGCGCGCCAGCTCGACGAGCCGAAGCGAGATGTCGCGCTGCCGCGGCGATGGCTTGCCGCCACGCTTGCCGGCGAATTCGATGACGGCATCCGGCCTTGCGAACTGCAGGCATTCGGCATTGACGAGCGCATCGTGGACGATGACGTCGGCCTGGCGCAGCCCGTGCACGGCCAGCAGCGTCAGCAGCCCCGCATCGCCCGGCCCCGCCCCGACGAGCCAGACGCTACCCGGTTCCAGGTCCGGCAGGGATGAGAAAACAGCATCCATCAGACAGTCCTCAGGGATGCGGGACGGGCACTGGCGGAAGCGGATTCACTTTCTGAAAAATCGCCCGCAACAGCCTGAAAAACCTCCGCGATCGCAGCCGTCGCATGCGCCGATTTCATCTTCGGGACCAGCAACCGCCCCGCGGCGCCGGCTGCCGCAAGCGCCGAGGCCTCGGCCACGCCATGGCAGCCGGTGTGGCGGAAGACGGTATCGGAGGGATGGGCGAGCCGCGGCGTCTCGGCCTCGAGCGTTGCGGCGTCGAATGTGCGGAAGGGAACGGCGAAGTGGCGCGCGGTGGCGGACATGGCTGGCTCCTCGGCGCGCGTGTCGAGCGAGGCGACGACGGCAAGCCGGCAGCGGTCGCGCCCGGCGGCACGCAAGGCGTCTTCGGCAAGGGCGATGACCTCCTCGACCGCCGTGCCGCGCTCGCAGCCAAGGCCCAGAACGAGCGCGTGCGTCGCGCCATCGTCTACCTGCACCGCATCCGTCATCGCACTGTCCTCGTTCCCCCTGGACATGCGCGGTGCGGGCGATCCGTCTCGGCAGCCCCGGATCTGGCCCCCTCCAGGGTCGACCGCTCCAGGCACCAGTCCGGCCCGAACAAGGGCACCGCCGCATGTCCGACCTGTTTAGCGAAGCGGCATTTCGCGGTCAAACGGGATTGCGTCGTCGGATGAACCGGAAACGCCATCGCCAGCGAAAGCAACAGCCGAGCAAGTCCGGGCAAATGGGATCGACTGAGGCCCGTTTGACGCGTAAGAATATTGCAGGCGCGTTGCTGCGGTGCAGGATGGCACCGGCTCGATGGAGTTTGCTCTTGAGTACGATGCCCAGGCCCGATCCTCGCAAGTCCTGCCCCATCGACCTCGCCCTGCAGGGCGGCGGCTCGCACGGCGCCTTCACCTGGGGCGTCCTCGATCGCCTGCTGGAGGAGGACTGGCTGAAGCTGGAAGCCATCTCCGGCACCTCCGCCGGCGCGATGAACGCGGTCGTGCTGGCGGACGGATACGAGCACGATGGCCCCGCCGGCGCCCGCAGGGCGCTCGAGACCTTCTGGCGCAAGGTTTCCGACGCCGCCCGCTTCAGCCCCTTCCAGCGCACGCCGCTCGATCCTGCTCGGCCGCTGGACACTCGACAGTTCCCCCGCCTATCTCATGATGGACATGATGGCGCGCCTCGTCTCGCCCTACCAGATGAACCCGGCCGGCAAGAACCCGCTGACGGAGATCCTGGAGGAGTGCGTCGATTTCGGCCGGCTCGTCGCCTCGCCCGTGCGCGTCTTCATCACCGCCACCAATGTCGAAACCGGCCGCGGCCGCGTCTTTCGCAATGCGGAACTGTCACCGCAGGTCCTGCTCGCGTCGGCGTGCCTGCCGACCGTCTATCAGGCCGTCGAGATCGACGGCGTTCCCTACTGGGACGGCGGGTTCTCCGGCAATCCGACGCTGACGCCGCTGATCGAGGACTGCGCCGCCGAAGACACCATCCTCGTCCAGATCAACCCGATCGAACGCCCCGGAACGCCGAGGACCGCCCGCGAGATCCAGAGCCGGATCAACGAGGTCTCCTTCAACGCGGTGCTGCTGAAGGAGCTCCGCATGGCGGCGATCATGCGCAGGGTCGCCGATGCCGGCCATGCCGAAGGATCGCGATGGGGCTCCATGCGGCTGCACCGCATCGCCAGCGACATCATGCTGGACCTCGGCTCCTCCTCCAAGATGAACGCCGAGTGGGCCTTCCTGACCATGCTGCGCGACAAGGGACGCGAGGCCGCGGACGCCTTCCTGCAGGAGCACGGCGACGACATCGGTAAGCGCCCCTCCTTCGACCTCGACGAACTGATCCGGGATCACTGATCTTGGCTGCGGACTGACCAGGCAACCTTCCGGGGGATTTGACATGGGGCTTCTCGGCATCGCCGCCGGCCTGGCGCTTCTGATCGCACTGGCTTATCGCGGCTGGAGCATCCTGCTGCTGGCGCCGCTGGCAGCCCTCCTCGCCGCCGCCTTCTCCCGCGAGCCGCTCCTGGCCAGCTGGACCCAGGTCTTCATGCCCAATGCGGCAGGGTTCTTCGCCCAGTATTTTCCGCTCTTCCTGCTCGGGGCGCTGTTCGGCAAGCTGATGGAGGAGACGGGCTCGATCCGGGTGATCTCCCGCGTACTGATGGACAGGCTCGGCGAACGCCGCGCGATCGCGGCCGTGATCCTGGCCGGCGCGCTCGTGACCTATGGCGGCGTCAGCCTGTTCGTCGCCTTTTTCGTGATCGCGCCGATGGCGATGGACCTGTTTCGGCGGGCCGGCATTCCAAGGCGCCTGATGGCGGCGACGATCGTGCTCGGGACCTCGACCTTCACCATGTCGGCCATGCCGGGCACGCCGTCGATCCAGAACGCCATCCCGATGCCCGTCTTCGGAACGACCCCCTTCGCAGCACCCGGCCTCGGCCTGATCGCCTCCGCGATCATGGCGGCATTCGGGCTCTGGTGGCTGGGCCGCATGGAGCGCGCCGCACGCGCACGCGGCGAGGGCTTCGGGGAGGACGATCCGCAGCCGGCGCGCGACATCGCCGACGATCCGAACCTGCGCGAGCACGCCAACGTGGCGCGCGAGTTCGACCCTGCCGAGATCCGGCGCGGCAAGCCGGCGGACGTGGAACCGTCGTTCCTCGCAGCGGCAGCGCCGCTCGCGATCGTCATCGCCGGCAACATGCTGCTGTCGCTGCTCGTGATCCCGTCGATGGACGCCGATTTCCTGGCCGAGCCGCGCTGAGGCGAAACGACGCTTTCGGCCGTCGCCGGCGTCTGGGCGGTCGTGGCGGCGCTCGCAGCCGGCATCCTGACGGCGCTGGGGCTGAACGTCCGGCGTCTGCCGAAACTGCGCGACACGATCGACGCCGGCGTCAACGCATCGGTTCTGCCGGCGATCAGCGTCTCCAGCCTCGTCGGTTTCGGTGCCGTCATGGCGGCGTTGCCCGCCTTCGGACTGGTGCGGGAATGGGTGCTGGATATCGGTGGCGGCCCGGCCGTGGCGCTTGCCGTGGCGACCAACATCCTGTCGGCCCTGACCGGCTCCGCCTCCGGTGGCCTGACGATCGCGCTGGAAGCGCTCGGCCCGACCTTCATCGACCGCGCGAACGCGGCCGGGGTCGAACTGGCGCTGCTTCACCGCGTGGCGGTCATATCCTCGGGCACGCTGGACACCCTGCCCCACAACGGCGCGGTGATCACGCTTCTGGCCGTGTGCGGCACCGGCCACCGGGAGAGCTACCGCGACATCGCCGTTGTCAGCATCGGCGGCGCCATCCTGGCGCTCGTAGCCATTCTGCTGATCGGATCGACCCTCGGCACGTTCTAGGGGCGCTTTCGGCTTTGCATTTGCGGACGGGTTCTGACATGGAGGGCGCGATATTCCTCCTGCCTGCCCGGACTCCTACGCGTGGTCGACGTCACACTGCAGCTTCTGCTTCTTCTCTTTCTCGCAGCCTTCATCGCCGGTTTCATCGATTCGATTGCCGGCGGCGGCGGGATGATCACGATCCCCGCCATGCTGATCGCCGGGATACCGCCACTCGAGACGCTCGGCACCAACAAGCTGCAGTCGCTGTTCGGTTCCGGCTCCGCCACGGTCGCCTATGCCGACGCCGGCTATATCGAGGTCAGGCGACAGCTGCCGATGGCGGCGCTCGCAGCAGTCGGGGCGGCGTTCGGGGCGGCCCTCGCCACGATCATCCCCGGCGAGGCGCTGCGCGCGGTGCTGCCGTTCCTGCTCCTCGGCATCGCGCTCTACTTCGCGCTGAAGCCGAGCATCGGCGACGTCGACAAGCATCGCCGTCTGTCGGAGATCGCCTTCGCGGCGACGGTCGTTCCGCTGATCGGCTTCTACGACGGCGTCTTCGGCCCCGGCACCGGTTCCTTCTTCATGCTCGCCTTCGTCTCGCTTGCCGGCTTCGGCGTCCTGAAGGCGACGGCCAACACCAAGTTCCTGAACTTCGGCTCCAATATCGGCGGCTTCGCCTTCTTCCTCGGCTACGGCGTCGTGCTGTGGAAGGTCGGCATCACCATGGGCATCGGCCAGTTCCTCGGCGCGCAGGTCGGCTCCCGCTTCGCCATGCGCAAGGGCGCAAGCATCATCAAGCCGCTCCTGGTCCTGACCAGCATGGCGCTCGCCATCCGCCTGCTCGCCGATCCCGCCCATCCGCTGCGGGCCTGGCTGGGTATCTAAAGCCTGTCGCGCCTCGGGCTTTAGCGCGCCTCGGGCTTTCGCACGACGACATAGAAATACTCGAGCTCCGGACCAGCCGTCGCGGCAAGCGGGCGACCGTCGAGGTCGAGCAAGGCAGTCGGAGCCTCGAAGCCGGCAGCGTGAAGCTGCGCTTCGGCCTGGGCCGGCGTCGTCGCATAGACCAGGATGCCGAAGTCGTGCGCCCCGTGCAGCATGATCGCATGCTCGGCGTCCCGCTCCTCCAGCCGCGCGTTGCGGAACTTCCGCCACAGGCCGGTCGCCGAGCGCGTGGCATAGGCGCCCGCCCGCAGCACGAGCCGGACGGGATCGCGGGTCCACACCAGCCGGCGATAGCCGATGCGCCGGCTGAAGCCGTCCCAGCCGCGATGGAAGGTGGAGAAGACGAAAACGCCGCCCGGCGCAAGCACCCGCGCGACCGAGGCCATCACCGCAAGCCGCCCCTCCGCATTGACCGAATCGATGCCGTTGTAGCTGAACAGCACGACGTCGAAGCCCTCGGCCGGCAGGCAGGAGAGATCGCGCGCATCCATCAGCTCAAAGCGCAGGTCGGGATGCTTCCGGCGCGCCAGCCTGATCATCTCGGGCGTGTAGTCGATGCCGAGGTAGGTCTCCGAGCAGTCGCGCAGCAGCGCCGACGTGCGGCCGCCCCCGACGCCGATGTCGAGCACGCGCCTGCCGGCGGTGGCGGCAAACGCCACCCGAAGCGCTGCCGCCTCGCCTTCGTTGAGATAGCCGCCGCCGTTCTGGTAGTCCCTGAGCGCGAACGGGTCGCTCCAGGTCTTCCGGTTGATTCGCTCCATGGCGTGCATCGCCGTCTCCTTCTGATGCCGACCTCCCGCGTGGCGCAGGATCGGTACGGATCATAGGAGACAAGCAGACAGCGTCCGGTCACAACCGCGTTAACCGGCTGTTTACGCTGCCGATATGCTTAACACGCAAAGAAACGGGCTGATTCCGGCACGCCGGCGACCGAGGGCCCGCCGCAAACCGGGACACCCGTCCCGTCGCCGTCCCGATCCGGCACAGCCTGACGTTCCGGGACAGCGCGGGCGACTTCAGAACTCGACGCCGATCTGCGCCTTGATCCCGGAGCGGAAGGGATGCTTGACGAGCTCCATCTCGGTGACGAGATCGGCGATCTCGATCAGTTCGTCCTTGGCGTTGCGCCCTGTCAAGACGACATGCGTCATGTGCGGCTTCTGCGTCTGCAGGAAGGCCACGACCTCGTTGACGTCGATATAGTCGTAGCGCAGCGCGATGTTGATCTCGTCGAGCAGCACCATCGAGTTGCGCGCGTCGCAGATCAGTTCCTTCGCCTTCTCCCAGGCCTTCTGCGCCATGGCGATGTCGCGCGCCCGGTCCTGCGTCTCCCAGGTGAAGCCCTCGCCCAGCGTATGGAACTGGCAGAGATCGGAGAAATGCCTCTCGATCAGCTCGCGTTCGCCGGTGACCATCGCGCCCTTGATGAACTGCACGACGGCGCAGGGCTTTCCATGGGCGATGTGCCGGAAGATCATGCCGAAGCCGGCCGTGGATTTGCCCTTGCCCTTGCCGGTGTGGACGATGATCAGGCCCTTCTCGTCCGTCTTGGTGGCCATGATCTTTTCGCGCGCCTGCTTCTTCTTGGCCATCTTCTCCGAGTGGCGCGCGAGCTCGGCCTCGGTCATGCCGGCCTCGGCCTGGGTGTCGGTGTCGGTCTCGCTCATGGCGTGCTCCTCAATTGTCATGCTTGGGCAGGTCGTCGTCGCAGGAAAGCCAGGCGACCCGCTCGCTCCAGAACCAGTGCTGGCTGACGGTCACGCCCGAGGCATCGTCGAGCGTGGCGACGTAGAGATCGATCTCGCCGGGCCGCTTGTCCGTCGCAAAGCTCATCGGCGAGCCGCAATTGCCGCAGAAACCGCGCGACACCCCGGGCGAGGAGGCAAAGTGGCGCAACGCCTCCCCTTCGAAGGCGACATCCGCAGTCGCGACGCAGAAAAAGCTCGTCACCGGCGAGGACGTCGCCCGCCGGCAGCTCTCGCAGTGGCAATGGCCGGTGTGGATGATCGGGCCGGAAACGCGATAGCGCACCGATCGGCACAGGCAGCGTCCGGAAAGGCCGCTCATGACGCCCTCCTGTCCCCGGCGATCTCTCCCAGTTCGAACCGCGCCGAATTGGAGCGCGGCGCCCACAGTCGACGGTCGATCGCCTCGACCAGACGGTCGGACATCTCCTTCAGCGCCGCCGGGTTCTTCTCGGCCATGAAGGCGCGCACGCGCTCGTCCAGAATATACGCCTTGTAGACCGCTTCGAAATGATGGTCTTTCACCGCCCCGGTCGTCGCGGCGAAGGCGAACATGAAGTCGACGGTCGCCGCCAGCTCGAAGGCACCCTTGTAGCCGTGGCGCATCACGCCCTCGATCCACTTCGGATTGACGACGCGGGCGCGGACCACACGCCCGATCTCGTCGTCGAGGGTGCGCACGACGGGCTTTTCCGGGCGCGAATGGTCGTTGTGGTAGACCGTCGGCTGCGCCCCCGTCAGGTGCGCGACCGCCGCCGCCATCCCGCCCTCGAACTGGTAGTATTCGTCGCTGTCGAGCAGATCGTGCTCGCGGTTGTCCTGGTTCTGGATAATCGCCTGCAGGCTCCTCATCCGCGCCTCCAGCCGGTCGCGGCTGGAAACATCCTCGCCCTCGCCGGCATAGGCATGCGCGCCCCAGGCGAGCCACGCCTCGGCGAGATCGCCCCGATCCTGCCACAGCCCTTCGTCGATCATCGTCTGCAGGCCGGCGCCGTAGCTGCCCGGTTTGGCCCCGAAGACGCGGTATCCGGCCCTGGCGACCGCCTCGCCCGCGCTGGCGCCGTCGGCAGCAAGGGCTGCGGCCTCGGCCCGCATCCGCGCTGCGATCGGATTGTCCGCACTGTCCTCGTCGAGCGCGCCGATCGCGCGCACCGCGCGGTCGAACAGCGCGATCTGCTCGGGAAAAGCGTCGCGGAAGAAGCCGGAGATGCGCAGCGTGACGTCGACCCGCGGCCGGCGCAGCAGGGCGGGCGGAATGATCTCGTAGCCGGTCACCCGCCGCGACAGCGTATCCCATACCGGTTTTGCGCCGATCAGGGCGAGCGCCTGGGCGATGTCGTCGCCGCCGGTGCGCATGTTCGACGTGCCCCAGGCGGTGATGCCGAACGCCGTGGGCCATTCGCCATGGTCCTGCGCATAGCGCGTCACCAGCAGCTCCGCCGACTTCCGACCCAGTTCCCAGGCGGCGGGCGTCGGCACGGCGCGGCTGTCGACGGAATAGAAGTTCCGCCCGGTCGGCAGCACATCCGGCCGTCCCCTGGTCGGCGCGCCGGAAGGCCCCGGCTCGACAAAGTGGCCATCCAGCCCGCGCATCAGCGCCGCCATCTCGGCCGCGCCGCAGGCTTCGATCGCCGGGCGGATCGTCGCGTCGACCTCACCCAGCACCGCCCTCGTGGCATCCCAGCCCTCCGGGCACGGTACCGCGCCGCAAACGAGCTTCGCCGCCAGCAGTTCGATCCGCTCGACCGTATCGCCGGCAGACCGCCACGGGGCGTCGGAAAGGCCGGCGAGAATGTCCGGTCGCGGACCGGTCCATGGCGCCGAGGGGACGCAATCGAGCGGGTCGAAGGCGGATGGTCGAGTGGGCGCCTCAAGCGATGTGGTCGGCGAAGGAAGCACCGTCGCTTCGCCCAGCGCATCCGCCGCGATCGCCCGCTGCAGGCTGGCGTCGCCGCCCTCGCCGAGACCGCGCGGCACACGCGCCAGAGCCAGCGTCAGGTCCGTCAGGAGCCGGCCCGACGGCGATACGCCAAAGACGTGCAGGCCGTCGCGGATCTGCATCTCCTTCAGGTCGCAGAGATAGGCGTCGAGCTTCTGCAGCGCCGTCTGCTCGCCGTCGGATTTCGCGATCCCCGCATCCTGGTCGAGGCCGATGTCGCGCACGAGATCGAGGATCTGCCGGCTGAGCAGCCGGAGCCGCCGCGGGTCGCCGCCGGAGGCGTCGTAATATTCGTCGACCAGCGCCTCCAGGTCCTTCAGCGGGCCATAGCTCTCCGCCCGCGTCAGCGGCGGCGTCAGATGGTCGATGATGACGGCGGCGGAGCGGCGCTTGGCCTGCGTGCCTTCGCCCGGATCGTTGACGATGAACGGATAGAGATGCGGCACCGGCCCGAACACGGCCTCCGGATAGCAGGCCTCCGACAGGGCGAGCGCCTTGCCCGGCAGCCATTCGAGGTTGCCGTGCTTGCCGACATGAACGATGGCATGGACGCCACGGACCGCGCGCAGATAGGCATAGAAGGCGAAGTAGCCGTGCGGCGGCACGAGGTCCGGGGAATGATAGGTCTCCTTCGGATCGATGCCGTAGCCGCGGGCCGGCTGGATGCCGACCAGTGTTTCGCCGAAGCGGGCGAGCGGCAGCGCGAAGACGTCGCCCGTCACGAAGGGATCGGCCTCGGGCGCACCCCAGCGGGCCGTCACCTCGTCCTGAACCGATTTCGGAAGTGTCGCGAAGAAGCGCCTGTAGTCGCTCAGGGAAAGCGTCTCGCGGATCTCGCGGCCGTCGCGCGCCGCATTGGTCGGCCCGGCCATCAGATGCGCCATCAGCGCGTCACCGTCGGCCGGCAGTTCGCCGGTCGCATAGCCCTCGCCCTGCATGGCGCGCAGGATCTGAAGCGTGCCTGCCGGCGTATCCAGCCCGACGCCGTTGCCGAGCCGCCCGTCCCGGTCGGGATAGTTGGCCATGACGAGCGCGATGCGCCTTTCGGCAGCCTGGGCGCGGCGCAGCCGCGCCCAGTTGGCCGCAAGCCGTGCCGAAAACCGGATCCGGTCCTCGGCCGGTTCGAGGCTGACGATGTTGGTCTCCACCGCCGCGTCCCAGCGCGCCGCCGCCTTGAACGAGACCGCCCGCGACAGCACCCGTCCGTCCACCTCCGGCAGCGACACGTTCATGCCGAGGTCGCGCGCCGTCAGCCCCTGTCCGGACGCCTGCCAGGCCTCGCGGGAGGAGCCGGAAAAGATCACCTGCAACACCTGCGCACCGGCCTCGTCCAGGACCGTCGGCTTGCGATGGGCGCCGGGCGCGGAGACGGCGAAACTCGTGGCGTTCAGCACGACCTCGGGACGGGCGGCCGCAAAGGCGGCCCGGACGGTCTCGATCGACGCGGGATCCTTGAGGCTGGAGACGAACACCGGCAGCGCCCGTACGCCCTCGGCCGCCAGCGCCTCGACGAGAAGCTCCACCGGCCGCGTCTCGCCGCTCTGGACATAGGCGCGATAGAAGCAGATGGCGACGGTTGGCGGACCGGATGCCGGGCCCGCAGCCACGCGTCCCGCCGCAGCACTCAGTTGTCCCTGCGCGAGATCGCCCCCCTCTGCCCTGCCGGGCATCTCCCCCTCGAGGGGGGGGGAGATCGATGGAGCCGCGGCCCGCCCGCCAGGCAAAGCTGAAGTCTGCGGACCTTCGACCGTGGTTTGCTGTTGCAAGACAGCCGAATTGTGCCTTCTTGCGTCGATCACGGCGCTCTCCACGCCCGCAACGACCCGCGGTGGCCCGATCTCCCCCCTTGAGGGGGAGATGTCCGGCAGGACAGAGGGGGGTGCCGCGGGCACACCGGTCGCGTCCGAAAGCCCCTCATCCGCCCTTCGGGCACCTTCTCCCCGCAAGCGGGGCGAAGGGGAGCCGTCGGCGGCCGCAACCGCCCCCTCTCCCCGTTCACGGGGAGAGGGCTGGGGTGAGGGGCAAACCTCACTCCATGTCGCGATATCGACGACACCCCGCCCCGGCCACCAGATGCCGGCCTTTGAAAGCGGCACCGCCGGTGCCGGCCTGTCGCCGCCGAAGACGAGCGCGTCGGCATAGGCGAGGAAGCGGCCGGCATTCTCCGCGCCGCCCTCGGTGAGATAGGCCCAGAGCCGCAGCCGGTCTTCGTCCGCAATCCGGTTGAACGGCGCCAGCCCGTCGTCCGGCCGGTCGTCGCCCGGCAGCGCCACGAGCGCGATGTCGTTCGCCACCGCGGTCGCATGCAGCGCCTCGAGCACGTAGCGGAAATAGCTGGCGCCGCCGAGCGCGCGCACGACGATCAGCCGCGCATGCCGCGCCGTCCGCTCGACATAGGTGTCGACCGACATCGGGTGGCTGAGCGCGGCAAGGCTGGCAAGCCGCAGGCGTGTCGCCGTGCGCCGGCCGCTATGGGCGGCGGCGATCGACGCAAGCTCGGTATCCGCCGCCGACAGGAACAGGACCTCGCCCGGCGATTGTCCGAGATCGATCGCCTCCTTGCCGTCGGCGATCGTCCCCTTCTGGGCTAAGAGCAGGTGCATGCGCTCCCCTCCATCCGTCCGCCGCAATCATCCCCGGCCCGAGGATCGTCCGGCCCGGCCCGCCCGCTCCCGCCCGCTCGCAGATGCGACGCAGGCCGCGGCGAGCGATGTGGCCGCGCCCCCATGCCCGGATCACACCGCAGCGGCGATCGCCGCGCGCACGGCCTGTTCGTCCATGTCGTGCAGGCCGATGACGACGAGGCGGGTGCCGCGGGTCTCGCCCGGCGCCCAGGCGCGCTCGAAATACTGGTCGATGCGGCTGCCGACCGCCTGGATCAGGAGCCGCATCGGCTTGCCGGGCACGTCGGCAAAGCCCTTGACGCGCAGCACGTCGTGCTCGGCGATCACGCCCTTCAGCCGCTCGACGAAGGCGGCCGGATCGGCGACAGCACCGACTTCGACGACGAAGCTGTCGAACTCGTCGTGATCGTGCGCCTCGCCGTTCTCGTGTTCCAGCTCGTGGTGCGACTTGCGGTTCTTGATGTCGTCCTCGGTGCCGACGCCGAGCCCGAGCAGGACGGCGGCGGCGACGTCGCCGTTCCTCGCCTCGATCATTGTCGGCTTGCGGGAGATCCGGGCGGCGACCTCGTCGCGCACCGTCTTCAGCCCGGCGGCGTCGATCAGGTCGGTCTTGTTGAGCACGATCAGGTCGGCGGCGGTCAGCTGGTCCTCGAACAGTTCCTCCAGCGGGCTCTCGTGGTCGAGGTTGTCGTCGTTGACGCGCAGCGCGTCCACGCGGTCATGGTCGTCGGCGAAACGCCCGGCGGCGACGGCGGCGCTGTCCACGACGGTCACCACGCCGTCCACCGTCACCTGCGTCTTGATCTCCGGCCAGTTGAAGGCGGCGACCAGCGGCTGCGGCAGCGCCAGGCCGGAGGTCTCGATGACGATATGGTCGGGGCGGTTCTCGCGCTCCAAAAGCTTCGACATGGTCGGGATGAAGTCGTCGGCGACGGTGCAGCAGATGCAGCCGTTGGTGAGCTCGATGATGTCGTCCTCGCTGCAGGCCTCCGCACCGCAGCCCTTCAGCACGTCGCCGTCGACGCCGAGATCGCCGAACTCGTTGATGATCAGCGCAATCCGCCGGCCGTTGGCGTTCTGCAGCAGGTTGCGGATCATCGTCGTCTTGCCCGCACCGAGGAAACCGGTGATGACGGTGGCGGGGATCTTTTGCTGGAGCATGGGCTCAACCCTTCATTTTCAGCGGCAGGCCTGCCGCGACAAAATAGACTTCGGAAGCGAGCTGCGCCACCTGCTGGTGCAGCCTGCCGGCGTGGTCGCGGAATTCGCGCGCCATCTGGTTGTCCGGGACGATCCCGAGCCCGACCTCGTTGGAGACGAAGATGAGCCGCCCGGGCGCGGTGACGACGGCGGCGGCGAGATCGTCGAAGGCTGCCGCCATGTCGTGCTTTTCGAGCATCAGGTTCGTCACCCACAGCGTCAGGCAATCGACGAGCAGCACCCGGTCCTCGCGCGCCGTGTCGTTGATGCGCTCCGGCAGCGCCAGCGGCTCCTCGTGCGTCACCCAGCCATGGCTGCCGCGCTGGGCCTTGTGCTGGTCGATCCGCGCGCGCATCTCGTCGTCCCAGGCGCGGCCGGTGGCGATGTAGTGCTTGGCAAGTCCGCTCTCCGCAGCCAGCCTTTCGGCGAATGCGGATTTTCCGGAACGCGCACCGCCCAGAACCAGGACGGCTCCGGGCGATGTCGTTTTCATCAGTCTGCCTTTGCGATCTTCTCGTTGGCGTAGCCCAGCGACAGGCCGAGCACGATCCAGAAGAACAGCGTCGTGGCGAGTGCGGCCACGGCGAACTCCGCCCCCAGCACGGCCGGCACGTTGCTGGCGATATCGGCCGGCTGCGGCGCGCCGTAGACCTGCGGCGCCGCGATCAGCGCGATGCCCGCGACCTTCGCCGCAAACCCGTCCTTCAGGATCACGAGATACAGCCCGACGGCCGATAGCACCACGGTCGCGACCCACCAGACCTGCCGGTCGCCGAGCTCGGCTGCCGGAAAGCCCGGAAGCTCCGGCGGCAGGCCGATCGACGGCAAGAGATGGACGGCGAGCCAGCCGGCAGCACCCCAGAGCGCACCGTTGGCAACCGTGATCGCATTGCCCGTCACAAGGCTGACGCCCGCCAGAAGCAGGGCGAAGCCGGCGCCGGTCACGAGATTGGCGAGCAGGGTCCCGGAAAAGCGGCTCATGCCGAACATGATGCCGCCCTCCTCATGCTCGCCCTCATGGGCATAGGCGACCGAGATCGGCGACAGATAGGCCGCGACCTCCGACAGCGCCGCGCCGATGCGCAGCGAGGAATGCTCCGCCTCCGGCTGAACCTCGGTGCCGGTCGCCGCGGGCGCGGCAGGCTCCGCCTCGCCACCCTCGTATTCCTCGGCATGCAGAATGAGCGGAATGACGCGCGCCTCCTGGGCGACCGTCATCAGGGCGCCGGAGAACAGCCCGGCCACCAGAGCGGCCAGGAGATACTTCACGATCATGACGTCAACTCCTCAGTGGCAGGGAAAGCCGTAGGAGTGGCGGGTATCGTGTGCGGTGTCGTGCAGCACGGACGAATTGGCAAGGCCTGCGCCGAATACCAGAAATCCGCCGACGAGAAGCGCAAAGAGACCGGCATAAAGACGATCGTTGAGGGAAAGCGAAACAGAAGAGACGTTCGAAGCAGCCATGACAACCTCCGTGCTGGCAACGGGGAAATCCCCAGGTCGGGCACCATGCCCTCATTGGCCGGCAGGTCTCCTGGCTCGCGGCGTCGGGCGCAATTGCGCCTGCGGCCCATCCTCGCCTTCCCGGGTGGAGCGCGGCATGAAAGGCGGACGATTCGTAGAAATAGAGGCGTCCAGACCCCGGTTCATCATGCCGCCACCCAGTGGCTTTTCCGGTCGCAACGACCGGTCGGATAGGCCTCGCCACTCTACAGTCGCGGGGTCGGCCGTGATTGGAGCGCCCTGATTGGGTCCACCCCGTCACGTTCCCATTTAAGCGCCCGTCCATCACTGGACCGGCGCACCTTCCAATAGTGGCGATGATTATGCCTGAGCAGGATGGAAGTCAATTGGCAGGAAACGGCGTCCGCCGCGTCGAATGCGTCGCCGCGGCGGATGCTCGATCAGGTGCCCTGGTCGCTCAGTAGCCCGGTCCGCTGATCGTCAGGTCGCCGCTCGGGCCGTAGCCGCCCCCGACCGGGCCTTCGAGGTAGTAGCCGTCGACCGGCCCCTCGTAGACGCCATAGCCGTCATTGTAGTAGCGGTCGCGCCGGGCGCGCTGGCGGGCGACGTATTCGCGGCTGCGGGCCTCGGCAAAGCGTGCCGACTGGCGCAATTCGCGGTACTGCTTGCGCGTCAGGTAGCCGTCCGGAGCATAGCCGGCCGAGCGCTGCCAGGCGGCGATCGCAGCACGCGTGCGCGGCCCGAAGACGCCGTCCGCCCCGCCGGTGCCGTAGCCGAGCGCGCTCAGCCAGCGCTGGGACTGCGCGCGCGTGCCCGTGTCGAGATAGGCCTCGCGCACGTCGGCCGGCGTCTGGTAGACCTTCGGTTGCTGGCCGGGCGCAGCCGGCGACTGACGCACGAGCGGCTCCGTTCCGGCTCCGAGAGGCGCAGCCGTGGCGGGCGCGTTGATGGCAGGCTCCCGGGTAGCGACGTCGCCCGGAGCCTCTTCGCTGCCGGCTGTGTTGCCGCCCTTTTCCAGCGCGGCGAGACGCTGGCGCGCCTCGTCGGCAAAACGGCCTTGCGGGAATTCGCGCAGGTAGCTCTCGAACGCCTGCGGCCGGCCGTTCAGCACGGCACGGCTCCAGCTGTTGTCCTCGCGGCGGGCCAGCCGCTCGGCCTCCCCGTCGGCTGCCGGGGCGCCGTCCGGGTTCGCCGCGGCGGTCGCAGCGGCATCGCCATCGGTGGGAAGCGCCTCGGTGTCGAGCGCGTCGGCCACGCTGCCGTCGGCGACAGGCGGTGCTGCGCTCGCAGCTTCCGCATTTGCCCGCTCCGCGTCAGCCTCGGCCGCTGCCGCCTCGGCCTTGGCCTTTTCGGCAGCGGCGGCATCCTCCCGCGCCTGCGCTTCCGCGGCGGCACGGGCCTCTTCCTCGGCCTTCGCCTTCTCGGCCTGTTCAGCGGCGAGCGCGCGTGCGCGTTCAGCTTCGGCTTCCGCAGCTGCCCGTTCCGCTTCCGCCCGTTCCGCCTCGGCCCGCGCGGCAGCGGCCGCCTCGGCCTGAGCCTTGGCTTCCGCCGCAGCCTTTGCTTCCGCTTCCGCCTTCAGCCGGGCCTGCTCGGCCTTCGCCTCCTGCTCGGCCCTCAGCCGTTCCGCCTCCGCCGCTTCGGCGGCGCGCTTGCGCTCGGCCTCGGCCGCCTGCCGTTCGGCTTCGGCCTTTGCCTCGGCGGCACGCCTGGCTTCGGCCTCGGCCCGCGCCTGCTCTTCCTTGCGCTGCCGCTCGGCCTCTTCCACGCGTTTGCGTTCGGCTTCCGCGGCCAGCCGCTCCTCTTCCGCCCGCTGCTTTTCGGCCGCGACCCTCGCCTCCTGCTCGGCCTTCAGCCGCGCGGCCTCGTCGGCCTTGCGTGCGGCCTCTGCCTTTTCCTTGTCCGAGGCGGCGGCGGTGGCGGCAACCGAGGGATCCTGCGGCTTCTGGTCGCCCGCGCCTGCAGCACCGCCCACGCCCTTGGCGTTCAGCTCGGCCAGCCTGAGCCGGGCCATCGAGGCAAAGGTGCCGTTCGGATAGTCCTTCAGATAGGTCTCGTAGCCCGCCGGGTCGCTGCTGGAGGACACCTTCTGCCAGAGGGAAAACTCGTTCTCCCAGCGCTTGCTGGCGCTGACGGGCGGCTTGGTCTCGGCCGCCTGTGCCGCCGGTCCGCCGGCGATCGCAAGCCCGATCAGCCCCGCCCACCCGAGTTTCGCAAACCGGCCACTGGTCATTCGAATTTCCCTTTCGATCGCATGCGACATCCCCCGACAGATAGCGGCGAGGCGATGGCCCTCAAGGTCCTTGCATCGGATTCTGGCGCAACTTTGGTGGTAACCTTAACCGACGAAGATGACGAAACCGCTTCGCCACCCGCCGGAAAAGACGTCTCACCGTCCCTTATTAATCGGGGCCCTCAATCACTTTCCATCAGCGTCGAAAGCCACTTGTGATCGAGCACCGCCTCCAGCTCGGCAGCGACCCCGTCGAGCGCCTCGTCCACCGCCCCTCGGTAGTCGAAGCCGCCGCCGGCGATCCCGAATTCCGCAAGCAGCCGGCTGCGGAAGGCGTCGCTCGACAGGAAGCCGTGCAGATAGGTGCCGAAGACCCGGCCGTCCGCCGACGTCGCCCCGTCGCCCCTGCCGTCGATGGCCACGGGCGGCCGCGCGCAGTCGGGTCCGGTGGTCCGGCCGAGATGGATCTCGTAGCCCGCAAGCGGGACGTCATAGGCAAGCGAGTGCGCGCGGCTGTTGCGCACCGTCTTTTCCGGCGCCATCTCGGTCTCGACGTCGAGCAGGCCGAGCCCTTCCACCGCCCGGTCGCTGCCTTCGATTCCCAGCGGGTCGTGCACGGACCGGCCGAGCATCTGGTAGCCGCCGCAGATGCCGATGATCCGCCCGCCCCTCCGGTGATGCAGCGCGAGGTCCCGGTCCCAGCCCTGCGCGCGAAAATCCTTCAGGTCGCCGATGGTGGATTTCGAACCCGGCAGGATGACGAGGCCGGCATCCGCCGGCAGCCGCTCGCCGGCGCGAACGAAGACGAGCTCCACGTCCGGCTCCTGCGCCAGCGGATCGAGATCGTCGAAATTGGCGATGCGCGGCAGCACCGGCACCGCCACCTTCAAGGCGCCGGGCCGGCCGGAGGCCAGCCGCTCCAGCACCACCGAGTCTTCCGGCGGCAGTTGCCGGGCGTGCTTCAGCCAGGGCACGACGCCGAGGCAGGGCCAGCCGGTGTGCTGCCCGATCGCCGCAATGCCGTCGTCGAACAGGCTGATGTCGCCGCGGAACTTGTTGATCAGGTAGCCCGAGACCATGGCCCGATCCTCCGGCGGCAGGATCGCCTTCGTGCCGACCAGCGAGGCGATCACCCCGCCCCGATCGATATCGCCGACCAGCACCACCGGAACGCCCGCCCGGGTCGCAAAGCCCATGTTGGCGATGTCGCCGGCGCGCAGGTTGATCTCGGCGGGCGAGCCGGCCCCCTCGACGACGACGAGATCGGCATCCGAACAGACGCGCTCGAAGCTCTCCATCACCGCATCCATCAGCCTCGGCTTCAGCGCCTGGTAGTCCCGCCCCTTCGCCTGGCCGAACACGCGGCCCTGGACGACGATCTGGCTGCCGGTGTCGGATTGCGGCTTCAGAAGCACCGGGTTCATGTGCACCGATGAGGGCGTGCGCGCCGCCATCGCCTGCAGCCATTGCGCCCGCCCGATCTCGCCGCCGTCGTCGGAGACGGCGGCGTTGTTCGACATGTTCTGCGGCTTGAACGGCCGCACCCTCAGTCCGCGGTTCGAGGCGATCCGGCACAGTCCTGCGACCAGTACCGTTTTTCCGACATCGGAGCCGGTTCCCTGCAACATGATCTTTCGTGTCATGCCGCTTCCCTAGCACCGCGCCGGGGCACCGCAAAGGCCTGAAAGCGCCGCGATGAGGACACAGGCGGCGCGGCGCTCGGCGGCCTGCGACAAAAGTGCTGATATGCATGTTCCGTTTGCGACATGCGATGGCGGCGGCAATCGCGGTTCCGGCCCGCGCCGGGCCTATACGGCAGGGATCGGAGCAGCGGAGAAAACCGCCGCCGGAAACCCCAAGGACCCAAGACAATGCTGTTCATCTTCAGCAAGCCCAATTTCGTTCAGATCGCCTGGAACGGCAAGGCTCCCGAGCGCCAGTCGCGCGTGCGCAACCTGGTCGCCGAGACCCCGCTCGGCCCGCTCAGCATCGTGCGGACCCGCAACGTCGGCTGAGCCTCACCGAACGGAACGAGCAACGGGCGCCCTTGCGAAAGCGGGGGCGTTTTTCTTTGTCGGGACGACAATCGGCGAGAGAAAGACGGCAAGAGCCGCGGACCGCCCTGCGGACGCTCCACGGCCGGTCCGATACGCGGACGACACCGGCAGAACGCACCGGCGAAAGATCGACCCCGGTACGCACTACCTGACCCGGGGCCGGCAGGGATTGCCTGCGCACGCCGATTGATAGCCTGACATCGTTACCGGATGGTTATCGCGCGCCTCGCCAGACGCGATTTGCGCATTTTTAGAGCGAAAGCGACGTTTTTTTCCGGAAAGCTGCCTGCGGCGTATTCAGGACAGCATTTGTCCCGATCGGGCTACCCGCATATCCGTTTGCGACCAGCGCGATACCAGGGCATGCCCAGCGGTGAGCAAAAGCTCATTTTTTGATCGCGCTCCTGCCGCAAATGCGGCATCCGCACATCCCGCAGCGCGCCGCCGTCGGCCTTCCATCCTCCCTCGGCGGTTGATTTCTTTGTCGGAATCCTTACGCTGCCTCCAGCGACGAAATAAGCTCTTGCGGTGACAGGGTTCCGCCGCAAGACGACAAAACCAGTGTCGCCGAGAGCAGGATGGCGAGCGGCCTGACGGCGTGTTCGGTCCTGCCTGCAGACTGTAATCGATCGGGCAGCCAGGTGTTGCAGTGCCCTGACCCGCCCCGGATGAATTGCTGCCTTCAGACTGGGAGATAACAAGATCATGAAGAAGCTGCTCGCTTCAACCGTCCTCGCCGCCGGCCTCTATGCCGGCGCCGGCACGGCGCAGGCTGCCGATTGCGGCAGCGTTTCCATTGCCGAGATGAACTGGGCTTCGGCCGGCGTTGCCGCCTATGTCGACAAGATCATTCTCGAAAACGGCTACGGCTGCACGGTGACGCTCGTCACCGGCGACACGATGCCGACCTTCACCGCCATGAACGAGAAGGGCGAACCGGACGTCGCCCCCGAGTTCTGGGTCAATTCGGTGCGCACCGCGCTCGATGCGGCGATCGCCGAGGGCCGGCTCATCCAGGCGGCGCCGCTGCTGTCGGAAGGCGGCGTCGAGGGCTGGTGGATCCCGAAGTTCCTGGCCGACGCCCACCCCGACATCAAGACCGTGCAGGACGCGCTGAAGCACCCCGAGCTCTTCCCCGCCCCTGAGGATCCCTCACGCGCCGCGGTCCACAACTGCCCGTCGGGATGGAACTGCCAGGTCTCCACCGCCAACCTCTACAAGGCGCTGAACGCCGAAGGCGCCGGCTTCGACCTGATCGACACCGGCTCCGCCGCCGGCCTCGACGGCTCGATCGCCAACGCCTTCGAGAACAAGACCGGCTGGCTCGGCTACTACTGGGCGCCGACCGCCATCCTCGGCAAGTACGAGATGACCAAGCTCTCCTTCGGCGTCGAGCACGACAAGAAGGAATGGGACGCCTGCACCGCCATTCCCGACTGCCCGAGCCCGAAGGTCAACGCCTACCCGGTCTCCGACGTCTACACCGTGGTGACCAAGGCCTTCGCCGAAAAGGCCGGCGTCGCCATGGACTACATGAAGACGCGCCAGTGGGACAACCAGACGGTCGGCAAGGTGCTCGCCTGGATGGTCGACAACCAGGGCACCAACGAGGACGGCGCCAAGCATTTCCTGGAGACCAACGAGGAAATGTGGACCAAGTGGGTCACCCCCGAGGTCGCCGAGAAGGTCAAGGCCTCCCTCTGAGCTGCCGTTTTGCGACGGGGCCGGCGGCGCATGGCCGGCGGCCCTTTTTCGTTGCCCGGCAAATGGAAAACGCAAGGTCGCAATCAGTACATGATGCAACGGCGGTTCATGGGAAAAGACAAGGATAACGAAAAGCCGGTGCGAAGAAGCACAACGACGGGCATGGACGCGAACGCCACGAGCGCGGCCGCCTGAAGCCACCGCCGGCGAAAATAAAAGGGGATTGATATGGCACTGTGCGACTACTTGCCGGCACTGCTTTGCAAGTTTCCCGCGCTCAGCGACACGACCATACGCGCCGGCCGCAAGACGATCGACGACGGCTTCCGCGGCTTCGTCCGCTCCTACAGCTCGATCATCGACGCCGCCGTCCAGCCGCTGCAGGTCTTCCTGAACTATCTCGAGCGGCTCTTCGTCACCTCGCCCTGGCCGATCATCCTGATCGTGATGCTCGTCATCGTCTACCTCGGCAGCCGCAGCCTGCGGGTCACGATCGGCACCGCCCTCGCCATGTATTTCATCGGTCTGTTCGGGCTGTGGAACGATGCCATGGTCACGCTCGCCATGACCACCGTCTGCACCATCTTCGCTATCCTGCTCGGCATTCCGATCGGCATCCTGATGGCGCGCTTCGACCGGGTGCAGGCGGTCGTCAACCCGGTCCTCGACGTCATGCAGACGATGCCGAGCTTCGTCTACCTCATCCCCGTCGTCATGATCTTCGGCATCGGCAAGGTGCCCGGCATGATCGCCGTCGTCATCTACGCCGTGCCGCCGATGATCCGGCTCACTAACCTCGGCATCCGCCTCGTCGACAAGGAGGTTCTCGAAGCGGCCGACGCCTTCGGCTCGTCCGGCTGGCAGAAGCTGAAGAACGTCCAGATCCCGCTGGCGCTGCCGACGATCATGGCCGGCATCAACCAGACCATCATGATGTCGCTGGCGATGGTGGTGGTTGCCTCGATGGTGGGTGTCGGCGGGCTCGGCAAGAACGTGCTCGGCGCCATCAACAACCAGTTCTTCACCGTCGGCTTTCTCAACGGCTTCGCACTGGTTGCGATCGCCATCATTTTCGACCGTACCAGCCAGGCCTTTGGCAAGCGGCTGCAGAAGCATTCGGAGGTAATCCATGGCTAGTCACGCCATCGAAATCAAGAGCCTTTACAAGATCTTCGGCCCGCGCGGCGCCGACTATATCGACCAGGTCAAGGCAGGGCTCTCCAAGACCGATCTGAATGCCCAGTACGGCCACGTGCTCGGCCTGCAGGACATCAACATCGCCATGCCCGCCGGCGGCGTCATGGTGGTGATGGGCCTTTCGGGCTCCGGCAAGTCGACCCTGATCCGCCACATCAACCGGCTGATCGAGCCGACCTCCGGCGAAGTGCTCTACGACGGCGTCGACGTCTGTCGCATGAACGAGCGCGACCTGCGCGACTTCCGCCGCCACAAGACCGCGATGGTGTTCCAGAAATTCGCGCTGCTGCCGCACCGCACCGTCGTCGAGAACACGGTCTACGGCCTCGAGATCCAGGGCGTGCCTGCGGCCGAAAGCGAGAAGCGCGCGCGCTACTGGATCGAGCGCGTCGGGCTTTCGGGCTTCGAGCACCACTATCCGAACCAGCTCTCGGGCGGCATGCAGCAGCGCGTCGGGCTTGCCCGCGCGCTGACCAACGACGCCGAGATCCTGTTGATGGACGAGGCCTATTCGGCGCTCGACCCGCTGATCCGCGTCGACATGCAGACCGTGCTCCTCGATCTGCAGAAGGAACTGAAGAAGACCGTCGTCTTCATCACCCACGACCTCGACGAGGCGCTGCGCCTCGGCGACAAGATCGCGATCCTGCGCGACGGCCGCGTCGTCCAGCAGGGCACAGGCCAGGAGATCGTGCTGAACCCCGCCGACGACTACATCACCGCCTTCGTCAAGGAGGTGAACCGCGGCCGGGTCATCAACGTCGAGACGATCATGAAGCCGCTCTCCGGCAATCCGGAAGGCATGCCGATCGAAAGCGGCACCGTGCTGGAAGCCGCCGCCCGCGCGATGACGGCGGCGGGCCAGTCGAACGCGCACGTGGTCGACGCGGCCGGGCGGCCGGCCGGCGCCCTCGCCCTCGATACGATCATCGCCGCCATGGTCACCCCCACCAGCCACGACGAGGCGCAGCGGGCGGCCTGACCGTCCGCACCGACGACCTTGCCGTATCGCCTTCGCAGGGCGCCGCTTTTGGGCGCCCTGCCCGTTGCCCCCGGCGCCGCATTGCCGCACCGGTGAGCGTACCCGTGGCACACATGCCGCCGGGAATCGGATACGTCACGACAATGCAGCGGCCGGCCGCGACATCGGGCATCGCCGCAATCGCCCGCAAGCTCGATAGGCGCAGTCAGTCCGGTCGCCGCGCCATGCCCTCACCCCGCTTCAGCGCTTGCAAGGACATAAAGAAATCTTTATATCTGAATGCAAGCATGACCTCACGCCGAGATGACACGATGCCTTCGACCGCGCGCCGGTCCGGGGATGGACGGGAAAGTTGAACCGATGACGACCGAAAACAATGCGCTTGCTGCGCTGCTCGCCGAAAAGCCCTTCCTGCTCGCCGACGGTGCCACCGGCACCTCGCTGTTCGCCATGGGGCTGGAGGCCGGCGAGGCGCCGGAGCTCTGGAACGAGGCCAAACCCGACAACATCACCAGGCTGCATCAGGATTTCGTCGACGCCGGCGCCGACATCATCCTGACCAACACCTTCGGCGGCACCCGCCACCGGCTCAAGCTGCACCACGCCCAGGATCGCGTGTTTGCGCTCAACAAGCGCGCCGCCGAGATCGCCCGCGCCGTTGCCGACAAGGCGCCGCGCAAGGTGATCGTGGCAGGCTCCGTCGGCCCGACGGGCGAGCTCCTGGTGCCGCTCGGCGCGCTGACCTATGACGACGCTGTTTCGGCCTTTGCCGAGCAGATCGAGGGCCTGAAGGCCGGCGGCGCCGACGTCGCCTGGATCGAGACCATGTCGTCGCCCGAGGAGATCCGTGCGGCCGCCGAGGCCGCCGTCAGGGTCGGCCTGCCCTTCGTCTATACCGGCTCGTTCGACACCGCCGGCAAGACGATGATGGGCCTGCATCCGAAGGACATCCACGCCGTCGCCGGCGACATCGGCGCCGGTCCGCTCGCCGTCGGCGCCAATTGCGGCGTCGGCGCCTCCGACATCCTCTCCTCGCTGCTCGACATGACCGGCGCCGATCCGTCCGCGACCATCGTCGTCAAGGGCAACTGCGGCATCCCGGAATATCGCGGCGCCGAGATCCACTATTCCGGCACGCCGCCGCTGATGGCCGAATATGCCAGGCTCGCCCGCGACGCCGGCGCCCGCATCATCGGCGGCTGCTGCGGCACCTCCTGCGAGCACCTCGCCGCCATGCGCCAGGCGCTCGACGCCCACGAGCCGCGCCAGCGCCCGACGCTGGAAACGATCATCGAGGTGATCGGGCCGATGCGCAACAAGACCGCCGACGAGGCAGCCGCCGCCCCGGTGCGCGAACGCGGCCGCCGCAGCCGGGGCTGAACAGCCGGCGCCAGATCCGTCATTCTGCGCACGATCAACCCGGCCCGGAGCGTCGCTCCGCCCCCTCAAGGAAAGGCTGGCGCCTGACTATGACGCTCGCACCGCAAGCGGGACGTGGCGCTTGCGGCCCAAGCTCTCTTCTCCCCTGCCGGGAGATGTGCCGAGTGCATGCCAGGCGATGAAGGGGGCATCCGCACCGCTGCCGCCCCGCGTCCGGCGCTACGCGCCACCTTCTCCGCGATGGGGAGGAGAGGACGGCCAACATCGCCATCCTTTCCATGGGCGTCCGCATATTTCCGCGCTTGCACGCCCCCTCGCCCTCCACTATCCGGGATTCCGAAAGAGATTCGCTGGAGACCGAGCCGATGAACGCAGCCGCCTTTCCCGACCGGGACACGATCGCCGAAAAGCTGTCGGCCCTGGGAGAGGCCGACCAGTCGTTCCTCCGGCTGCTGATGGAGAACCCGCCGCAGGACGAGAACCTTCTGGCCGGGCTCGACCTGCATCTGGCCCGCGCCTCCGAGGGACGGTTCCTGAATTCGCTGAAGCTGGAGAAGCTCGGCGAATGGCTCGGCAACGCCGCCCCCGCCCGCCTGCAGATGCGCCTGATGGAGGCCGCCCGCTCCAGCCAGCATGCCGCCCACCAGGCCTTCCGCACCGGCCTGACCCGCTCGGGCGGCCTCGACCGGGCCTACCCCAAGGTCTGAGCCTTCCGGCCGCAACCGCACCAGCAGAGCCTCCCGACCAGCATCGGGCGCATGCCTCGGAGCCTACCGGCCGCACCCTCCCGCCCGGGGCCGGAACGAACCGGTGCATCAATAAGGCAACGCGCCCGCCACGGCGATCACCGTCCCCATGCGCGAGAACCGGTCGTTGCGCCTGACCTCCGGCGCATAGAGGCTGGAAATGCTGCCGTCGAGAAAGAGCGCGTTGCGGCAGCCGAGCACATCGCGAAAGAGCGTGGCGAAGTCGTGGAAGCGCACGGCGTTTCGCGAGATCGCAAACGCCACCCGTCCGTCCGGCAGGATGCCGACGCCGTTGCGTATGTAGAGGCTGTCGCTGTCCGGCAGGAAACGCGGATGGATGCGGCCGTCTATGACCAGCATCGGCCCCGACTGGGTGGCGAACCGGACCGCGGGCCGCGCCCTTGCAAAGGCGTCCGTCTCCATCACGCCGGCCATGCCCTCCCCGACGAAGAAGACGCCGTTCGGCTTGAGGAAGAAGTTGCCCTCGCCTGCGTCCCGGTTCAGGGGATGGCGCTCGCGACCGTATTCGACGAGGAGCCCGACCGGCGAGTAGCCCGGATGATACATGCCGCCGTTCATGCCGAAGACGAGGAACTCGCGATCCTGACGCAGGATGTCGCGCACGGCGCCATAGGTCAGCGGCGCGCTCGAACCGTCCGGCACGCCGTAGACGCGGATCGTCTCGCGCGCCGGATCGAAGGTGCAGACGATGTAGCTGTCGGCGAGATGGCGGATGTCCTCGCAGGCCGCAGAGGCCGGGCCTGCGACGAATGACGAGGCGGCGAGCGCGAGGCCGAGCAGGCGGCGCTTCATGGGGTGTCGAGTTCCGCGATCGGAACGACGAAGGCCTGGTCGTCGTCCACCTGAGCGCTGTCCCGCGCGGCCTCCGGCTGACGCCGCGCCGCCGCCGCAAGCAAGGGCGAGCGGACCGCCGGGACTACTGGAGCGTGCAGCACCGATGCGCCGGACCGGCGGCGCCGTTCCGCCGTCTCCGGCGGCTCTAATCCGCTACGCTTCATGGCGTCCCTCCCGATGACAATCTCCAGATCGCCCGTCAGCCTCGCATCTTCGCCGCTCCGCCGCAATCAAAGCTGCAGCGCCGCCATGTGGAAGCGCAACTGGTCGTCGCAGTAGCGATAGTCGGCGCCGACCGGACAGGCGCTGCGGGCGAGGCAGCCGGAGGCCATGCAGCCTTCCCGGCCGGCTTCCGTGCGCAGGTGCCCGCGGCAGGCGGCGACGTCGAAGCCCGCGTCCGTCACCGCGCCGGCCGGACAGCGGTTGAGGCAGGGCCGGTCGCGACAGCTGTCGCAGGGATGCGGGCCGGACGACGCCGCCTCGGTCGCCAATGGATGGGGAAAGCCGAGCGCGCCGCGATAGCCGTGCCAGAGGCCGTAGACGGGGTGAATCAGGATACCGAGCGGCGAGGCCCGCAATCCTTCGGCCCGCATCGCCCATTGCTGGAACGGCTGCCAGGGCGGATCGGAGGGAAAATAGGCTGTCGCGCCGAGCTCCGCCGCAAGCGGCCCGATCACCGCCTTCGACCAGGCATCCAGCGGATTGTCGCCGCCGCGCTTCGGCGCCGCATGCTGCCAGGCGCGGAAGTGCGGCCAGATCGCGCTGCCGACATTGCCGACCAGCACGACACCCGCCGCCCGCCGGCCGTCGACCAGCGCCGGCGCCGTCTCGCTGTCGGCGAAGTTCACGACGCCGCGCAAAAAAAGACCGTGCGGCCGCAAGGCCGCACGGATCGTCTCGGTCGCGGGGCGTCCCGCCGTCATTTCGGCTTCGGCCCGTGCAGTTCGTAGTGCGGCCGCCAGACTTCCTTCTGGATCATGTCGGCCACCTGTGATGCTCCGCCTTGCTCCCTGGCGCGTTCGGGAGCCTTTCAGGTGAAGGCGTCAGGCATCGATTCCTTGCGCTTGGCCACGTAGGCGAGCAACGCCTCGTCGATCGAAGGATCGAGATAGGGCGCCTCGTACTGCTCGAGCCAGGTGCGGCAGAGCGCGTTGGCGCGCTGCTCGATGCGCTTGCTGCCTTCGATCTCCCACTGCTCGAACGAGTTGTTGTCGGCGAGCGGCGAGCGGTAGAAGGCGGTCTGGAAGTTCGCCTGGGTATGGGCGCAGCCGAGATAGTGGCTGCCCGGCCCGACCTCGCGGATCGCATCGAGCGCCTGCGCATCGACGGACAGGTCGACGCCTTCGGCCATCTTCTGCATCATGCCGAGCTGGTCCTGGTCGATCATGAACTTCTCGTAGGACGACACCAGGCCGCCCTCAAGCCAGCCGGCCGCATGCAGCACGAAATTGGTGCCGGCCAGCAGCGTCATGTTCAGCGTGTTGGCGCTCTCGTGCGCGGCCTGCGCGTCCGGAACCTTGGAGCCGCAGAGCGAGCCGCCGGTACGGAACGGCAGGCCGAGACGGCGGGCGAGCTGGGCCGCGCCATAGGAGACGAGCGACGGCTCCGGCGTGCCGAAGGTCGGCGCCCCCGACTGCATCGAGATCGAGGCGGCGAATGTGCCGAACAGCACCGGCGAGCCGGCGCGGATGAGCTGGGTGAAGGCGGCGCCCGCCAGCACCTCGGCGAGAATCTGCGTCAGCGTGCCGGCAACCGTGACCGGGCTCATGGCGCCCGACAGGATGAACGGCGAGACCACCGAGGCCTGGTTGTGGCGGGCATAGACCTTGAGCGCACCGACCATCGTCTCGTCGAAGACCATCGGCGAGTTGGCGTTGATCAGGTTCAGCGTCACCGTGTTCTTCTCGACGAAGTCCTCACCGAAGACGAGCTTCGCCATCGCGATCGTGTCCTCGGCGCGCTCAGGTGCGGTCACCGAGCCCATAAACGGCTTGTCGGAATATTTGATGTGGCTGTAGACCATGTCCAGGTGACGCTTGTTCACCGGGATGTCGACCGGCTCGCAGACCGTGCCGCCCGACGAATGCATCGACGGCGCCATGTAGGCGAGCTTCACGAAGTTGCGGAAGTCCTCGATCGTCGCATAGCGGCGGTTGCCCTCGAGGTCGCGCACGAAGGGCGGGCCGTAGACGGGCGCGAACACGGTGGCCTTGCCGCCGATCTCGGCGTTGCGCACCGGGTTGCGCGCATGCCAGGTGAACGTCTTCGGCGCGGTCTTCAGCAGTTCGCGGCAGAGCCCTTTCGGGAAATGCACCCGCTCGCCCTTGATCTCGCAGCCGGCCTCCTTCCACAGCGCCAGCGCCTCGGCGTCGTCGCGGAACTCGATGCCGATCTCCTCCAGCACCGTGTCGGCGTTGCGCTCGATCAGCTGCAGGCCTTCCTCGTCCAGAACCTCGTATTCACGGATCTTGCGGGTGATGTAGGGCAAGGACGGGCCCGGTCCGCCGCCGGATCGCGATGCCCGGCGTGCCGCGGCCCCGCGTCCTTCGCCGCGTACGCGGCGGCCGCCACCCTCGCCTTCCGGCTGCTCTGTCGTCAAACTCATGTCCGTGTTTCCTCACGTTTTGAACGGCGCTCCGTCGCCTGTTGCCCATATGCTACCAAGCGATCGACTCGGGACGGGTCTCAATGCGCCAACAGGTGGCGCAGGGGAGACACCGCTTGAACCTCCAGTCGCCGCTTTGTTTTGCCCTGTCAATCCCGGCCCCGAGCCGCTACCATCGCCGCGCATGCGTCGTCGCTTTTTGCTCTGCGCGACGTCGCTTTCGAAATCGGATTTTAAGGGCAACACGGCTAACACTTGAACGCCCGGCCCGTGCCTGCCGTGCCAATGGAGACGAGGAGACACTTATGGCAGACGACGAAATCATCCTTGCCGACCTCTCCGACGAAGAGCTCGTGCAGCAGATGCACGACGATCTCTACGACGGCCTGAAGGAGGAGATCGAGGAAGGGACGAACATCCTGCTGGAACGCGGCTGGACGCCCTACGACATTCTCACCCAGGCGCTGGTCGAAGGCATGCGCATCGTCGGCATCGATTTCCGCGACGGCATCCTCTTCGTGCCGGAAGTTCTCCTCTCGGCCAACGCCATGAAGGCCGGCATGGCGATCCTGCGCCCGCTGCTTGCCGAAACCGGTGCGCCGAAGCTCGGCAAGATGGTGATCGGCACGGTCAAGGGCGACATCCACGACATCGGCAAGAACCTCGTCGGCATGATGATGGAGGGCGCGGGCTTCGACGTCGTCGACCTCGGCATCAACAACCCGGTCGAGAACTATCTCGAGGCGATCGAGCGCGAGCAGCCGGACATCCTCGGCATGTCGGCGCTCCTCACCACCACCATGCCCTACATGAAGGTCGTGATCGATACGCTGAAGGAAAAGGGCCTGCGCGACGACTATGTCGTGCTCGTCGGCGGCGCGCCGCTGAACGAGGAATTCGGCAAGGCGGTCGGCGCCGATGCCTATTGCCGCGACGCTGCCGTGGCCGTCGAGACGGCCAAGGACTTCATGAAGCGCAAGCACAACATGCTGGCCGGCGCCTGAGCCGAAAGCGGATACGAAAAGGCGGCGTCGGCTTGCGCCCGCGCCGCCCCGGTATCATATGTTGATGGTTACTGGGCTGCGCGGGCCACATCCCTGCCGGCAGCCTCGGTAGCGTTGACGGTATTGGCCGCGTCCTGGCCGATGCCGCGGATCGTGTTGCCGCAGGCGGAAAGCGTCGCCAGGGCTGCAAGCACGAGGCTGATCTTGGACAGGGATTTGATCGTCATGGTCGGGGTTCCTCTCGATGAATGCCAACAGCAATGAAGTATGGGACGACAATTCTCCGCTTCAACGCGCGAATGACGAAAAAGTTCGCGTCATCGCATGTGGCGCCATCGCGCGCGAGGTGATCGCCGTCTGCAAGGCCAATAGCCTCGACCACATCGACCTGCAATGTCTTCCCGCCATCTGGCACGCCTATCCGGAAAAGATCGCGCCCGGCGTCGAGCAGGCAATCGCCGAAGCCCGCGCCGAGGGCATCGAACGCATCTTCGTCGGCTATGCGGATTGCGGCACCGGCGGCCTGCTGGACGCGCTCTGTGCCCGCGAAGGCGTCGCCCGGATCGAAGGCCCGCACTGTTATTCCTTCTTTGCCGGCAACGAGGCGTTTTCCAGAAACGACGACGACGTCACGTCCTTCTTCCTGACCGACTTCCTCGCCCGCCAGTTCGAGGCCTTCGTCGTCGAGCCGCTCGGCCTCGACCGGCATCCGCAGCTTTTGCCGATGTATTTCGGCAATTATCGCAAGCTCGTCTATCTCTCGCAGGTCGAGGACGAGGAACTGCAACGCAAGGCGCGCGCGGCGGCCGACTATCTCGGCCTCGAATACGAATACCGCTTCACCGGCTATGGCGATCTCGCCCCTGCCCTGACCGGTCTGCGGACGCCCTCCGGCAACTGAGCCCGCCTTTCCGCCGCGTGTCGGGCCCAATCTGCACGCAGCGCATGCACGATTTGAAAAGGTCCCGCCGCTAAGGTTCGCCGCGATGGGCCCGACGGCGAGCGGCGGGCATGTTCAACGGCGGGCAGAGATGACGGACATTGCAGGACAGGTCACGCCGGCCACGGCAACGGATGGGCAAGCAGACGCCTTGCGGCGGGCTGATGTCCGACCCGGCCGCGTCGTCGTCCTCACCCAGGGCGGTCCCAACCCGGAAATCATCATCAATGCGCTGAAGCGCCGCTTTCCCGATCTCGTCGTGATCGCGGAGAAGCCGGAATCGAAGACGGCGATGCTGCGGCAGAAGGCGCGCCGTCTCGGCTGGGCGACGGCGCTCGGGCAGATCGCGACCATGGCGGTGTCCAAGTTCGGCAAGCCGCTCGCCCGCCGCCGTTCGGAGGCGATCATCCGCGAATTCGGCGTCGATGCCGTGGCCGACCCGGCGCTGCGGCGCATCCAGGTCGACAGCGCCAACGGCGAGGCGTTCCGGCGCGCGATCGCCGAGCTGAAGCCGGCCGTGCTCTTCCTCGTGAGCTGCCGCATGCTGAAGGCGCAGACCCTTGCGGCCATCCCCTGCCCGGTCCTCAACTACCATGCCGGCATCAATCCGCAGTATCGCGGCCAGCAGGGCGGCTACTGGGCGCGGGTGATGCGCGACGAGGCCAATTTCGGCGCCACTGTCCATCTCGTCGATGCCGGCGTCGACACCGGCGGCGTCCTGCACCGGGTCCGCGTGACGCCGTCGCGCGGCGACACGATGCACACCTATCCCCTGCTTCTGACGGCCGCCGGCACCGAGATCGCCGTGCGCGCGGTCGAGGACGCGCTGGCCGGCCGGCTGCAGCCGCAGCCGGCTGCGGGCGAGCCCTCGCGGCAATGGTATCATCCGACCGTGTGGCGCTGGCTGTGGACCGGCGTGACGCGCGGCATCTGGTAACCCGGGCCATTCGTTGCGGTTTGCCAGGGCGATCCACAGCGGTTGCGGCCGCCGTCCGCGCACGGTCAAATCCGACGTCGCTTTTGAGCGATGCCCGGTCGTGGCGAGCGCAGCCAGCGGGCCCTGCAGCAAGCATTGTCGGGACCGAGGAGAATATTCATGGCAGACCGCATCATCGTCTATTGGCGTGACATCCCCGCCCAGGTCATCATCAAGCAGGGTCGCAGGACGGCCAAGCGCGAGCTGTCGCTGCGCTTCACCGAGGCGATCGACATGTGCGCCATGCGCACCGGCGCCGCCGAGACCGACGACTACCTCGCCGAATGGCGCAAGGCCGATCCGGTGCCCGTCTCCGACGACCTGGAGGCCGAGGCCGACAAGGCGGCGGCGGAGCTCGAGGCCGCCTACGGCCGCGAACGGCTGGTGGCGCTGGTCAAGGCCGGGGGCCGCGACGATGGCTGACCCCAAGCCCGGCAACGCCGCACCCGCGCAGAAGGCCGCCACCGGCGCCTACACGCCGGCCGGCGTCTCGCCGAACCGCCGCTCCCGCCACAAGTACACCGTCCGCCTCTGGGCTGTCCGCCATTCCCGCTTCTTCGAGTGGTTCTACAATCGCTTCGCCGCGACCTTCCTGCTGCTGCACCCGCTCTGGAAGCGTCTCGGTTACGAGCGCGTCGAACGGCCGGTGACCTTCGTCGAGCGCCATGTGAAGGGCTTCCTGTTCGACTGTCGCATGTGCGGCCAGTGCGCACTGTCGTCGACCGGCATGTCATGCCCGATGAACTGTCCGAAGCAGTTGCGCAACGGCCCCTGCGGCGGCGTGCGCGCCAACGGCAATTGCGAGGTCGAGCCGGACATGCCCTGCGTCTGGGTCCAGGCCTGGAAGGGCTCGCAGAACATGGCGAAGGGAAATGCCATCATGAACGTGCAGAAGCCGGTGAACCAGTCGCTGCGGGAGACCTCGTCCTGGCTGCGCGTCACCGCCGAAGCCGCCGCCGCCCGCGAGGCGGCTGCCGGAAAGGACGCCTGAGCCATGGCCCATATCGACGAAAATCCGCTCGGGCCGCACCTGCCGCTCGATCCCCTGCCCGGCCACTCCTCGCTCGGCCGGCTGGAGCGCGTGCTGCGCCGCGGCGAGTTCGCCGTCACCGCCGAACTGAACCCGCCCGACAGCGCCAACCCCGAGGACGTCTACGAGCGCGCGGCGATCTTCGACGGCTGGGTGGACGGCATCAACGCCGTCGATGCCTCCGGTGCCAACTGCCACATGTCGTCGGTCGGCATCTGCGCGCTGCTCACCCGCATGGGCTATGCGCCGATCATGCAGATCGCCTGCCGCGACAAGAACCGCATCGCCATCCAGGGCGACGTGCTGGGGGCGGCGGCCATGGGCGTCTGCAACATCATGTGCCTGACCGGCGACGGCGTGCAGGCCGGCGACCAGCCGGGCGCCAAGCCCGTCTTCGACCTTGATTGCATGTCGCTGCTGGAGACCGTGCGGATCATGCGCGACAATGCCAAGTTCCTCTCCGGCCGCAAGCTGACGACGCCGCCGAAGGTCTTTCTCGGCGCTGCCATCAACCCCTTCGCGCCGCCCTACGACTTCCGCCCCTATCGCCTTGCCAAGAAGATCGAGGCCGGCGCCCAGTTCGTGCAGAGCCAGTACTGCTTCGACGTGCCGATGTTCAGGGAATACATGAAGAAGGTCCGCGACCTCGGCCTGCACGAGAAGTGCTACATCCTCGTCGGCGTCGGCCCGATGGCCTCTGCCAAGACCGCCCGCTGGATCCGCTCCAACGTGCCCGGCATCCACATTCCCGATTCGGTCATCACCCGCCTCGAAGGCGCGCAGGACCAGAAGAAGGAAGGCAAGCAGCTTTGCATCGACATCATCAACGAGGTGAAGGAGATCGAGGGCGTGTCCGGCATCCACGTCATGGCCTACCGCCAGGAGGAATACGTGGCCGAGATCGTCCACGAATCCGGTGTGCTCAAGGGTCGCAAGCCCTGGCGGCGCGAGCCGAACCCCGTCGACCAGCTGGTGGCCGAGCGCATCGAGGAGGTGCGCGAGGGCAAGGAACAGAACCAGCAGGAAATGGCCGGGATTGCCGCCCACCATCCGCATTGACCTTCGGCCCGATCGGCCGCTCCGCCTTGTAACCGCAATTTTCGCGCGATAGCTTGTCGCCGACCCGACCAGAGGAACATTCATGACCCGCACCATCGTCGCTTCCGCCACCCGCGAAATCGTCATCGGCTTCGACCAGCCGTTCTGCGTCATCGGCGAGCGGATCAACCCGACCGGCCGCAAGAAGCTGGCGGCCGAGATGGTGGAGGGCAATTTCGACACCGTGATCAAGGATGCGCTGGAGCAGGTCGCGGCCGGCGCCACGATGCTGGACGTCAATGCGGGCGTCACCGCCGTCAACCCGAACGAGACCGAGCCGCCGCTTTTGGTCAAGACTCTGGAGATCGTCCAGGGCCTCGTCGACGTGCCGCTGTCGATCGACAGCTCCGTCACCGCCGCGATCGAGGCCGGCCTCAAGGTCGCCAAGGGCCGGCCGCTGGTCAACTCGGTCACCGGCGAGGAGGAGAAGCTCGAGGCGATCCTGCCGCTCGTCAAGAAGTACAACGTGCCGGTGGTGGCGATCTCCAACGACGAGACCGGCATTTCGATGGACCCCGACGTCCGCTTCGCCGTCGCCAAGAAGATCGTCGAGCGCGCCATGGATCACGGCATCAAGCCGGAGGACGTCGTCGTCGACCCGCTCGTCATGCCGATCGGCGCGCTCGGCGACGCCGGCCGCCAGGTCTTCGCGCTGCTCCGCCGCCTGCGCGACGAGCTGAAGGTCAACACCACCTGCGGCCTCTCCAACATCTCCTTCGGCCTGCCGCACCGCCACGGCATCAATGCCGGCTTCATCCCGATGGTGATCGGCGCCGGCATGACCAGCGCCATCATGAACCCCTGCCGCCCGCAGGAAATGGAGGCCGTACGCGCCGCCAACGTCCTGAACGGCACCGACGCCAACTGCACCAACTGGATCATGACCTACCGCGACCACAAGCCCGCCG